>CAYHYG010000001.1:0-3094 GCA_964360835.1 uncultured Gammaproteobacteria bacterium
CCAGACTATCACGCAGGCATGGTAGCGTCAACGAGTTTCTGAAACAATTCTAATCAACGAATCATGCAAGCCAAGAATCGCGTCAACTTCCGGACGGGATAAAATTTTTTCTATTTCCTCAATCTCCAATGATGATGCGATCTTACCACGTTTAAACTCCAATAATGTACGCAGAGAGAAAACTACATCAATGATTGAATCTTTGTCAGCCAGCTGTCCCTCTACCGTATAAATTTTTTCCTCGTCTCGGATTATGTCCAGAATTCCTCTAGCTGTCTTACAAGATTCCAATTTGGCTGACAACACGTGTTGTTGCTCCTGAATCTCTATCGGTACTACCGACTTAGACTCGCTCTGGTCATCTTCCCAATCCCCCGGTCCAAGCTCGCCGGCTTCATCTAAATCATCAGGATGATCTATGGGTTTCTCGAAATCCATAAAATTATGCTATGACTGCCGCCATTTCTACCAGTCGTCTAGTATAGCCATATTCATTGTCATACCAAGCAACAACTTTGACCATGTTTCCATCGACAACTTTGGTCAGCGATAAATCAACTATGGATGAATACGGATTACCAATGATATCTGAGGAAACGAGCGGCTCGTCAGTACACATTAAAACTCCCCGCATACGTGGTGTTTTACTAGCACGGATTAAAGCCTGATTGACCTGCTTAACCGTCACATTTTTTTTCAACAAAAAGGTAAAATCGGAAAGTGAACCACAGATAGTTGGTACACGGATAGCCAAACCATCGAAAATTCCTTGTAGGCTTGGTATGACCTCTCCCATAGCTATGGCGGCCCCTGTAGTTGTGGGGATAATATTGGCTGCAGCCGCTCTGGCGCGTCTAGGATCTTTGTGCGGACCATCAATCAGATTTTGATCAGCTGTATATGAATGTATAGTAGTCATCATGGCTTTCTGTACCCCGAAAACCGAGTCCATGACCTGAGCCACCGGCGCGATGCAATTGGTGGTGCAAGAA
This sequence comes from uncultured Gammaproteobacteria bacterium, assembly GCA_964360835.1. Lineage (GTDB taxonomy): Bacteria > Patescibacteriota > Patescibacteriia > UBA1558 > 2-01-FULL-52-15 > CAYHYG01. Next base: position 993 of record CAYHYG010000001.1, read on the forward strand.
GCGTTAGAAACGATGGTTTGATTTTTATAAGTCTGAGCATTGACGCCCAAGAGAAACGTTTCGGCCCCACCACCTTTGGCTGGTGCTGATAATAATACTTTCTTGGCGCCTGATTTCAGATGAGCTTTGGCTTTGTCACCATCGACTAAACGACCGGTACATTCCAAGACAACGTCAACATTATATTTTTTCCAGGGCAATTTGGTCGGATCGGGTTGAGCAATGACAGGAAAGGCCTGACCATTAACCGTAATAGCGCTGCTTTTGACGCTGACTTTCTTGGCATAACGGCCGTAGACAGTATCATTCTGTAATAATCGGGCTAAAGTTTCAGCGTCAGTCAAATCATTGATGGCCACGACCTGAAAGCGTTTATTTTCTAGCGCAATCTTGAAGGCAGCTCGACCGATACGGCCAAAGCCATTGATGGCGAGACGAATTTTCCTGGATGATACTGACATAAGAGTAGTTAATAATAATCGATGGTAATTATAGCATATTTATACTTAACGTTACCAAAGTATATACTTCTCATTTAAGATGCTAAAATTACTGTGTAAATAAGTACTTTAACATCAATGTAGCCGTCTGTTTCACGACGATGAACAGCACAATACGATTTTCATGCTTGTTTTAGCCAAGTAAAAACGGACGGCCGTAACGAACGGCGTCTAAGAATATGGTGGATAAACCACGGAGGTCGAACGTGTCACGGTCAAATCAAATACAAATAACCACCAGCTGGGTTAACGTCAATACAGGCTGTCAAAACCGTTGCTCTTGGTGTTATCGTCTGGAAGACACAGCTAAACCGGCTATCATGCCATTGCCAATCGCTGAACAGACCGTCGACTTTTTCGCGGCGCTCGGGATCTACAGCTGTATCTTTATCGGAGGAGAGCCTACGCTCTATCGAGAACTTCCCACTCTAATCCGCCGAGCTAAGGCCAGCAAGATACCGGAAGTAACCGTCGTATCCAACGGAAGACTGTTCCATCGGCCCGCTGTCGTTGAGGACTTCCTAAGTGCAGGCCTTGATGTATTTTCTGTCACAATACACTCGGCCCAAAGGCAAGTTCATGACGATATCACACACGTCGCTTCATGGGAGGAAACCTACCACGGAATAAAAAACATTGTATCCCTAGGCGGAACCTGCTCTCTGAACATTGTCGCTGGTCCACATAATATCGAGACCATCCCCCAGAGCATCGCCCAATTCCTGAAACTCGGGGTCAAGGACATCGTTGTAAGCTGTGCAGTACCGACGATTACGCAAAATGGGATTAGTGGCGCTCAGTCCCTGAATCCCAAACGTTTTGCCGAACTGGTAGTTGCCCTCAAGGATATGCCACAGCAAGTGACCATCCTCCACGAGCTACCTCTCTGCCTCATTCCGCGGGATACTTTTCTCAAACTTGCGCGGACCAATCGTCTTGGTTACGGCTGTCATGTCGGAACCGGACGCGGGCTAAGCGTGGATGTCGACGGAACAGTCATACCCTGCAACTCCTTCCCTCATCTAGCTATCGCCTCGCTATTTGCCAACGGACAACTACAGTATACTGCCGAAGAGTTTCTCGAAATGTGGTCACAGAGCGAAACCCTGACGGATCTGCGAAAGGAGGCAAATGTCATGCGATCCGACATTTGTCAGGGATGTGATCTGTGGAAACTGTGCAACTGCGGTTGTCCTCTTACCTGGGGTTTCTATTCCCCAGCTGACTTCATCAACCCTGGTCTGTACGGAGTTGGTGCTGATGAGGTTCAGTCGTGGACCGAAAAAAACTTCAACCCGTAAGTTGAAAGGAGGTGAAACCAAAATGGCGACTACCAGTGCTCTGGAGCTACTCAAGAGCCTGCATGGCACGAAAATTCCGGTAACCAACAAGGTTCCGGAAGGTAGCAATCACTCAGCGCTGTGTCAGTGCAAGTGTCGTAAGTGAAGTGGGCGGGGGGGGGTTTACGCGCCCCCCGGTTGCTTTTTAGTATGGGTTTTTTTAGTAAAAAAAAAAAATTAACAGTTTTATTATATTAAATAGCCCTATAAAAATTGTGCACTATTATTTGTGTGTTATTTTAAATTTATTTACTTACCTACA
>CAYHYG010000001.1:3104-63611 GCA_964360835.1 uncultured Gammaproteobacteria bacterium
AATGTGTCTTATGTTATGGGGGCGGGGCGGGTTTCCCGCCCCCCGCTTTTCCTTTATACTAGGTGTATGATTAGAATAAAATACAATTTTTTTGTAGATATAAAATCCCTGTTTGGCACCTTAAGGTATAGTTTTTGGCTTAATAGAAATAACTATATTTACCATCTATCGCCTTTCCAATTACCCCATAAACTATCGTTAAAGAAATTTGCGAACGATACACTAAAATCTCTCCCGTCTCATATTCCAAATCTTGTTACTAAGCCGTATATCGTTTATCTAGTCCATTTTGGAACCTATGGAAGCTACCACTACCCCAACCAGATCATTCTCAGTCTACACCAAACTCCAGATAAGGCAGCTCAAACATTAATACATGAGCTAGCACACCTCATGATCGAGCCAGAAGTAAAAAGAAATAATCTCTCTCATGATGAGAAGGAAAAAATGGCCGAACTGCAGGAAACGAAAATTATTCAAAATAAAATATAGTTTCTGATGCAAAAGATTTTTCAAGCAATCTGCGACAGTATCGTATTGCAATATTCACAGGACAAAAACGTCCTCGGTATTATGCTTTGCGGTTCTGTAGCACGAAATATATCTGACCAATATTCGGACCTCGACATCTATATACTTCAAAAAAAGAGAGGGAACCTTTCAAGGAAAAATTTCCTAAAAAAGGATGTCCGTGTCGATATTATTTTTAATACCGTGCCTGAGGCAAATAGATATCTCATTGAAGAAAAAACTAGTTTCCGAAAAATGACCTCACACCTACTTGCCCATGGTAATATTCTATACCAAAGAACTGCTGCATTAAAAAAATCCAAATGATCGCTGATCAAAACTTAAGAATTCAACCTAAACTGTCCCCTGAGGAGATCCTGATGCACAAATATTCAATAGATGATTTTTGGGGCGAGGTTCAACGGGATGTAAAAAATAAAGATTACATTGCCTTTGGATTGGACAGTCAACTATTAGTGAATAATATCCTAGAATTATTTCTTAAGTTGAGTGGCCAATTTTGTCCACAACCAAACGAAATGAAGCAGACGTTACGTCAACTTAATAAAGACTTTGCTCAGCTAGTCGATGATTTTTATACGACTCCTAAAACTGAGAAGAAACTGGTCATTCTGTCACAATTAATACGAACTATTTATAAAAAATCTGGGGGCCCACTGCCAGATACCTGGTCTCTAAAAGACTAGTCCCATATTCACAGCTCATGTGGATAGCCAGCGAAGAACCTGATTTTTATCAACGTAAGGTCGAGAAGCTGTACGCAGCACTTCCAACCTAACACTTGGGCCCGCCGGTCATTGACGGCGGGCCTTAATCACGATATTTTTAAAACATTATGCAATACTATGAATCCAAAGGTCTCTACCTTCAAGAACACAAATCATACTTCACCAATGCTCAAACACATAGAGAAGTTATATATTTAAAAAAAATATTAAAATTATCTCAGAAAGATAAAATTCTCGATGCAGCCTGCGGTCATGGTCGTCATGCTCTACCCGTTGCAAAGTTAGGATTCAACATTGAGGGTGTTGATTCCTCGAAATATCTAATTAATCTAGCGCGTATAGAAGCTTTAAGAAAAAAATTAAAAATTGTCTTCCATCTTCAATCTTTAGAAAAATTATCATTAAGAAAGAAATACTCAAAGATTTTTTTAATGTTCGCTGATTTTGGTGTCATGAATGGACCTTTAGTCATACGAAAGCTTGCACAACATATGGATCGAGAAGGATTACTGCTGTTAGATGTTGATAGTATCTATCGACTTCAGAGATATTTTAAAAAACCCTCAATCACCTTACGAATTAAATAAACAGACTTTAGTATTAACCTCAAAAAAAGAATCAAAATTGAAGGTTCAATATTACAGACCACTGCAATTAAAACATATTCTGTCTAATCATAGATTTAAAATAGTAAATACATACGGTGACTACCAGCACGGAAAATTTTTCACAGTTAGTAAGCGTTGTATTATAATTGCAAAATATTTGATCTAAAAATATTTTTGTTAACAATATGTTGTTAAAAATTTTATATTCTTTAGAAAAGGATATACAAAATTATCAAATTATTGCCCACGCTAAATACAAAGGTCAAGATTCTAAGGTCTTGCAGTTTTTTAATAAGAGGTTTAGAGACGATTATAGCAATGAAAATATTTCGAAATTTATTGCGAGTTTCGTAGAGTATAATAAAATCGATTTTCAAAAAAAACTAGCGGAAATAATGACTTCCTGGTCACGAATTGAATCAGAGTACAAAAAAAGGATGGATGCTATATTTTCCTGTAACTACCCGATGCAACAACTAACCGCCTACCTGACGACAAATGACCGTTGCGCTATCGCCTCGGACTATTTCTTCGTTACTGCTTACCGCAAACACCAAAGAAGAATAATTTGTCATGAGATACTCCATTTCTACACATATTATATCTTTGGAGAGGATCTAAAAGCAATGCCAGAAAAAAACGATATGTCATCAAAGAATCGTTAACGGAAATACTGAATTTAGAGTTTACCGATTTGATAGAAGCTCCTGATGTTGGATATGCTGGTCATGAAAAACTACGATCTTTAATAAGTGATAGTTGGAAGAATAATAAGTCAATTTTACAGATCTTCAGGCATGTATCGGACAATTATGACAAATACATAGATATCTAATAACTGATAAACTATGGAACATCAAATGTTCTACTACGAATCAAAAGGTCTCTATCTTCAAGAACACAAATCATACCCAACCGTGCCAACAAACGAGCCAGACTCGGCATCTCTACAGGAACACGTCCCTACGTCTAAGTTGCCTTCTGCTACCACTTCAGCAGAGCCGCAACAAAACACCTCCGACTTCACGTCGGAGGTGTTCCATTTAAAAGCTTATACTGCTAGCACTGACAGCTACCGCCGCAAGCGCATTCCTGACCATCGCAGGAAAGAAGACCTTGGAGAAAGTTATTCATATACATATATTATAGACTAAAGAAGTAGAATGATTCAACCTCAGCGTTGGCGGCTTTCAAGACCTGCTCAATCGTTTGTTTGTCGTCTTTGACAAACGGTTGCTGGAGTAAGCAAACTTCACTGAAGAATTTTTGCAACTTACCTGGCATAATCTTGGCAATCATGTCTGCTGGTTTACCTTCGCTCAGTAATTGCTGCTTATAGATCTCTGATTCCTTGGCAATCAAATCTTGAGGTACATCGTCTGAACGTAGATAATCAGGACGCATAGCCGCGACGTGCATAGCGACTTCATTGGCTAATTCGGTTGTGCCTGATTTCAAGACAACCACGGCAGCTAATTTTTTATTGGAATGGAGGTAAGAGCCTTTGATGGCACCGTTGATCAGATCAACACCGGCCAGCTGAATATTCTCGCCAATTTTCAAGATTAATTCATTTTTGATCTGCTCCTCAGCTTTAGTTCGCACCGCTTCGGTACCTTCGGCTAGAGTCTGCTCGGCAAATTGTTGGGCCACGGCTACGAAGTCAGCATTACGAGCCACAAAATCTGTCTCACAGGTCAGACGGACAACGGCAATGCTTGTCTCTGTTTGCGCCAAGGCAATCACACCTTCGGAGGTCTGGCGATCGATACGCTTGGCGGCCATCTTTTGCCCTTGCTGTCGCAGGATGGTGATGGCTTTTTCTTCATCGTTACCAGCTTCAACTAGAGCTTTCTGCACATCAACAATTCCAGCGCCGGTCAAGGTTCTGATTCGTTTGATTGTTTCTAATGACATAATATTTATTTTTCTAACTAATTTATTTGCGAGCTGCGATGATAGCCTCAGCTATCAAGTTGGAGATCATCTCGATCGATCGTACTGCGTCGTCGTTGGCCGGGATCGGATACTGCACCATGTCGGGATTGACGTTGGTATCGGTGATAGCGATGATTGGGATGCCTTTGTTGTTGGCTTCGGCTACGGCTGTCTCTTCTTTCTTGACATCGACGACAAAGATGGCTTTGGGTAATTTGGTCATGTCTTTGACACCGCCCACAAATTCATTGAGCTTATGAGATTCCTTGGTCAGAGCCACTTGCTCTTTTTTGGTATATTTCTTCCATTCGCCGCTCTTATTATCAGCTTCTAGGGTCTTGAGCTTGGTGAATAGTTTGTTGATATTTTCAAAGTTGGTGAATGTTCCGCCGATCCAACGTCCGATGATGTACGGTGAGTCACTCTTCTCGGCCGCAGCCTTGACGCCATTGCGTGCCTGCTTCTTGGTGCCGAGAAATAAAATAACGCCACCATTGGCTACGATCTGACTGACAAAATCAAGAGCTTCTTGCAGCTTGATACGTGTCTGCTCCAGATCAATAATGGAGACGCCGTTACGCTTGGCATAGATATACGGCTGCATCTTGGGATGGCGCTTCTGCACCTGATGACCAAAATGTACACCGCTCTTCAGCATTTCTAATGCTGTAGGTATAGTTGTTGACATATTCTTTCTTTATTGTCCGCTGTCTAATTAAAATTTCAGCGGATCCTCTGCCACTATTTCTGTTATCATCCGTAGCCTTGGCCAAGGATGAAAGAATACAGAAACGTTATAGGCATGTGTGCTTCCTTGGTTGACCACGTTCGACGTGACAGACAAGGTGACTCAAATTGAGCATCAAGACAATATCATAAGCTGATTCTTTTGGCAAGAGGTTAAATAGGTAAAAGTTGAAGACTGTAAGGAATCACAGTCAAAAGAGCCGGCTGGGCTATTTATTACTTTTCTTAGTCCTATAACGTCTCGGCAACTGGGTAAAGAGGGGCCTATACATATCATCTTGGATATCTATATGCAATTCTTGACGATTGATTCTATCACAAAAATCTACCTGTATATCCTCGATCAGAGCCAATGGCCGACGTTCATCTCCTTCGCCCATCACTACAACTGCAGACGCGGCCAGACTGTCAACTACATCCGTGCGAGAAAATTTGAACTTTCTCCCAAAGATATCCGGAGTACCACGATAATCCCTCACCCCTCGAAAGCCGGCATACCCAAGAGCCACACCCATCACTCCCGCCCGCAGTGGTATAGTGCGGCTATCGGTCACGATGACACCGAGCTGCTTCAGACCATATTTTTTTTTTAACATTCTTCGAATTAAGCCAGCGGAGCGGAAACTATCGCGAGGTAAAAGTATCAGCTTACCTTTGGCATTAGATTCATCAATGCCGGCCGAAGCCATCACCATACCATCTTTAATTGTCAGCCAGACATACTTAGTAGGGACAGCAAAGTCACTCTCTTGCCGAATTATCTTGATTTTCTCCTGAATATTTTTGACTACCGCGGTCCTACGTTCGGATAGAGCAATGATTTTGGATGTAACGACAACGATAGCCTTTGATTTTACCACCGGCAAATGCTCGACGATAAAAGCTATCAGATCTTCACCTTCTTGAAAAATACGAGTTTTGATGGGTTCGACAATCATATTGGCAATCGCTTGATCTTATAATGAAGTAATAATGTCCCTGCTTTATTGAGTCGGCGCTGAGATATCAGTCGCAGTTGTGTTGTGATTGTGCCTCCGATAACCATAGCTTGTCCGCGTCCAAAGATCAGCGGCTCAATGGTTATATAAAGCTCATCAAGCAAACCTCGTTCCAACATAGTTCGATAGACCATAGCCCCACCGAGCACTGCCACTCTCTTATACTGCTTCAGGAGTTGCTTGATATCAACCCGTGCAGGATTCAAAAAAGTAACAGTACCTCTACGCTGAGATGTACTTATACGACTCGACAAGACAAAAGTTGTACGCTGTCGCAGACGGGTTGCGGCCGCTTGATAAGTATTACGACCTACGATAACGGCATCAAATTTTTGCAGGGATTTTTGAAAAAAACTCCAGTCTTCCTTACTGGTCCAATCCGGCAAGGTTTTTTTGGTCAACGAGATACGACCATCTACACTAGTCGCGACGAAGACGACAAACTGAGTCTTAGAAGAGGGGAGACCTCTTGGCTTCATAATAGGCACGGAAAGAAGGGAGTAGGTAGTGAGGGTTCAAAGGGAAATCAAGACGCAAGATCTGTTGTTTTTCAGCTAAACACAGGAGATTATTAACTGCCACAAAGGAAGCACAGATACCCAAAGCAAATAACAGACGCTCCCCTGCTACTACAGGGATCAGCGAATTCCAGACGGCTGCCGGGAGTGCAAAAGTCCAGATCCACAAAGCGCCACCTACAGCATGGGCGGTAAAGGTCGTACCTAAAGCTCGAGCCAACAAAAAACGATCACGAAGAAAATAAGCTCCAATGGGTATAATCCAAAAAGCAGCGTAATACCAGACCGTTCTACCGATGGGATGCGCAACAAAAGCTACAATAGCGATCATAGGAATGAAGAGATTGAATCGACTTTTTTTGGCAAAATAAAGGGCAGCAGACATCATAGTAGCAAAACGAATTACCGTACCAGCATCTTGGATCTGAGCTCCATGCCAAAAAAAATTTAATAATTGCATTAAAAAAACCGCAACTACTCCCGATATACTACCAATAAAAGCTCCGGCAATAGGCGCGAATGCATCATAGATAGTAAAAGTTACCTGTGATCCTGCTAACCGTGTCACTGGGATCTGTAAGCTGACACAACCCGCGATCGCAAATACGATGATGAAATACAACTTCCTTAGTGTCAGGTTAAGTCTAATGTGTTTCATATTGTCATTAGTATATAAAAAAACGCCGGAGGTGACAATGCCTCGGCGTCCGAACACTAGCGTTCCATACTCTTGAGAACTTCCAGGTAGAGATCCTCGACGATCTTTTCTTGAGCTTTACCGCTGTGCGCATAGTGGTCAAGCCCAGGGGCAGAATTGATCTCCAAAACCCAATAGACATCTGGCTTCTGGGTGATGTCACCGGCGATCATGAGGTCCACACCACAGAGGCGCAATCCCATGTCTTTGGTCACTTGAACGGCGATCTTCTTGAAAGCCATGTGCGCTTCAGCAGTAACATCGACAGAGTCCCCACCGGTCGAGAGATTGGCGTTGTCCAGCAGATACACTCGATGACCGCGTGCCAATACCGAGTCGAAGCTCAACTTCTGATGGCGGAGCTTCTTCAAGATCCTTGGATCGTCAGAATTAATACAGGTATCTCGACTCGAGGCGATGAATTGGCGTTGTTTGTATCTCAACAGTTGACCGATAGTCGACCGGCCGTTACCTACTACATTGAGCGGTATCCTCTGATAGACAGAGATGACTTTGTCATCGAGTACCACCAAGCGGTAGTCCTTACCGTCTACTGGTTGCTGCACTAGTGCGACACGATCTGAAAGAAACACCCTGCGCAGCGCCTGATACAACTCGCGCCTGTTGTGCACCAACGTCACGCCGGTTCCTTGACTACCACTGTTAGGTTTAACAATCACGGGAAAGCCGAGCTTCGCTGCGTAGTGATATGCGGCTTCAATAGACTGATCGGGCAAACCGATGGCTTTGGCCCATTGGCGAGCAAAAAAGGTCTTGCTGCCGGGAACGATGGGATATCCCATCCGAGCCAAAAAGAAATTAGCGTAATCTTTATCCCTAGCGACTTCCGAGGCTCCCAGTGAGTTAAGATCAAGGCTAGAGGAGCGAAAATATCTTTTTTGTCCACTCCGATAGGTGATCTGGCCAACTATTTTCCATTTGGGTTCCATCATTACAGTGGCCCCAATACGAGGAGCGACCTTCTTCAAGATCTGTGCGATTAGCGGCGTTATGTTTCGCTTCTTCATGATAGCTCCTTGGTTAGAGGTTAACGAACAGATTGATTAAATCATTATTCAATATATATAATAAAAGATTATATTTGTCAATAGCTATAGGAGTAGGCTCAACAAGTAAATGCAACACTATATCATTATCAGTCCAGTAAAGCCTCAAATCAAAGCTTAAAGCTCCTAGAGTTGACGAGATAGTTCTCTTCTGGTAATATGCAAGCCACTAAAAAAGATCACATTGTATGAAGAAAAACTTACATCCTGCCTACTTCCCCAAAGCCAAAGTCAGCTGTGCCTGTGGCAATGTCTTTACCGTTGGCTCAACTCTAGAATCAATAAATGTGGAAATTTGCTCTCAATGCCATCCATTCTACACTGGCAAAGACAAGCTGATCGACACTGCCGGCCGTGTTGACCGTTTCAAGCGACTCGTTACCAAGAAAGAAAGCGAAGCCTCTGTGCGCAAAGGCAAAAAGGTCAAGCGAGCCGCCGCTTCTGCCAAGAAACAAGCCAAGAAAAAAGACGCCAAATAACTTTGCCAACTCCGACTGTGGTTGTATACTAACAGACGGAGTTTTTTTATACCTATGATTAATATTGAAGACCAACAATCCAAAGTCAGTCAGTTGGAAGCCGCCCTACAGGATACGGCTGTTGTTCAGGACCGTGCCCTACTGCAGAAAACTATGAAAGACTATCACGCGGCCAAAGAAATCCTGACCAGGTCCGAAGAAGTCGTGCGGTTACAAGGAGTAATTAAGCATCTGAAAAAAACTTTGGAAACCGAAACAGATACTGAAATGAAAGCTCTAACGGAGGATGAATTAACGCAGCTACGACAACAATTAACCACAGCCGAAAGTAATCTAAAACAGCTGACCCAACCCGCCGATCCCCAAGATGCCAAAGATATTATTATTGAAATCCGTGCTGGTGCTGGGGGTGATGAAGCTAGTTTATTTGCGGCTGAGCTTTTCCGTATGTACTCTCGCTACGCCGACCGTCATAGCTGGAAGACACATCTCATCAGCTCCGCCCGTAGTGACATTGGTGGCTTTAAAGAAATAATTTTCGAAATAAATGGCGCTAATGTTTACAAACATCTGAAATATGAATCCGGCGTTCACCGAGTGCAACGCGTACCTGAGACCGAGAAGGCCGGCCGGGTGCATACCTCTACCGTTACCGTAGCGGTGTTGCCGGAAGCCGAAGAAGCTGACATCGAGTTGAAACCAGAAGAATTACGCATCGATACCTTCATGGCTGGCGGACATGGCGGACAATCCGTCAACACTACCTACTCAGCCGTACGCGTGGTCCATATACCGACCGGCATGATCGTTACCTGTCAGGATGAAAAATCTCAACAGCAAAACAGACTCAAAGCCCTGCAAGTATTACGCTCACGTCTACTCGTAGCCGAGCAAGAACGTTTACATAAAGAACGATCAGATGCCCGCAAGAGTCAGATCGGTAGTGGTGATCGTAGTGAAAAGATCAGGACCTACAACTTTCCCCAAGACCGTCTGACTGATCATCGTATTAAATACAGTGCCCATAATTTGCCGCTGATCATGGACGGAGATCTGGAGGAGTTGATCACTGAATTAACTTCTCGTGAGCATGGTGACGGCGGAGACGACGAATAATGATCGCTGATTTACTGACGCAAGCCGGCAAACGTCTACAGACAGCCGGATTTTCTGCTGACGAAGCCGCTATCCTTTTGGCTGCTACCTTGAACGTTGACCGGACGTATCTGTACAGTCAGGGCGAAACCAAAATTAGTCAGGAGCAACTGACTGTATTTACTGATTACCTTGATCAACGTCTGGCTGGTCAGCCAGTGGCCTATATCCTCGATTACAAAGATTTCTATAATCGCCGCTTTATCGTCAATCCTGATGTACTAATACCTCGCCCTGATAGCGAAGTTTTGATCACCACCGCTCTCGAGCTATTAAAAAACCTACCAGCCACAAGCTACCAGCCACTGGCCATTCTCGACATTGGAACAGGTTCCGGCTGTCTGATCATTACCATAGCTTTAGAAACAGCTGGGCGGTTTAATTATCTCGGTACTGACATCTCCCTCCCTGCTCTGGCAGTTGCTCAAGAAAACGCTGATTCGTTACAAGCAAAAGTATCCTTTCTACCGTCTGATCTATTGGACGATATACCATTACAGAAATTTAATCTGATCCTGGCCAACCTACCTTACTTACAACCAGAGCAGTTGAATGAAAGTTCAATTATGAAGGAACCACAGCTGGCTCTCTATGGCGGCACAGATGGTCTGATGTATTATGAGAGATTGCTAAAGACAGTGGCTAACTATCTACAGCCTGATGGAATTCTATTACTGGAAATCGATCCCGGCCAGAAGGATTTGTTAACAAGCTTAATCCAACAGCAGCCGATCAAATGGCAGTTGGAGTTTATAAATGATTTAAGTGGTAGAATACGTGTAGCTAAGCTATCACTATAAACCGGACTATATTCTCGAGGAGTTAGACGACGAGAGATCTCAATGACTGCAGAGGTTGTGATATCTCTCCCACGTCAGACGTGGTCGAGAATATAATCCGCCAATAAACATTCCACTGTCGGAACTTGCAGTGACTAAATATTGAAACGGCCCCGACGTGATGTCAGGGCCGTTTGATTGTGAAACTTACTTTCTCTCAGGCGTCTCTACCCAGAGGGAAACTTCCAGAAAGAGATCGAATTTGTTGCCACTCCGGAGAATGACCCTCAGGGAATGCTCGACGACAGCCAAATTGAACGGATCTTTGGCAAAATCTCGAATTGCATTCAAGCGCCTCCACAGATAGGGAAGCTCATTATCAGCCACATGTTGATGGGCTTCTGCCTCTCTCTCCTTCAAGTGGATGGTCTTCCCGTTGAAGACCAAAAGGAAACCAAAGCCTCCTTCAACCTCAACTTTGGTACCTGGCTGAGCTTGAAGCATGTTCTTGTTCAACTTCGCCTTGAGGACTAAGTAGTCGCGGACCAAATAATCCAGCCCGACGTCCTTGATCTCACCACCATATCCAAAAATTGACATAGAGCAGACCCTCCACTCTCGATAATATCCGATCCAGCAGCTTGCCGCGATGGCAACTCTGATCGACACAACCGAAAGATAAGGTACCTTAGATTATCCACTTTATTTTGTCAAAATATTAATCTAGTAACCTTGACACTCTTATTGATAAATTATAAGGTTTCGACGCTCGCATTCTATAAGTCTCTCTCTGACGGAGGACTATAACCATGGCTTCTACTCTGATAAAGCACGGACCGACTGTAGTTATCCGCCTCAGCAGCAACCTGGATAGTGATCAACCAATTAACGAACTGCGGGCTGTGGTAGATAAGCTGCTGCAGGAAGGAAACTCCAGACTCGTGCTCAATCTGGCGGATGTAACGACGATGAATTCATACGGGATAGTAGCGTTGACATCTATTCAAAGGGAGTACGCCAAACGAGGCGGCACGGTTAAGCTCTGTCAGCTCGAGAAGAGTATCACCAACATTCTCTTGCTGACCAAGCTGTCTATGATCTTCGAATGCCACCGCACCGAGGATGAAGCTACGTTTAGCTTCACTCCGACCGAGTAGATAGACCGGAAACCCAGACCAGGCTCCCTTCGCAATGAAGGGAGCCTCTAAAAGTAAAAAAAGGATGGCCAAACGACCACCCTTTCCTATTTCTAATTACTAATTCCTGATTACTAACCCCCACTTACTGATTACTAATTACGAGTTACGAATTACTATCTTACTCCTTTTTCGGCTCTTTCTTCTCTTCTTTCTTATTATCCTTATCCTCAACCTCACCAGCTACAGCACCTTCGTTCTTCTGTTTAATAGATTCAGCCACCACCGTCTCGGTTGGCACTGCTTCAAACTTCTCTTCACGGACGGCCATAACAGAGGCCAAGGTTGATTCCGGATCATCAAGAGGAACTACACCGCTCGGTAAAGCGATATCTTTGAGCTGGATAGAATCGCCAAACTCCACGAGGGAATCCAGACTGACAGAAATTTCATGTGGCAAATCTTTGGGCAGACACTCAATCTCAATGTGGTCTGCGCTCAGTACCAGGTTAGCGCCTTTTTCTTTGACAGCCGGGGACTCTCCAATAAAAACCAGTTTAACATCGGTCTTGACCTTTACATCCATATTGATCTGATATAAATCAGCATGAATGATAATGTCGGAGACAGGATCGCGCTGGACTTCTTTGACGAGCACATTTACCGGTTTACCATTATCTACAGTCAATTCTATCAAACTACTTTCACCAGCTTCCAGTAAAACTTTCTTGAATGTTAAACGATCCAAAACCAAAGGAGTATTTTCCTTACCATGTCCATAGAGAACGGCTGGAATTTTTGCTTCCTTCCTAGTTGTATTGAGCGTCGACTGCGTAGCCACTGCTCGCTTCTGTGCTTGTAAGGCGTATGTCATATAGATATAAGAATATTCAATGTAGACATTATTTAATCACGTTATTACTTCCGTGTCAATACGCTAAACATCTGATTATTTCTCTCGTTCATCGCCACCGACATAGACACTTTTTACTTCACCTCCTTTTTTGTCGCCTACATATTTCGCATTGAAACGAAATTTTCCCCCAGGTCTTTTTCCGACCTGATATTCTGCGATACTGGTAGGTACTTTTGGCGCAATTACTTTCGCGCCCATGACTTCTGATAGCTTTTGCCCTATACCTTTATCAGCCCCAGTGGAGCATGATACAAGAATAAACGTCGGATTCTCCTCAAAAAATTCACTCGTCCTCTGAACTCCCCGGCCTTGAAAGTCTTGGGTAAATAAGGCGTGCCGTTCATCGTCCCCTCCGAATCGGATACTATCTTGGGTTCCATGTCCTCCAATTATCGCTAGTGATATCTTATGCCCGTTTCCGTCAAGAGGATTATACCTCTTATTAAACTCAATCAATGCACGAGCTACATCTATTTTCCCTTCACATTCCATAACTCTCAGATTAAAACCGCCCTGAAGCTTCTCGTACAATTGATTTAATTCAAAGCGATTCTGATAAAACGCTCCGTTCCAATCGTTGCGAGGAAATATTACGACACCGTATGGGTTGGATATGTTATCTGCTTCTTCATACTGCGCAGACAAAAGCTGGATCGGGTATCGTCCAAAGTCAGCAATCCCAAAATCGCGATATAACAATTCGCATGTACCCGACTGCAAGTGTTCCAGCTCAATAATTGAACTAATATTCTTTTCAATTGCTTGATCTAATGTTGTTCCTTCTTGGCCCAGACATGTGGCGCTTTTTTTCCATATATCTAGTAACTCGAGAGGCAAATGATGTTTCGACAGAACCTCCTGGATCTTCCGCTCACCCTCAGCAACAATTTCCGGAGAGTCGTGGGTAGCTAAAAATGCAATGAGTTGTCTTTGAAGTCTGCGATCCTTTATTCTAGGCAATGTCGATTGCGCTATCTCGGCCGCTACTAACGATTGCTCAGAGGTTCCGTTTTTCCGCATCAACATCAAAGCGTGAACGGCATGAAATGAAAAGTTATAATCTAAGAGAAATTCACCAATATCTTTTCGGAGAGCGATAAGGCCTTCTATTCCAAGTTTTCGCGTGTCTTCGTCCTCGCTTTCCGCAAGAAGACTCAGAGATGGTAAAGCCCAAGCCTCATGTCTGCCCTTCTGGATGTCTTCTATGATTTTCGGGGACAGTTCTTTCAGGATCCCCATGCCGAACGCCCGGAAGCCATCCCGATCAATCTTTTCAGTAGCAGTGATGCCCATGCCCTGTGCGATCTTATGAAATTTATACAGAAACCCAGGCCGATATTCATATGCGCTCAAAACAACCTCTCGATTCGCGATAAGCGTTGCTAAATCCGACCTAACCTCTTCATCTCGTTCCTCATCAATGATATCATCATCAGGCCATCGCGAAAGATCGTCGAAAGCATTTTCTACTCGCATGAACTCCTCCTCACTAAAACGCGGACGTACTTCCTCATCAATTGCCTTTAGCCAGCGTTCAGCATCTTCATAATCTCTTTTTCCTTCCCCAGCTTGAACAATACGGGATAGACGTTCGGCCTCCGTTAAGGCTTCTTCTTCGCTGTATCGTTCGGGGGTTTCTGACATAAAAAAGTTAAAAATATAGTACTCGTCTTATTCTGAATCTTCTCAGAACTTAGTCACTTGGGCTCAGTGAGCATTTCGCCCTTCCCGATAAGGCATTTCCAGATGAACTTAAGTAATAAAGTATCAGAATCAACGAGAAAGGCAAGGCAGCTTATTATCTATATCCCCGACTTTTGATGCTCATATTATTGGCAATACCAAGCCCTATGGCAATAGCCAAAATTGAGCTACCTCCGGCACTGACCAGAGGCAAGGGAATGCCAGTTACCGGCGCAATACCCATATTCATGCCAATATTGATAAAGAGCTGAACCAAAAGCATGGCCGCCAAACCCAGACAATAGTAAGCAGCAAAGTTATCATCAGTTTTCCACGCTGTCCGACCCAGCCGAATAATTATGACCAAATAGGCGAGAAACAATAATGCCACGCCGACAAAACCAAATTCCTCCCCAATGACAGCGAAGATAAAATCTGTCTGAGCTTCTGGCAAAAAGTGAAGTTGACTCTGTGATCCTAGCGCGAATCCTCTGCCAAACCATTGTCCGGAACCCACAGCAATAACTGACTGACGGACATTATAGCCCTCATCAAGCGGATTGGCCTGAGGATTGAGAAAGGTGGCAATGCGCTGTTTTTGGTATGGCTGTAATAACCAGAGCCAGGAGCTGACGGCCACGATTACTCCCGCCAACCCTAGAATGACCAAGTGACGCGTGCGCACTCGAACCATCAAAAGTAGGACCACCCAGGTGGCCACGATAACCATAGAAGAACCAAAATCCGGCTGCAGTAAAATTAAGCCAACAGCAATAGCTACAGCGGCGCCGCTAATAATAATATGACGCCAGAGAAAAAATTCTCTGGCATAACTAGAGAAATAGCCCGCCAGAAAAATGATAATGCAGATTTTGGCTAGCTCAACTGGTTGTAAACTTAATGGCCCTAGACGAAGCCAGCCAGTCGTATTACGAATATCAACACCGATCAGTAATACCAAAACTAAAAGCAAAATACCGGCCCAATAAATTATTTTGCGAAATGTCTGCCAGGTCCGATACTGGATCATGCTGATAGCCGTATAGACGCCAATGGCCACGATTGTGTAGGCAATCTGCTTATAAAAAAGTCCGTAGCCTTCCTCCGGCTGATTCAAACTCAAACCATACATCAAAACGACTGAAAGTAGTAACAAAAAAAACATGGCAGTTGTCAACAGCCAGTCGAATGACCGAAGTGTTCTCATCCAGGTAGCCATATGTCCAATGCTACGTCAGATCCTAACGTCGGTCAAATGGAGAGTCAGCATCCGGCAAAAACCGATTACTTTCATCAAAATAGTCAGTTATCGGCACAACCTCCAGACGATCTATACGAGCACCAGCGTCAAAGACATTAACGCTAAATCTGATTGATTGATAAGCCGGCACTTTATCTCTGAAGGTCTCCGACACCGCAACCAAACTTGATCCTTGATATAAGGCAATTTGCCAAGTAGTCTTCAAGAGATTAAAACCGCTTTCATTAGTCACTTGCCAATTTACTAGAGGTGGCACCACGGTGCGGTTGGCTCCTGCACCTATAATCTGCTTGGCTTGATACCGAGGCGCCTGATCGAAAGTCCAAACATCAGCATAAGGTGTCAAAAATTTGCGCCAACGATACCTAGACAGAACAATGCTATCTGGCCTTTGATTATCACTTAACTCATAATTTAAAACCGTAAAAAGCCTGCGCTCCAGTGGCAACATACTCGTCCTGGAACCAGTGATGGTATCGCTCTTGGCACTAAACTGATAATCAATAGACTCCAAAGCCCACGTTTCATTTGGATTATAGACCTCCGCGGTCAAATCATATTTACCGTTACCGAGAGCCAGGACTACAACCTTGCCAACTTCCAGATCCTTGGGTGCTTTATCGGCGTGGACAGTAGCCCAATCAATATCATTACGAACTATACCGCCCATAATTTTTTCTGATGATCCTAGAGTTAGGGAAAGCGTAAAACTGGCGTTCATTAGGGCGGCAATACTCAAAGCAATGACAAACATGAGCGAAAAAATAATCCAACGACGCCAACGCATTTTCTGGCGGGCAATATAGAGACTACGCTGAAGTTGTTTCTCGTTAAGAGACAGTTGTTCCATGGACATAATTATACAACGAACCGGACCGACTGACTATGTTTGGTTAGTAGATTTATCTGTGATATACTTCCTGTGAAAATAAAAAAATATGCTTATTAACAATAGTCAAGATATTTTCTGGCTCAGTCTGTCGGCAGCTATCCTCATTTTATCGACCTTACTCGGGTTGATGATGTTTTATACTATCCGTATCATCCGTCAGGCCAGCCGAATGGTAGATAACCTAGGAGCTCTCCTGACCAATCTCTCAGAAATCAGCGGACTATTACGAAACAAGCTAGAAGATCTAGGCTCGGCTATATCCTTCCTGCGTACAGGCAGCAAAAACTTTGCCTCTATGGCGGGGTTTGGACAGAAAAAAAGCAGTAAAAAGGGACAGCCAAAACAATAACGTATCTTGATTGTGAAGACGTTGCAGTCACTACCTGACTGGAACGTTTATCGTCTCTACCCATGTCATCATTTGTCCATCTCCATACTCATTCTCACTACAGCCTTCTTGACGGTCTGGGGCGCATAGAAGATCTCATCGAAGCAGCCAAAAAAAATGGTATGACGGCTTTGGCGCTGACTGACCATGGGGTTCTCTATGGCGCTATAGAGTTTTATCAAAAATGTCTCAAGGCCGAAATAAAACCTATTATCGGCATGGAAGCCTACCTTAGCGACGAACCGATATCCCAAACATCGACCAGACAACAAAAACCTTATCATCTGATACTTCTAGCCAAAAATAAAACGGGTTACCGTAACTTATTGCAATTGACCTCAGTCGCTCATCTCAAAGGATTTTATTATAAACCACGTATTGATTGGGAGCTTCTCCATGAACATTCCGATGGACTGATTTGCTTGACTGCCTGCCTCAATGGCCCGATTGCTAGACCTATCAGTCAAAAAAATGAAGCTCTGGCTCGAGAAAACCTAAAAAAATTACAGAAAATTTTTGGACCTGAAGACCTATATCTGGAAATGCAACATCGACCGACTTTAGCTGACCAGAGCTTGGTCAATAACACTTTAAAAAAATACGCTCAGGAATATAACTTGCCTTTGGTAGCCACCAATGACATCCACTACGTCGAAGCTCAAGATGCTCTGGCTCACGATATACTAATTTGTCTCCAAACCAAGGCCAAGGTCAGTGACAAAGATCGCATGAGCTATCTAGG
Source organism: uncultured Gammaproteobacteria bacterium (assembly GCA_964360835.1). Taxonomy (GTDB): domain Bacteria; phylum Patescibacteriota; class Patescibacteriia; order UBA1558; family 2-01-FULL-52-15; genus CAYHYG01. Next base: position 20,368 of record CAYHYG010000001.1, read on the forward strand.
AGAAGACTTTTCTCTACTGTCTACTGAAGAAATGCAAGAGCATTTCGCCGATACGCCAGAAGCTCTAACCAATACGGTCAAAATTGCTGAACGTTGTAATCTAGAAATAGAGTTGGGAAAGATTACCCTGCCTCAGTTTAACGTTCCTGATGGTCTGACCGCAGAAGAATATGTCAGACAACTGTGCCTGCAAAATATCCCGCGACGTTTTGGCTGCGCCTACGAAGAGCTTGATCATGATATTCGTGATCGGCTTGATTATGAACTGGACATCATCTTCAAAACTGGATTTACTGCCTATTTTTTGATCGTGCAGGATTTTGTCAATTGGGCCAAAAATAACGGCATAGTTGTCGGACCGGGACGTGGTAGCGCAGCTGGGTCATTAGTCTCCTATCTCCTTAATATTACTAATGTTGACCCTATAAAATACAAATTGCTTTTTGAACGCTTTCTGAATCCGGAACGTATCTCTATGCCTGATATTGATATGGATTTTGCCGATACCAGACGTGAAGATGTCTTGAAATACGTGGAAGAACGCTACGGTCACGATCGCGTAGCCCAAATCATCACCTTCGGAACCATGGCCGCGCGAGCAGCTGTCAGAGATGTCGGACGTGTACTGGGCTATGGTTATGGATTTTGCGACCGCATTTCAAAATTAATTCCTATGTTTACCACATTAACGGATGCGCTAGAAAAGGTTAGGGAGTTAAAAGAACTTTATGAGCAGGATGATCAAGCTAAACGATTGATTGACATGGCTAAACAGCTGGAAGGTATTGCACGTCATTCCTCGACCCATGCCTGCGCTGTCCTGATTACTAAGGATCCTCTAGTCAGCTATGTACCTTTGCAACACGCCAGTTCTGACGACCAGACGGTCATCTCCCAGTATTCTATGCATCCGGTGGAAGATTTGGGATTATTGAAAATGGATTTTTTGGGTCTAAAAAATCTAACCATTTTGGAAAATGCTTTGCGGATTATTAGAAAAACTACTGGCCAGAAGATTGGGCTAGATGCTATCCCTCTCGATGACGCCCAGACTTTCCAGCTGTTACAAAAAGGTGACACCACCGGCGTCTTTCAATTAGAATCGAGCGGCATGACTAGATATCTCAAAAAGTTGAAACCGACTTCTATCGAAGACATTATCGCTATGATTTCTCTCTATCGTCCGGGCCCGATGGAGTTTATCGAAGATTATATCAATGGCAAACAGAATAAAATTAAAATTAGTTACCTGCATCCTGATCTGGAACCAATTTTATCCAGCACCTACGGTATTGCTGTCTATCAAGAACAAGTACTTGAAATCGCCCGCAAGCTGGCCGGCTTTACCTATGGTCAAGCAGACATCCTGCGCAAAGCGGTGGGAAAAAAGATCAAAAAACTTCTAGACGAACAGGAGGAATTATTGGTCAGCGGTATGATCAAGAATAAAATTCCGGCTGACACCGCCAAAAAAATCTGGGACTTTATCGTGCCATTTGCGCGCTATGGTTTCAACCGGTCTCACGCCGCTTCCTATGCCTTGATTTCCTTTCAAACAGCCTATCTCAAAGCACATTATCCAGCGCAATTTATGGCGGCACTGCTGACAGCGGATCAGGATGACATGGACAAAATTGTGCGTGAAGTTCATGAGTGCTCCAAAATGGGTCTACACATTCTACCGCCTGATGTCAACGAAAGCTTCGAATCGTTCTCGGTCGTTCTCGATAATGAACAAAAACCAACCAAAGACATCCGTTTTGGACTGAACGCTATCAAAAATGTCGGTCAGCATATCTCTGCTGCTATTATAACCGAGAGAAAGAGTAATGGTACTTTTGCTTCATTAGAAGATTTCCTCAAACGTATTCACGATAAGGATTTAAATAAAAAATCTTTGGAATGCTTGATCAAATGCGGAGCGCTCGATCGTTTTGGAGAGCGCGGACAAATGCTGGCTAATCTGGATGAACTATTGTCTTTTAATAAAAAACTGCAATCAGAAAATAAGCGTGGCGTTACTAATCTCTTTGCGGATTTACCAATACAAATTTCTAGCGGACTAGTAGTAAGGTCAGCTGACCCAGCCGACAGCTGGCAATGTCTGGCTTGGGAAAAAGAACTGCTGGGCCTGTACATTACCAATCATCCATTTAAACCCTACCTAAAATGGCTCGAAGGTACTATCGACCTCATTGCCGGCATTAGCGCCACCGATGGGCAAGAAAAAACTGTCGCCGGTATCGTTACTATCTTGCATAAGATTGTGACCAAGAGCGGCGAACCTATGCTGTTTGTCACTATTGAAGATAGCACTGCCACTATGGAAATTATCGTTTTTCCCAAACTTCTAGCTTCTCAACCTCACCTTTTTGAAATGGGTAAATTATTACTAGCCAAAGGGAAAATATCAGCCAAAGATGACAGTCCAAAATTACTAATCGATCAGATTCAAGAGTTGACACCGGAAACAGTCGCGAGATTTCAAGATCAGTGGAAAAATAAATTAAAATTATGGTTACACTTGTCCGAAGATTTCAATAAAGAAAAGCTGGGAGTGCTCAAAGTCCTGCTCGAACAATACCCGGGGTCAATCCCTGTGTATCTAGTTTTGCATAATGGCTCCGAACGCCGCCTGAAAACAACTATGAAAGTTTCTATCAGTGAAGGTTTACAACAAAGGGTGGAAAATTTAATCGGTACTGGCAAATGGGTTATTGAAGAGCGGGCTTAGAGGTAGACAAGTAGACCTTGGGGTAGGTATAATAGCATTATGTCGAACTTGACAAGCAGAAAAATTTATAGCCGGATTGCTTCTGTCTTTATTTTATTGACCTTGGCCGCCTTGGGATTGATTTTCCACATTACTCTAGCTACGGCCACGATCCACATGAAAAGCGCTACTGAAAATTTTGTCTTTAATGGACCTCTGGAAATTTCTGACATCGACACCAAGACGACCGCATCAGTCGAATTAGATGGTCAGAGTGAATTTTCTGTCAGCGGTAAAGTCACGACCAGCGACAAAGCCGGTATCAATGTGACTATTACTAACAACACCAAGAAAGCTCAACCCTTGGTGGCCACTACCCGCTTCCTGACATCGGAAGGTTTAATCTTCAGATTACAAAAAGGTTTGACCGTCCCAGCTTCTGGATCAATCGCGGCTTTCATTGAAGCTGATGAGACTGGAGATCAATACCTCGTGCCAGCTGGACGTTTCACTATTCCCGGTTTAGCGACCAGTCTGCAATCACAAATTTATGGAGAAAGTCAGACAGCAGCGACTTTCGAGAGAATTCAAAGCAATATAGTCACCCAAAAGGATGTCGATCAAGCTACTACTGAATTAATACAAAAGATGATGCCCGCGGCCATCGCAGAATTAAAAAAAGCTATCACAATCGATAGGAAAGAAAATATCATCGCGGAAATTCTGGAATCTGAACCTGATGTTGCTATTGGCGAAGGTGCAGAAAAATTTCTTCTAAAAGGAAAGATACAATTCTCTTATATACCCATAGATCAGGATATGTTACGTCAACGTGCTACAGAAGCTCTAAAACGAAAACTTCCAGACTCTATGACAATTAAACAAGCGAATGATGATACCTTCTCTTATCAGTTGAATAAAGACGGTGATCAGATATCAGCTGACGGACACTTGGAAGCTACTATCAGTAAATCTAATGATTGGGCTGGTACTATTGATTTGAATAGACTACACGGGCTTTCAGCTTATGAGGGCGAAAAGTTACTACAGCAAGAAGGCTTGCCAGTAACCAAAATCTCCCTCTGGCCCTTCTGGATTAGAAAAATACCGAAGCTAAACGACCATATTAATATCGTGACCGAAGACTAGCCAGTCATTTGACCAATCAGAGAAAATCTCTTACTATCAAAAGAGCGTCGATTGAATGGCCTACCAAGCTATTACCCTTCCGGGTTTTCACCAAAACTAAGACGTCCAAAAAAGTGCTCTCCCAAAGCCCTGAGCGAAGCCACGTCAAATGTGGCGAAGTCGAATGGGTGAAGGAGAGAACTTGGGTGGAACCGTCCTGAACGGAGTTGAAGGACCCCAAGGCATTAAGTTGTCTTGGATTTTATTTTATAAGCGTTTGCGATCCCGAACCAAGCCACGTCTGCGTGGCGAAGCCGAGGGAGAAGCGATCTAGCTAGAACAAATACCAGATTGCCGTGCCACGCAGACGCGGCTCGCAAAATCTAATTAATTATCAACTTTTTTTCTTAGTATGAATACTCCTTCAAAAATCGACCGCATCCGGCACTCCTTGTCACATATTATGACTGTGGCTGTGCTAGAGCAACAACCTAAATCGGGCCTTGGTGTTGGACCGGCAATTGAGAATGGCTTTTATCAAGATTATGATCTGGTCCATAAAATTTCTGATGAAGACCTGCAAGGTTTGGAAAAAAGGATGAAAGATCTCATCCGTCAAAATCTGGAATTCAAACGAGTGCTACTGCCCAAAGCCGAAGCCCTAAAATTACACGTGCATGATCCCTATAAAACAGAGCTTATTGAAGAATTTTATCCTGCAGCAGATTCTGAAGTTCAATTTTATGAAACGGGCGGAATTCTCAATCTTTGTAAAGGTGGTCACGTTGAGTCAACTAAGGAAATAAATCCACGCGCTTTTAAACTGGTGAACGTGGCCGGTGCCTACTGGAGAGGTGACGAAAAGAGCTCCATGCTGACCCGCATTTATGGTGTTGCTTTTGAAACAGAAGAAGAACTGACGACTTATCTACAGCGAATCAAAGAGGCCAAAGAGCGAGATCATCGCAAAATTGGCCGCGAACTAGATCTATTCACCTTCTCCGAATTAATCGGTCCTGGCCTGCCACTGTGGACACCCAAAGGAACCCTAATACGCCATGAACTTGATGCCTTTGTCTGGGAATTACGCCAGGCTCGAGGGTATGAGCGAGTAGAAATCCCCCATATCACCAAAAAGGATTTATATGAAACCAGCGGTCATTGGGATAAATTCAAAGAAGAGCTGTTTAAGGTCAATACCCGCGAGGATCACATCTTCGCTATGAAGCCAATGAACTGCCCTCACCATACGCAGATTTTTGCCCGCCAAAAGTGGAGCTACCGTGATATGCCTCAGCGTTATGCCAATACCACCATGTGCTACCGAGATGAGCAAACTGGCGAACTGCATGGGCTGACTCGTGTGCGCGCCTTTACCCAAGATGATGCTCATGTCTTTTGCCGTCAGTCACAAATTCAACAGGAAGCCAATCATGTCTGGGATATCATTTATTCATTTTATCAAGCTTTTGGTTTTGAATTGACTGTCCGCTTGTCGCTACATGACGCTAATAATATGTCTGCCTATCTTGGTGAGGAAGCCACATGGTTAGCAGCCGAAGAACAACTGCATCAGGTCATAACAACTCATAAAAAAGACTTTCGTGAGGCCGTAGGTGAAGCTGCTTTTTACGGACCAAAGATTGATTTCATGGCAACTGATTCTATTGGTCGTGAATGGCAAGTAGCCACGATTCAACTCGATATGAATTTACCGGAACGCTTCGATCTTAGCTGTGTCAATGAAGAAGGCAAAGACGAACGAATCGTTATGATACATGCGGCCATCATGGGCTCCTTGGAACGGTTTCTAGCTATCATGCTGGAACACTGTAATGGCAACCTACCGCTCTGGTTGGCTCCTGTCCAAATTGCCTTACTGCCTGTAAGCGATAGTTTCAATGAATTTGCGCAGAGATTATCTTGGGAATGGAAAAAGCAAGGCTTGCGTGTGACGGTTGACAGCTCCAGCGAAACATTAGGAACGAAAATTCGTCGCGCAGCAGCACAAAAAGTACCCTACCTGATAGTCATTGGCCAAAAAGAAGTTGACGGCGCCCCACTACAGATCAGAGTAAGGGGTCAGGAAGAACTAGCTACCATGCATCCAGAAGACTTTTCTGCTTTGACCAAAGAATTAATAAAAAAGCGCTCAGCCGAACTCCAATAAAACTGCAAATACAAACACCTTCGGCGTTGCTCGCTGGAGGTGTTTTGCTAAACTGCTACAGTTGTGACCTCTCCGACGAGATATAAGCGTTATCAGTCTGCTTGAAATAGATCATAACTTAGGTTAGAATCGCTCTATGCCTCAACAAAAAAAATACTACAATTTGATGGTTTTGGGCTGTCAGATGAACAAAAATGACGCCGAGCGCTTGGCCACCATATTAGAGACGGTCGGTTATAGTGCCACTGAAGACGAAGCTGAAGCTGATCTGGTCGGGGTGGTTTCCTGCGCGGTCAGACAATCAGCCATGGACCGAATCCACGGTAAACTACGCCAGTGGCAATTGGAAAAAGCTAAACGGCCCTTCATTACCTTATTGTCGGGCTGTGTCCTACAACATGACCGAGAGGCGCTGAAAGAAAAATTTGATATCTTTATTGACATAAAAAAATTAGACACCCTTCCGGAACAAATAAAAAAATTAACTAATGAGCAGATTATCGACTTGCCGAGTTATTTTAAAATTCAACCCAAATACCGCTCAACCTTTCTAGCGTATGTACCAATAGCAACAGGCTGCAACAAATTCTGTACCTACTGCGCTGTCCCCTATACTCGAGGCAAGGAAGTCTCCAGACCAGCAACAGAAATCTTGGAAGAAATCAGACATCTGGTACAACATGGGTATAAAGAAATTGTCCTGGTCGGCCAGAATGTAAATTCTTATGGTTTAGACATTAAAGACGAAATAAAATTTTCGGAATTAGTAAAACGTATAGACCAAATTGAAGGCGACTATTGGTTACGATTTATGACTAGCCACCCCTACGATATGTCGGATGACTTGATAGCAGAAATGGTACATTCCAAGCATTTGAGCAATTATTTACATCTGCCAGTTCAGTCAGGTGACGACGATATTTTGAAAAAAATGAACCGACATTACACTATCACTCACTATAAGGAACGTATTGATAAAGTGCGCCAAGCCAAACCTACTATTGGTTTATCGACTGATGTCATCGTTGGTTTCTGCGGCGAATCAGAACAGCAATTCCAAAAAACTATACAATTATTTAAAGACGTTAAATACGACATGGCCTACATCTCTCAATATTCTGTCCGTTCCGGTACTGCCGCTACCAAACTTTATGCTGATGATGTGTCACATGAAGTCAAGGAGCAACGAGAACGTGAATTGAATGAAGTATTAGCGCAAACTGGATTAGCTTATAACCAACAATTTGTGGATAAGACAATTAAGGTACTGGTTGATAGTCGTCGTAATAAAGGACAGGCATTTCGTTACCAAGGAAAAAACTCCGAATCTAAAACGGTCAATTTTAATGCGGCCGATCTGACGCTCATCGGCAACTTTGTAATGGTTAAAATAACCGAGGCAAAAAGTTTTGGGTTGGAGGGTGAGCTCGTAGTCTAAACCCACGCTGTAGGGACAGGTCGCGATCGCGTCTGACGCGACGACCTGTCCCTACACGTTGAAAAATTCTGATATAATATCTTCATATGCCTACAAAAGCCGAGAAACGAGAAACATTAAAAAGTAAACTGCGCAACAAAAGAACCTCTCTAGCCGATCAAATGAAACGGCGTGCCAGAAATAAGAAAACCAAGATAACCGTAGCTTTCCGTGAAGTCTAAGGTAATTGTTATATTAGGCCCAACAGCCAGTGGCAAGTCAGCCCTGGCATTGGCATTGGCCAAAAAATATAAAGGCGAGATTATCTCAGCCGACTCCAGACAGGTTTATCAGTACCTCGATATCGGTACGAGCAAACCGACCAAGGTCGAGCAGAAAAAGATTCGTCACCATTTGATTGATATTGTCACTCCTGACAAAAAATTTACCTTGGCCGATTATCAGAAAAAAGCTTATACCGACATTGACGATTGTCTGCGGCGCGGCCGTTTACCTATCCTCGTTGGTGGTACTGGTCTCTATCTGTCGTCCATCATCGAAAATTTTGATCTACCAACCGCGCCGCCTAATCAAAAAATGCGCCGCCAATGGAAGAAGCTTTCAGTAGCTCAATTAGCTTTTTTGCTTAAAAAGAAATCACCCAAGCTAGCCAGCAAAACGGATTTAAAAAATCGTCGGCGTCTTATTCGCGCCTTGGAAATGAGTCTGGTTCAAACTGAGGGTAAAAAAAATCCGATCAATCGCTATGATATTTTGATCCTCGGTCTCAACCCCAACAGAGATATTCTCTATAAACGCATAAATAGGCGTGTCGACCAGATGATTAAAAACGGTTTAGAGTCAGAGGTACGCAAACTGCTAGGTGCCGAGTTGAACTCGGCACGAATTACGTCGAGTTCTCGCCTCGCTAAGACGCAGACGAAGCGGGCAACTCGACGTCTAATATCCCTCTTAAAAAATACAATCGGTTACTCCGAATGGCTTTCTTATTTTAAAAAAGAAATACCTCGTGACAAGGCCATTGAAGCCATCAAACAAAATACTCGAAACTACGCTAAGCGGCAAATGACCTGGTTTCGGGGTATAGAAAAGAAGAAAAAAATTTACTGGGTAAAAAATGTAACTGAAACCAAAAAGGCCATCAATCAAAATAGCTAAAATTAATAGCCCCCAACGTGTTGTCGGAGGCTATCTCTTTTCGTTTCGGTCCGGTCTGTTTCAGGGTTTCAATCTAATACCTGACTTCGCCCAGCTGAAGTCCTTTCCTGGCTTTCATCAAAGCCACTTCAACGGCCTGCTTAGCCGGCTGGCAGGCAGCGCAGGAATCACAGAGTGGGCTGTAGCTCCTGAGCACTAGAGTACTGGACTCATTCAAAAACTGGGTTGGTGGAACCAACCGCCCAAGAATGAAAACCTTGTCTTGGGTCATCCGACGATAGGCCAAAGTATCACCGTCGGCCAAAATCAGTAGACCGAGATCGACAGAATGGCGTTCTCCCTTATCAGGAGATGAATCCTGCAGGGCTGAGGCAGTATCAGCCGCCCAGCAATCGGCCGGAAAGGAGACTCGCTCCTCAGCGCTAGCGACCCGTGGAATGAGCAAACTCAGGACAACAATGAACAGACTCTTCATGACCGCCCTCATGGTTACCGAGTTTTACATCGATAGCGTATCGCTACCAAGTAATGACACTGTTAGGATTCTCGACTAACATCAGATCCATGAGCATATTTTTTTCTCCGTTGCAGCAATCTGGACAGATCCGTAGGTATCGAGTGGTAAAGAAATACTGGTCGTACCAAAACCTATGTTCCGAAGACCACACCGACTTCCTCTCTAGTCTCCTGGGAGTACCACGAATTTCTCTCCCCAGGATAACCACTCGATTCTCCTGCTGGCGATACAACAAAGTAACATCGGACACGGAAAACCTTCTGAAGTCGTTCTTCACCGATACCGGGCTAACGACAACCATACTTTGGCCCTTATTATACATTGAAGGAATAGACGGCTCTTCAACATAGAGGGTGTCAGTGTCGGCCCAGCAACTGTCGGAAAAAATGACAGATGGTTTATCTGCGGCCAATACCAACTGAGATGAAAAAAGAATCAAAACTACAAGGAACAACATTTTCACGAATCACCTCCGGCTGTGAGAAACTTCTGGTGAACGCTATTAGAATTACCTAAAATACAACAAAAAAACAATGATGTCAATTACGGTGTGGGCGGATGGATGTTTCAATGGTTGATGCCCGGTAGGGACAGGTCGCGACCTGTCCCTACGAATGCCGGTCGAATCCTCAACGCAATATCGAAAAAATTCCATCCGCCCTGCAGTTGAAATGTTTAAAGACGTGATCTACTCACCTAAGGCTGCTTTAAAAAGCTTCGCCAGCACCTGAGGGTTAGCTTTACCTTTGGAAGCTTTCATACCTAAACCGATGAAAAATTGTAGTAAACTTTCTTTGCCGTTGCGATACTGTGATGCCATATCCGACTGTTCAGCGATAATCTGTTGCACAATCTCTTCCAGAGAACCCTCATCACTTTGTTGGTGCAAATCTAATCTTTCGGCTAGGGCGTGAGGATCCTCACCTTTTTCCAACATATGAGAAAATATTGTCTGTGCCGCCGAACTATTTATCTTGGACTGATGCAGCATGATGAGAAATTCGGCGAAATCTTCAGCCGTCACAGGAACTTCAGATAATGATCGCCCAGTGGCATTCAGATGTTTATATAGTTCGGTGGTGATCCAGGAGAAAGCTAGCCGTGATAATTTCTTGCGATGCTTCTGCCAGACTTCCTCCTCACTGCCTTCCGCTTCGCCAGAGGATTTGAGCCAGGCGGCCAACTCTGAAACAGTCTGTTCAAAATAATCAGCCACATCTTTATCCGTCAAGAGAACATCGACATCCCCATGGCTTAATTCATACTCAGTAACAAAGCGACTCCGTTTGTCGGCTGGCAGCTCCGGTAAACTTCCATGCCAGAGGTCAACGTCCGCCTGCTCCAACTCCAAATGAGGTAGATCAGGTTCAGGGAAATAGCGATAGTCGTTACTTTCTTCTTTGCTGCGCTGTTCTACGGTCTCACCTCGGCTTTCGTCCCAACCTCTAGTCGTCTGTTCTTGGGGCGCTCCTGAGACATTCCAAATACCCGTCTGCCGTTGTATCTCGTAGGAAAGAGCTCGTTCCACCGCTTTGAAAGAATTCATATTTTTGACCTCGGTCTTAGGATAAAATTTCGGATCTCCGATTGGCCGCAATGAAACGTTAGCATCACAACGCATATGACCTTTTTCCATATCGGCATCGCTGCAACCGAGATAACGAGCGATCAAACGAATTTCTTGGAGGAAACGTTTAGCCTCGGCTGGACTACGAAAATCTGGTTTGGTCACAATCTCTACCAATGGTGTGCCAGCACGATTAAAATCAACCAACGTTTTATCACCTTGATGAAAGTTCTTACCAGCGTCTTCTTCAAGGTGCAGTCGCTCAATACCAAAACGTTTCTTTTGTCCTTCAAACCAGAGCACCAGATAGCCGTCAGTAGCTATCGGTCGATCAAACTGAGTTATCTGATAGCCCTTGGGTAAATCAGGATAAAAATAATGTTTGCGATCAAATTTGGAATGACGGTTGATATAAGCATGTAGAGCCAAGGAAAATCGAACTCCTTGAGTCACCGCCTCGGCATTTATGGTCGGTAAAGTGCCGGGATGTCCCAGACAGATCGGACAAACGTCCGTATTTGCACCTGACCCTATTTCCTGACCCTGATTCACACAACTACAAAACATCTTGCTCTTGGTCTTGAGCTGAAGATGTATTTCTAAGCCGATAATTGGTTCTAAGTCATTCATGAATATGTGGTTGTATAGTCTTCCAAATTAAATCATTAATCGCCTCCCTTGTCATAATAGTACCATTCTCAACACACTCTATCAAAGTGAAATTATCAAACATCTGACTAATTTCTAGATATACTTTTTCTGCCGCCTGCAAATGCTTCAGATCTTGCTCAATTAGATCACGTTTCTTTTCTCCAAGATAATCACGCGAGGCTTTCTGATCTACTAATTGCTGTCCAATTTCTGCTGAAACATGAAGAATAATATTGAGATCGGGTTTTGGAATGTCAAAAATTTCGAATTCAAGTTCATACAGCCAGTCAAAAAACCTTTTTCGCTCTTCCGGATCAGTAATTTGAGCTCCCTGATGTCCCATGCTTGCGCTGACATAGCGATTAGATAAAACGATGTAGCCATCCTCCAATTGTTTACGAATCTCAAAGCTGGCAGCAAAGCGATCAATAGCATAAAATATTGAGGCTTTCTTAAAACCAACGTCTTGTAAGCTGCCGTAATTACCGTTTAGATATTGTTCACAAAAGTAAGCCGAGGCCTGACCATAACGAGGAAAATCAGCTATGGCCACTTTATAATCATTTTTCTGTAACTTCTCGAACAATAGTTGAACCTGGGTACCCTTGCCTGATCCGTCGGTGCCATCAATAACGATTAATTTTCCTTTCATAATCCTTTTCTTTTAGCATTACAAACTCGGCACAGCGGCAGATATGATTCTTTGCCACCAACTTCAAAGCGTTCCTTGGATCCAGATTTACGGAAACTACGGGTAGCGTTCTCACCATTACAATCTGCGCATACTGCCTGCAATTTTTCAATATACTCCGCAATGCCCATCAGCTCTTTGGTGGCTTCGAAAGCCCTGTCTTCGGCGTCGAAATCAAGGCCAGCGGCAATGACTTCCTTGCCGGCTGCGGCCAAATCTTCAGCAATCTGTTTGAGTGCTTCTGCGGGTAAAAAATGTATCTCATCAATACCAACAACATCAAAATTTTCCGCTAGCGCTAGTATCTCACCGGGGTCTGTAACCACAATTGAAGCAAGTCTATTATTATCATGCGTCACTACATCAGTCTCGCTGTAACGATTATCAATCTTGGGTTTAAATAAAACGGCCGTTCTGCCAGCAATGCCGGCACGTTTCAAGTACCACAAAAGTCTACTGGTCTTACCAGAGAACATACAGCCGGAGATGACACGAATGCTGGGATTAGACATACTTTTTAAACCAATTCACCGTCGCAGCATATAAAAGTTCCTGCTTGCCTTCATTATTAAAATTATGATCAGCTCCTTTCATAATTAATAGTCTTTTTTCGCCAAGAGCTTTTCGATACATTCTTTTCGCACCTTTCAAATTATAACCATCAGCTATTGTCACAAACAGAATTGGCGAATTTACTTTTGAAATTAAAGCATCGCTATTTATTATTGGTTCTTCTCTAACCATTGACTCCCCCATAATTGTCAAATAACCTTCGTCATAGATTCTACCCTTTGGTTTATTAATCTTTGGTAGGCGTTCAAAAGTTCTGCGTGGTAAATGTGAACCATCCCAAGAAACAATAGCTCGTACATTCTGCCGCTCCGAATTAAGGATCGACGGTAGGCCGTAACTATGACCTACTAGATAAACTTTTTTGACTCCTTTTCGTTTGAGATATTTCAAAACCGTATCAATATCTTTACCATGAGTCTTTAAATTGCATTGATGAAGCTTACGGGCATCTTTTCCCCATGAATATAAATTAAAACGCAAACAAGAAAATCCTTTCTCTTTAAAATATCGTACAGCATTATAATGCAAAGCCTCATTCATGTGTCCACAAAGTCCATGAACAATAACAATTAATGGCTTAGAAATTGAGCCATTTAATATCGCGTAAACAAACTTGCCGTCCGGTGTCTTTATCTTGAGACTTTTTTCCATCAAATTATTTATTATTGTTTAGAACTTAGATCTTAATTATTTGTTATTTTCTTCAAACTTTCTTTCTTTCACCCTCTGCTTGGCCTCCGAATCAGCTCGACTCCAAAAGTATTCATTGTGATCGACAAACTTCATGGCCTCAGCGCGCCAAGTACGGACGGCTTCAATCTTTTTATGCATCAACTGGCTAGCGGCTCGATATTGCGGATGCCCTTGGGGCGTAGTGCGCAATTCTAATAAATGATAGGCCTCACGCTCATTGAAGGCCAATACCCAACGCACCTTGTGGCCGTGTAGTGTTACATACGATGCCTCCAACGGAAAATCTTGAACTAGCTTTTCATAAAGCTCCGAGACGCGTCTATGACACTCCAGTAACTTTTCTTCGTACCCAGCTGTTTTGATATCATCTGGCACAATGAAACCTAAACGCGGACTAAAGCGCTGACGCAGCTGGCTAGTCATGCGATGACGCTCTAGATCTTTGTAGGTACCAAAATCTGTTACCAGATCAAAGGTATACATATAGCCAGCCTCGAGAGCTCGGTAGGGCTTGTCACGTCGTGTACGTCGTACACCAATATACGTCTGTCTCAGTGAAGTTCTCTCATCATCAGACATCTTCCTGACAATTTCTAACAGTTGCTGCAACGGTAAATCACAATATTCATAAAGCATTAGAGCGTTAGTCAGACTATCTTGCTCATAAGCTAATGCTTCCTGGATCTGTCCGGCTGTGACTCCTGACTGCAGGCGTTCGGCCAAAAAATTAACACCTTGATCATAGAGATAGGTTTGGTCGCTGGCTGCAGCTGACTGACCCGACAACATTTTCTGAGCCAAAACCCACATCTGCTGTCTGACCTGACGCTGATAATCAGAAAAAGAAGCACGTTTCACATAGTGTGGGATCACTTTATCAAGCTGTCCACGAGCGTTCATGGCTAATTGTTGTGTCTCGATTAAATCTGAGGTCATCAGGTGAGACAAAACATTTTGAAAATAGCGCCCGTTGCCGAAAAGTCCTACATTCGTTTTGGTGGCCAACGGTAACAAGCTTCTCAACGAATCGCAAGCTTTAGTACGAATGTCTGAATTGTAAGTAATAGTGAATGCTTTCTTATCTTGCTCCTCGGTCAGATCGGACAGTTTCTGCTTACTACCCGCGCCCAAGATATCATATTCAGCCTCTGCTATCGGCTTCAACCCTTGATAGTAAGTTTTCATCGGTTCTATTAGGTCGCAATATGTCTGAAAGACAAAATCCAAAGTTGTTTCATAGTCATTAGCGTAATCTGAAGCCATAATCCGCGGCTCGCGATAATAGCGAAATTTACCTGCTTCATCAAGCTGATCATAAAAGACATACCTCGTTGATTGCTCAATCGGCGAGCCGCCAATACGTCTGTCTTCAATTTCTTTAGTTGCCAAAATAGAGACATTTTCCACAGACAAGTGAGCACCTTCAAGCTCTCCAACCGAATCATCGCCATAAGCAATAAGGACTCTCTCGATTAATCCAGCGGCCCGTTCCACGTCAACTAAACCTTCCTTAATAAATTCTTTGAGCATGACTTCGCGGAAACCTCCTTTGGCACGACTATAACGCGCATAGACAGCCCCGGCCAATCCCTGCATGTTGGTAACACAAAAAACATCACCGTCGGTGTCGGTCACGTATTTTTTGAGTATTTCTTTTTCTTCTGGGGTAAATATCGACATGTGCGGTTTTATTAACGCGTTAAGTTGAACTTAACGCAATGCGTGTCAAGCTCAGCTTGACACCTTATCAATAATTAACGTCCCGTAGAACCGAATCCTCCTTCAGCGCGCGTAGACTCTCTTAATTCGTTCACTTCTTCAAACTGCGCTGTCTCTACTGGCTGAAACAATACCTGCGCTATCTTATCACCTTTTTTCACTTCATATGACTGATCTGAGGCATTCAACAAAACGACTCCCCATTCACCGCGATAATTGGAGTCAATAACGCCTCCGAGGCAGGTCAAGCCATACTTTACTGCCATACTACTACGATCCATTATCAGACCTACGTGAGTAGCTGGAAACTCTAAAGCAAAGCCCAACTGAAACATATGACGTTCACCCGGATTTAATACTTTATCCTCCAATGAAAATAAATTAGCACCAGCATCACCTGCATGAATATATGCGGGCATGGTGGCCTCTGGTTTAATTTTCTTATACTTAATTATCATATTTCAATGCTGTCAGTAGCTGATCTAATTGTAAATGCAACTGCTCCAAATTCCCGTTGTTATCAATATGATATTGTGCCTGTTGCATCACTGGTGGAATAGAAATTTCTGTTTCCAGTAAATGATCCGCCTGAAACTGCTCCCATGTCTTACCAGCATCGTCAGGATTCTCACCTCTTTGCAACAATCGCTGAAAACGAATCTGCTCATCGGCCTCAACTGCTACTAAAACAAAATTTGGTAATCTTTTTAGATACTCAATATCCATATCGCGCCGTATACCTTCGATCACAATTAATGAAGCATCAGACTTCTCGGCATCGCGTGCCAAAACTTTTGACATTAGATCTTCACCAAAACGTTGCCTTAGCAAAGTGGAAATATTACTGAGATTGTCGCGGGTCTGTTCCAGATACAGCCGATCAAGCACATCTCGCAACATCGTGGAGAATCGGAAGGCCACAGCTCCGTGGCTCTGCACCAAATATTCGGCGGCTGTGCCTTTGCCGCTCGAAAGCAGTCCAGTAATACCGATGATAAGCTTAGCCATTGGTAAGTACTACATTACCTTCCGATGCCTGGCGATCCTCGATTTCATCTGAAAATAATTGTTCCAGACTTTTGTCCCACTCAACATTACGAGCATACATCGTTACTTCAACGCCGGCTTCGCGCAAATAATCCAATGCTTGAGTACCGCGATACACCTTGCCAATCACCGCTCGTTTAATTCCGGCAGCGACAATATATTTGGCACAATGAATACAAGGATTATACGTCACATATAACGTACTATCTTCCGTACTGGAACCTTGGAGAACCGCGACCTGCAGGATAGCATTATGCTCGGCATGGATAGTCCTGACGCAGTGACCCTCCTCCAAAAGATGCCCCGCCTCCAGACAGTTTGGTTGACCAGATGGCGCTCCGTTATAACCGGTGGCAATAATACGCTTCTGCTTAACTAAAATAGCTCCAGCCGCCAAACGGTCACAGGAGCTGCGGGTGGCCACGATACGGGTCATAGCCATAAAATAGTCGTCCCAATCAGGTCGATATTGAGCCATAATTTTTGTAATTGATAATTGAAAACTAGATGTATTCTAGCAAATAAGTCGACTAGCTCCAATGCCTTGACCAGAGATAAAATACGTAGTATAAAAGGCAAATAGTTCTGCCAAAAAACGTTCATCATGGGAGGTTGCTATGACTGCCGAAGAAACCAATGGACCATCACTCAGCGAGTCCAGTCAGAAGTTCGTCGGACCATGTGATCACATCCATAACCGGACAGGCAAACGGCGTCGCTCCCGGCATTGTGCCGACTGTGATCAGCTGATCAACTCCGAAGCCAAGGCTCCAGAGTCTTGCTATCTCAGCCATATTGAGATGGCAGCTAAGCAGGGCTACTGCGGCGACTGCGGCAACAAGCTGTAAGTCTCCAAGACTAAAGCGGCGTTCCCATCGGGAACGCCGCTTTTAAGTTTTACTAATACAGGAGTTAGAGAGCAACCTTTACCGATGGCCCCATCGAGGAGCTCAGATATAAAGCCTGGATGAAACTTCCCTTCAATTTCTCGGGTTTGACCGCCCGAAGAGCCTTGAGGAAGGAGTCAAAATTTTCCTTCAGTTTAGCTTGATCAAATGAGGCTTTACCAATAACTACGTGAATATTACCAAAGTTATCGTTCTTGAAAGAAATTTTACCTTGCTTCAACTCTTTGATAGCTGGACCGATCTTCGGGGTAATGGTGCCGGTACGAGGATTTGGCATTAGACCTTTCTGTCCCAGGACGCGGGCAATGACAGCCAGATCTTTCATCATCTCTGGTGTAGCCACAGCGATGTCAAAATCGGCCTTACCGCTGGTCTTGATCTGTTCGATCAAATCTTTATTACCTACGACGTCGGCGCCGGCTTCTTTGGCTTCCGAGATTTTATCATCAGTAACGAAGGCGGCCACGCGTACAGATTTACCACTACCGTGAGGCAAAGAAACGCTGGCGCGTACTAGCTGATCGCTTTGCTTGGGGTCAATGCCTAGTCTGACATGAACTTCAATAGAAGGGTCAAACTTTACCTTAGAGGTTTCCAAAACCAAAGTCATGGCCTCGTCGAGAGGATAGCTCTTGGTAACATCGACTTTACTCTTGGCTTCTTTGAAGCGCTTACTGATTTTCATAGGTTTGTAATTTGTGTGGTATTAATGTCCACCTTAGGCGAACTCCCACTTTAATTAGAATGGTAACTGGTAACCAGACGCTAGTAACCAAGATCTTTACCCTGGGTACTGGTTACATGTTACTAGTTACTTTATTGTTACTCCCATCTGACGAGCAGTACCTTCAATTGTTTTCATAGCTGCTTCGATGTCATGGGCATTAAGATCTGGCATTTTGATTTCTGCTATCTGTCTGACTTGATCCTTGGTGATAGCGCCGACTTTCTCCTGTAATGGCTTACCTGAACCTTTAGTGATACCGGCGGCTTTGGCGATCAGTTCAGAAGCCGGAGGCGTCTTCATGATAAAGTCGAATGACCGGTCTTCGTAAATGGTGATTTCTACCGGCACGGTGGTACCAACCTTGTCACGAGTAACTTCATTAAACTTCTGACAGAAGTCTTGAATATTAACACCTTGTGGTCCTAGGGCTGTACCTACTGGAGGCGCTGGGTTCGCCGCTCCGCCTGCTATTTGTAATTTAATTTTTGCTTTGATTGCTTTGGCCATAATATTATAATGTGATTGTAATCTGTTGCTCGACATTTAGTAGAAGCCTAAATAGCTAGCAATGAACTAATTTATAATTTCTTAATCTGCAAGAAATCTAATTCTACTGGTGTTTCCCGGCCAAAGACTGATATCAGAACTTTGACTTTACCGCGGGCAACATCAATCTCACTGACCTTGCCTTCATAATTTTTGAACGGTCCGTCGACAATCTTGACCATCATACCGACACTGACATCAATCTTATATTCCGGCTCTTCCACGCCCATACGTACCTGCAGAGCTTTAATTTCCTCCTCAGACAATGGAGTTGGCGTGGTACCGGCACCAATAAATCCAGTAACGTTTGGGGTATTGCGTACTACATACCAGGAATCATCCGTCACTATCATATTAACCATGACATACCCAGGGAAGATTTTCTCACGTACGGTGCGCCGTTTGCCGTTTTTAATCTTGATCTTGGTTTCCGTGGGAATCAAAACGTCAAAAATCTTATCTTCCATATCCATAGACTCAATACGTTGACGCAAATTTCTGGCTACATTTTCTTCATAGCCTGAGTAGGTGTGGATAGCATACCAGCGCTTACCCTGTTGTAATATTTGCTTTGGCATACTTACAAAGCTAGATCGAGAATTTTATTAAAGAGTAAATCCACTAGGAATAAGAAAAGGGCGATGAAAGCGGAGACAATCAGAACTTCCACTGTGTATTTGGTGGTCAAAGCCCTACTTGGCCAACTGACTTTCATCAGCTCGGCTCTGGCATTTTTTAGATAGGTGATTAAAGAGTTCATTTTTTTGTTTAGCTTCCATCTCGATTGATCTCAAGATTTTCGCTAATATTAGCTTAATTTACCACCGCCAAGGGCGGGGTCCCGCGTTAGCGGGATAAACTTAGTATTTTAAAACCGCCCAAGGCGGCTACTAATGACAAAACTATAGCAAACATGTCGCCTAAATGCAAGACTGATCTAAACTAGCCGAACAGAACTTAGCCGCTTACGCCTCCAGATAAATATAAGTCCAACAATAATGGCTACTGCATAAGTCACCAGCAACGAGCTAGGTCTGGTGTAATCAAACCAACCCATAATTTTGAAGTCTGAAACCGGCCAGAGAAACGGCGTCTTGTGAAATTGATGACTGATAATATCAAACAAAACGTGCAGTACCCACATAGTCAGGGGCCAGCACCATCGGCGTCGAATTAACGAGACAACCAGAAAAACTGCCAGCGCGGAGATTAATGAATGACTAGGATTGTACCAAGTCCAGAAATTCTGCTGGTAGAAATTATTAAAATAGGTAATGTCAACGAAACTAAGAGACAAAAAAATAATCTGGTACAAATCGGGTATCATCCCCCAAAACATATAGGGCCAGATTCTTCTGATTGACCAACCGGATCGTCGAGAACCGACGACCGCTGAGATATAACCGTGAATAATTGGATCCATTGTAGTCTGTCATTAGCATCTCCGTAGGGACAACTCTAGAGTTGTCCCTACGGAGTGTCCACTACAAATGATTCGCAATGACGATAAAATTAAATATCCAAATTCTTAACTGACTTAGCGTGCGTCTGGATAAAACGACGGCGAGGCGCAACCTCTGATCCCATCAAAACGTCGAAGACCTCGTCTGCTTTGACCGCGTCGTCCATAGTCACGATCTTCATCATGCGATTAGCAGGATTCATAGTAGTCTCCCAAAGTTGGTCTGGATTCATTTCACCTAAACCTTTGTAGCGCTGCAGGTTTAACTTTGGTCCTTTCTTGGTGGGCGCTTCTTTTTCTGGCAACTCTCCTGTCTGCTCTGCTTCGACGGCTTCTTCGGTATCACCTACTGCATGCTGTAAATCCTCATCTTTGATATCATATTTGGCTTTAAACTTATCGAGCTCAGTATCGTTATAAACATAATTAACCTCTTTACCCATCTGCACTCGATATAGCGGTGGCTGAGCAATATACAAGTTGCCGTTGCTAATCAGCTGAGGGAAGTATCGGTAAAATAGTGTCAGCAGCAAAGTACGGATGTGCGCTCCATCA
Organism: uncultured Gammaproteobacteria bacterium; assembly: GCA_964360835.1. GTDB lineage: Bacteria > Patescibacteriota > Patescibacteriia > UBA1558 > 2-01-FULL-52-15 > CAYHYG01. Next base: position 40,631 of record CAYHYG010000001.1, read on the forward strand.
ACATCAGCATCGGTCATGATCACCACCCGGCCATAGCGTAAACCTTGTGGATCAAACTGTTCGCCAATATTGGTGCCCAGAGCGATAATCAGAGACTTGACCTCATTGTTGGCCAACATTTTATCCAGCCGAGCACGTTCTACATTCAGGATCTTACCGCGCAATGGTAAAATGGCCTGAAAACGACGGTCTCGACCGCGTTTGGCGCTACCACCAGCACTGTCTCCCTCGACTATGTAGAGCTCACATTCAGCCGCATTACGAGAAGAACAGTCAGCCAGTTTACCTGGTAAAGTCATACCTTCCAGAGCACCTTTACGTAAAACGGTGTCACGAGCGGCACGAGCAGCAATACGAGCTTGAGCGGCCAATAAACACTTAGCCATGATCTCACGGGCGTCACGTGGATTCTCCTCTAGGAAGGCGTTGAAATAATCGTAAAAGATAGTCTCTACTGCCGTACGAACCTCTACATTACCCAATTTGGCTTTGGTCTGACCTTCAAACTGCGGATCGCGCAGCTTGACGCTAATGACAGCTGTCAGACCCTCGCGTACATCATCAGCCGTCAGGTTCTGATCTTTTTCCTTGAGAAAATTATTTTTGCGTGCGTATTTATTTAACGCCCGAGTCAAAGCAGATTTAAAACCAATCAAATGCATACCACCTTCAGTGGTATGAATGTTATTGGCAAACGTGTAGACCAACTCACGGTATTCAGCAGAATACTGAACCGCAATCTCTACTTGTACTCCTTCTGCTGATTTATCGACATAGAAAACCTTTTCCTGTTTAACTTCAGTATTGTGATTGAGATATTTGGCATAGGAAGCAATACCGCCTTCAAAATAAAACGTGTGGGATTTTTCTTTACCCTTTTCGCGTTCATCCTTGACGATCAGATGTACTCCTTTGGTCAGATAGGCTTGCTGACGTAAATGATCCAAAATAAAATTCCAATCGTATTCCAAAACGGAAAAAATTTGATCATCGGCTTTGAAATATTGTTTGGTACCGGTACCGCTAGCCTTGGCAATTGGGGCTACCAATTTCTTAGGTTTGCCACGCTGATACTCTTGCATCCAGAGTTTGCCTTCTCGTTTGACCTCGGTGCGCATCCACGATGACAAAGCGTTGACGACAGAAACACCGACGCCATGGAGACCGCCGGAAATCTTGTAGCCCTCGCCGCCAAATTTACCTCCAGCGTGTAAGGTCGTCATGACCGTTTCCAAAGCTGACTTCTTGGTTACTTTATGTTTATCAACAGGAATACCGCGTCCATTGTCTTCAACGGAAACTATACCATCAGGTAATAAACTAATGGAAACAGTGTCAGCATGGCCAGCCATAACTTCATCGATAGAGTTATCGACGACCTCCCAGATCATGTGATGCAACCCTTGGGCGGCCGTATTGCCAATATACATTCCGGGTCGCTTGCGGACTGGATCCAAGCCTTCGAGAACAGTAATTTGTTCCGCGCTATACTGTGATGATTTATTGATTTTTTTTGACTTCGCCTCTGCCATAAAATATAAGTTTAAAAAAGGGAATTACTAAGGTCAAAATACCGCCAAAACTGCCTCAATGATAGCATATTTAGCGGCTTTAAACAAGCACTTTTATGGACCAAAAAGAGGGCTAAAAAGCCCTTTTTTTGACTGAATATATTACCGCTGTTGAGCGGCGAATTTTTGCTCCAGATTGTTCATGATAGTCCGCAGGAAGTCATCAACCTCCCGCGAATCTAGTGTTCTATCATGACTACGAAAAGTCAGAGAAAAAGCCAGGGAACGTTTGCCGACGCCCAACTTGGCTGACTGATAGACATCAAATAATTGAACTTCCTGAATCAGAGGGGTGCTGCCGGTTATTTCGGCTTGAATCTTGGACCAGGAAATACTTTCGTCCAGAACAATAGCTAAATCGCGAATGACTGGTGGGAATTTGGGAAAGGCAGAAAAAATCCGACTCTGATTGGCATGCTTGACCAATTTGGCAAAATTTAACTCCCACCAAACCACCGCCTTAGTCTCCGGCAGATACTTCTGTCTCAGATCATCTCGCAACAAACCGAAGAAAGCAAATTTCTGATCATAAGCTTTGACAATCTGCCGCTTAGAACTGAAAGAATTCTCTTCGCCAATATATGCATACTCAATCCCGTACTGGCTCAAAATGTGTTCGATGAATCCTTTAACCTGCAAATACAGACTCTCTGCGTCTTGGGTAGAGCTGACTGAAACGCCGGCCAAAAATTTTGATTGATTGGGTAAATAACTAGAACCTTCCGGATCAGTAGCATACTCTCCCGGCTCATCCTTGTAGACACGCCCCATTTCAAATAGCTTAAATTCCTTGGACCAACGCAAATTTTCCTCGACTTTCTGCAACAATCCTGGCAATAAAGAAGTCCGCAGTGTTGTCTGATCGGCACTAATAGCATTAGCTACTTCAATACTTTGCTTGGTATCGAGACCAAGGTGGTCTGTCCACTGCAGCCAGGCAAAGGAATAGTTGTAAACTTCATAATACCCACCATTCAAAGCACAGATATCTTTGAGTTGTCTCTCTAACAATAACTCTGTCTGACGTTCGGGTTGTTGTAATTGCACCAGAGGCAGTTGGGCTGGGATGGCATCGTAGCCATAGATACGGGCTACTTCCTCGACGAGGTCCTCAGCAATACTGATATCCTTGGTGGCGCGCCATGATGGTACTGTGACCTGCCACTGTTTCTTGGCAGAAGTCACGCCAAAATGTAGACGGTGTAAAATATCTTTGATTTGCTTATCCGTGATAGCTGTACCAATGACCCTAGTAAATAAATCCTTACTAACGGTAATATGACCTTTACGCTCGGGTGCTTGATTGATATCAATCAAAGGACCAGTAACTCGGGCCTCCGGTGCCAGACGCTTCAACAAACTAACTGCCAATTTCAGGCATTCCATGGTCAATGTCGGATCCAGAGACTTCTCGTAGCGAGCGGAAGCATCAGTACGTAAACCCAAGGCCACTGAAGCTGTGCGGACAGTTGTAGCTTTAAAATTAGCTGCTGTCAGCAATATGCGCTTGGTCTCAGGACGAATCTGTGAACTCTGACCACCGATAATTCCGGCTATATCAAGTTTCTTTTCCTCGTCAGCGAATACTAGCGTCCCCGGCTGTAGTGTATACTCCAGATCGTTCAAAGTTTTGACCTTCTCGGCTTTCTTGACCGGACGGACAGAAATTTTACCTTTGATCCGATCATAATCAAAAGCATGCATCGGATGTCCAACTTCTAACATGACATAATTAGTGATATCTACCACGGTGTTGACAGATCGCAAGCCCACAGCTTCTAGGCGCTGGCGTAGCCACCAGGGTGAGGGTCCGACTTCAAAATTATCAATCAAAATAGCAGAGCAACGATAGCAGTCTTTGGTTTCCACAGACAGTTTGAGAGATTTTTCCTTGGCCTCCACTGTAATGTCTGGGTATCTGGCGGGTTTAAATCTAACATCGAAAACTGCCGCTAATTCCCGAGCCAGACCATAATGACCCCAGAGATCCGGACGATGAGTCATGGATTTATTATCAATTTCGATAATAGTGTCATCCAAACCCAAGGCCGCAGATAGTGGTTGTCCGACGCGTGCCGTCAGTGAACTAAGATCAATAATCTCGTGATCATCTGCTGCTGGAAATAATTGCTCGAGCCCGATCTCTGTGGCGGCTACGATCATGCCAAAACTTTTCTGTCCGCGGATCGTCGCTTCTTGCAAGGTAATCAGATCGCCTTCACCGTGCCAACGAACCTGTGAGCCGACAGTTGCTACTGCAACCAACATGCCTTGGCGCAAATTGGAACCGCCACAGACAATCTGTACGATTTCCTTGCCGATATCCGTCTGACAAATCCAAAGTCTGTCCGCCTGAGGGTGCTTGACCAACTCTTTGATCCGACCGACGACAATTCCTTCAAGCGCCGTGGCTTGTTCGTGGATACCCTCCACCTCAACAGTGGACATAGTAATCTTTAAAGCCAAATCTTTAATCGGAACTTCCGGCAAGGCGGTAAACTTTTTGATCCAATTAAGCGAAATTAACATACATTTAAAATTGTTTCAGGAAACGAATATCACCAGACATCAGGAGGCGAACGTCATCTATACCGTATTTCATCATGACTAGACGACTCAAACCAAGGCCAAAAGCAAAACCCGTGTATTGATCCGGATCGACACCGCCGGCACGTAAGACTTCGGGGTGAACCATGCCACAAGGAATAAGCTCTACCCAACCTGATTGTTTACAAACACTACAACCTTTGCCATCACAAATTAGACAGCGGATGTCCAGTTCAAATCCCGGTTCTACAAAAGGAAAAAATCCCTGTCTCAGACGAACTTGGACTTCGCGTTGAAAAATGCTCTGCAACAAAACCTTCATCACGGCCACCAAATTGGCAATGGAAATATTTTTATCAACCATCAAGCCCTCCATCTGATAAAAGGTGTGTTCATGTGAAGCATCGGTAGCTTCATAGCGAAAACAACGACCCGGTACCACTCCCCGGAACGGTGCGCCAAATTTTTGCAAGGCTCTGACCTGCACAGGTGAGGTTTGTGTCCGCAATAAATTGCCATTTTTGAGCCAAAATGTATCCTGTATATCGCGCGCCGGATGATCGGCCGGAATATTCAAAGCGGTGAAATTATAATATTCTGATTCGACATCAGGGCCATCTAGAACGCGAAAACCCATCTGACGAAAAATGTCTTCCAGCTGCCTCTGGACCACCGTATAAGGGTGTAGATGTCCAAAATCACTATGTCGTCCCGGCAATGATTCATCAAATGAACCTAGTAAGTCGACAGCAGTCGTCAGTCGTTGCTCCAAGTCTTCCAGTCGGCGACTGAAATCTTCTTTTAGCGCGTTAGCTAACTTACCAAGCTTGGGACGTTCCTCTTCAGCTATTTCTTTGACTGAACGCAAAAAACTAGTCAGCAAACCTTTGCGACCGATAAATCGCGTGCGCAACTCCTCGACTTCATCCTTGGATCGGATCTGTTCCAGCGCAGTCATAAATTCTTTCTTGAGAGCTTGTAGTTTATTATCCATATTAATTCAATTTTCTCTGAGACAACATAAGGAAGGTGACTTCAACTGAGATAAATAATACCATGATCAGCAATATCAGCCACCAGCTCAATAAATTCTGCGATTGCAGAGCTAGAGCGATATTCAAGGCCAACGACCACCAAAGCCCTTGTCTAAAAGCGATCGAAACTTTGTATCTGTGTGGGCGACGTGAACGGTACCAGAGCCACCGTACCACAAAACCCAGCAAGGTAAAAATCCCCAAAAGAGACAGAAACGAAGTTAAATAAAAAGCAATCAGACCACTAACCGGAGAAGCTGAGGGGTCAATAGTCATAATAACAAAAAACCAAGCACCCCAAGCAATGAGTGTGGCAATGGTCATCAAAAACAAGTAAGAGCGTAACCCCATGGCTTACAGAATAACAAAAATAGCCCTGAAAATCAAGCTAATATTAGCTTATAAAACGCAGGCCGTGGAGCGCTTCAACTTCCATTTTACTATTAACGTTCTGGATTATTTCTTCTTGGCGCATCCGCAATTCCTGGGCCAATAATGGTGACAGGACAGCAATGCTCAATATATGATCTTTAAGATACAGCGGTTTAATTCTATCCTTCATCTGCCCACGCCATAATTCCTCGACTGTCTCATCAAATACGTTCAAAACACGCGCTGCCTCGACTTGGTAGCGTAGGCCTTTTCTTTGCACGGTGTGTTGCAGCAATGATCCTAGGTCGTTGAAAGCCATAATTTATTTTGATATAGCTATCATAGTATAGGTTGACTAATCTGCCAACAACTCTGTTGCCTGGCTGACAATAACAGATTATACTGAGGATATATTATGGAAATGCGTTTTGAACTTGGTCTGCGTCAAACGACGGAACAAAAATTGCACCATCGTTTATCACCAGAACAAAAAATTGAGCTCAAACAAAGATTAGCGCTTAGCTTAGAAACTGTCAGAGATGATACACCTGTGGACCCTGAGAATCTTCTAAACCTTGTATTGCAAGAGATCATCAATCAAGAAACTGATGAGCAGCTAAAAAATGGTTTCGCTGAATTATATGGCGATGAGCATTTCAGAGAGATGATCCTTACTCAATCCGATACACTGCTGAGGCCTAAAGAAAAATCGCTGAGAGATTTTGCTATTCTGTATCTCCACGAGAGTCATGGCGGTAGCTTTACAATTGAGGAAGAAGGGACCAAGAGACAGTATAATGTGAGGGCGGCTAATCTTATCGATTATATAGATGACCCAAAAGAAGCTGAAAAAGAAATAGCTCGGATGGAGGATCTGATCCGCAGTAAGAGGATAGCAGATGATTCAGGTCTTATCCGAGAACACGGAGAATTACTTGATGCTAGAATGGTAGGCGAGGCAGCAGCTGATAGCGTAATAACTCTAGAAACGGCCTTGAGATATTCTTTACAGAAGATGGTCCGCGGAGAACCATTGCTTCGATCGTTTTTAGAAGACTATCATGTTCTAAAAAAACTTGATTTTGTGCTATCTGATCGTCTAATGAATCGTTTTGCTAGTGACTTGATCCGTGCCAGAGAAGATGATCGGGCTCAAAGATTTGAGAATGCCCTGTTGAATCGCGTTGGCGAGTATACGTTAATGAGTATGGGAATTATCGATCCTAAAATCTTTACTCTTCAACACCATGAAATTGACCAAGTCGAGAGATCCCGATTAGCAAAAGATCTACAAGCGGAAGGTTTAAACCTGCAAAGACTTGAGGAAAAATATAATTTACAAAGTTCTGGCACCCTTTTCTGGAATAGATATGCCATTGCTGGCCAAAAACCTGATAGAGTTACAGATGATACCTTACGTGATTTTATTACAGAAACCGTTCGTCGAGACAGTGAAAAGATTTTGCAAGCACTCGACTGGAATACATTATTTAGCAAAATCCAATCCGACATAGCTGATATGAAAAAACAAGGTTCCGATAAAGAATCGATCAAGGACTATCTGAGACAAAGCTGTGCCGAGTTACTATCAGAAGAAAAATTTTCCTCCGTGTTGAAAGAGTTAATTAAGGGACCCTGGCACGAAGCCCTTAAGATATTTTATCCCGAAACGAAAAAATAACATCACTTCTGCGCAAACGGACAAATCTGATTAAAATCGCAGTACTTGCAATGGTTTCCTGAGGTGGCCTGGAAATCGGATTTTTTCAGCCCTTCGGCAGTTTCCACAATCCAGTTTTTAACCTTTTGCAAATCTTCCTCTGAAGCTTGAAAAGCTAGTGGTTGATTGGCATCAAGATAATAAAACATTAGACTTTCTGTTTCGGCTTGAAATATATCTTTGGCTGCCAACTGATAGATCAACAACTGCTTCTTGTCATCGAAGGTCAATTTCTCTTTTACCTTGCCGGTTTTGTAGTCAATAATACGCCAACGATCTTTATCTACCAGATCTACCCGATCTATAACACCGCGTATAGTATATTCCCCAACTTTGACATTAAAACCTTTTTCCAAAAATAATGGCACTGGAATCTGAGATTCAATTTGCCTATAAAACTCCTTCAAAATTACTTTACCCTTTTCGTAATACTCTTTTTTGTGCGCCGAATCGAAAAACCAGTCATCCTGCCAGGCCGTTTCGTACATATCCATCAACTCCTTTAACGAGACCGATGGCTTGCCTTCCCCGACCCTCGACCCTGACCCAGTCTCAAATAACCCACCCTGCTCTCCCACACTACGACTCATCACAGCTGTGAAAAAAGATTGCAATGTCCGATGCATGGTCTGACCAAAAGAAAACACCGCGCTACCCTTGGCCGGTATCTTGATGACGTGAGCGTAATAATACTGCAACGGACAAGTTTCGAAGGCTTTCAACTGAGTGAATGATAGTTTGGCCGGTAGCCGGTAACTAGTAGCCAGTAACTTATTTTTTCTTACTTCTTCTAACTCTTTACTCTTCATCATTATATCCTTATTGACTGGTTCCAATTGATGGCTTTCAACCTTTAACTCTTCTAAAAACCTCGAGGGCTTGCGTTTCTTGACACCACCGTAATCTTCGGCCAAAGTCAAAAATACTTTTTGTTTGGCGCGTGTCAAAGCCACATACATCAGACGACGTTCTTCTTGTAAATGCGCGTCTCCCTCTGGTAAAACGTCCTTGATCAGTTCATCGGGTATTTCTATAGGATCACCGCGTTCAATGGATGGGAAGCGCAAATGAACCAGGCCAACGATAAAGACATAATTAAACTCCAAACCCTTGGAACCATGGATCGTCATTATTTTGACTGTATCTGGACCCTCCTCGATATCTTGAGACATTTTGCCAGCCTCACCTGATTCCAACTCCAGATTGATATATTCTACAAACTGATGAATGCTACTGCCGAGATTCTCATCCTCCCAAGTGCGAATTTTCTTATAAAATTGATTTAATAATAGAAGCTGTTCTCTGCTTTCTGCTGATTCCTCTATAGTCAACCATTTCAGATAGCCCGAATCCTCCAAAAAATGATAGACGATCGCCGAAACCGTTTGTTGCTGAGCTTGCTCTTTGTGTTTATCTAGATCATTGATAATTTTGGTCACTCCTGTAAGGCCATTGGCTGAAAGCTGTATATGACCGTGATAATTCTTGAGAGCATAATACAAGCTCCAGCTCTTACGGTTGGCTAGATGCGCCAGATTAACCACATCCTCATGCGCCAGATTGTAAAATGGCAAGGAAATAATTTTGTATAAGCTCGGTGATTCATGATAATTATCCAGAAGCTTCAGGTAATTCAAAATATTTAAAATAATTTCTTGGGTATAGAGACCCTTTGCCGCTACGAATTGATGTGGCACGCCGACCTGCCGAAAGAAGCGGACAAACTTTTGCGCTTGTTCATTATTACGACTGAGGATAGCCACGTCGCTCCATGAAAAAGGTTCCGGTAACCTAGTATCAGTAACCAGAGTTTCATCGTTGAGGTCCTGGTTACTAGTTACTAGTTTCTGATTACTATTCTTAATATTCAAAATTTCTTCTAACACGCCGCGTACTTCATCTTCCGATGTAGCATACTGTTTGACTATGACTTCCCCTGCCTGATCAGAATGCGATATTAATTTTTTACTCAACTTTTTGCCATCGCGTTTGACGCGACCCCTAGCTAATTTAACCTCTAATCTGTCGGGATTATTTAACTGAATAAATTGATAGGCTGAATCCAAAATAGTCTGTCCGCTACGATAATTATCAGTTAGATAAATTTCTCCAGCTTTGGGAAAATCTTTCTTGAACGCTAAAATATTGGAAACAGACGCTCCTCGGAATTTATAAATAGCCTGATCATCATCGCCTACTACCATAATATTTTGCTCCGGCCCGACTAATAGTTTTATCAATTCATACTGAGCCCAATTGGTATCCTGAAACTCGTCAACCAAAATATATTTAAATCGCTGTTGGTACAGATCCCGTAGTCTTGGCCGCTTTTGAAATAATTGCAGACAATAATTAATCAGGTCTCCGAAGTCTAGAGCGTTTTTTTCTAATAATAACTGCTGATAAGTATGGTAGGCATTGGCCACTTCATTCAGTCGATCTATCTCCTGTGTCATGTCAGTCTGAAGCTCCGGCGAAGCGGGTCGAAGAGTGCTTTTTTTGCTTTTGTTTGATTTTGCAGTTTTGTCGCCCGTCACATCGGTATCTAACTTTAACTCTTCTGCGTATTTCAAATAATCGTCGGGATAGATTGCCTCATCTTTACAACGAGAAAAATGATTAATCAGGGCGTGAATAAAGCTGGTCGGATTACCCAATGGACGATAATAATCCAAATTGAATTTGTTCAAATTTTCACGCACCAACATCCAAGAGGAAGTCTGATCTAGAACTTTGAATTCCTTGGGCAGGCCAATTTCCAGAGCGTGCTGTTTGAGAATCTTTCCAGCAAAGGCATGAAAGGTTTGAATCCAGAGATCAACGTACCCTAGGGGTAACAATTTATCCACCCGCTCTTCCATTTCTCCGGCTGCCTTGTCGGTAAAGGTTAGGGCCAAAATTTCATCGGGCTTAGCCAAACCTTTTTCGATCAACCAAGCAATTCGTTGGGTAATTACCGTTGTTTTACCAGTACCAGCGCCAGCGACCAAAATAAGCGGTCCAGATGGGTGCTGGACAGCCAGTTGTTGGTTGGGATTGAGCTGAGAAATATCCATAGTGTGGGGCTATTGTAGCAACCAACATCAAAAAGAAAAGCCCCTAATGAAACGGGGCTTTTTGATTCGGCTCCTTGTGACCGGTTTGGCGAAAATGCTCCCGCAAATCAGTCGAGCAGAATGGCTGCTCGCACTGAGGGCAAAAACAGCTCGACTCGGCGCCACATTTGGCTGAACATGGTGTAACCTCGAAAATCTTGACTGCTTTCTTCAAGACACACCTCCATGTTGATGTACAAAAGAGATATATACTAGTAATAGAAGCTCCTTTTGTCAATTAAAAAGGCCGGCTCCTTTCGGGCCGGCCAGTCTCTATTGTTTAGGCGAAAAATCGATTTCAAAGGTGCAGTGTCTGGGTACAGCGCTGATGCCCGTTGCATCTGGCCTCCCAGACGGGTGGGCGCGTGCCCGTGATCACCTCCTTCCCGGGATTGCTCTACCGCTTCAGCACCGTGCCGAAACCCGAGCGGGAGTAATCCAGCGAAAACATGAGGTTGATCACCTCCTTTCATCCGGCAAGAAGATAATTCGCCTACTCATCTCCCTCCTTATCAGCTTTGAGCTGACTGCTGAAAATAGGATAGCTCAAAATACGAAAAAAATAAAGAACGACCCCATCCACCAAAAGCGGACGGGGTCGCATTGACTCTGCTTGTTCAGACGCTCGACGGCGCCTGCTGCAAAAGAAAATCTTCCATCGTATTGTCGCAGAAATAGTACATTCTGCGGCACTCCTCGACGGAGACACTGTCGTTGTACAGATGGAAGAGAAGCCCGATCTTGACTGGCAACCGACGACCGCTGATGCGCTCCTTGATGATGCGCTCCTTGATGATGCGCTTAGCGGCGATCAGACTCCTGATCTGACTGACGATGGTCATGTTGGCTCGTCCGGCCACGGCACAGGGGAAATGCGCTTCGAGGAAGATCTGGGCGATCTCGTCCTTCACCTGCAGAGTCTGCAGGATCTGGTACTGCACGAACGGCGCAGAATTAAAGCCCCCTCTGTTGTTAGCTGGCGCCATAGCGTCAGCCATCATTCCGCCTCCATTGAAGGCCAGAACGTGGGGCTCGTTGCCCCGAAAAACCTGGAAGAGATGAGCCATCTTGTCGCGTGAGTGGCTGCAGTCGCCACACATGACGACCGCGATATCGCGACCACCGACCTCGTCATTGATCTTCTGGACACGCTCGGCATCCAGATGCTGAAATACCCCTGCCTCCTTGGCTCGGAAAAAGAACTGCAAATCTGCTGGCAACTTTTACCTCCCTGTGTAAACCGCCCTAGAATGACTACGATACGGACCGCAAAGAAAATATTATCCTCTATTTTCAAATATTTGTCAATATAGCAAATCTTGGCGAACTGTTAAGGAAAATCCTTAAGGAGAAATAGTAACATCTAGACTAGCTCCGCAAAAAAACTCTCTACAGGCTGTTTTTGAGGCTCCTTTACTAAAGGATCTTATAAGTTACCCCTGTATCAGTGCCTCGACTGTAGGCCATAAGTATCTCCACGCCTGTCAGCTGTGTCTGTAGAACCTCTTTGGCCTGACGCAGATCAGTCTCATAAGCCGCCGCTTCGGCCTCGGCTGAGGCAAAAGCCTTGGATCCACCATAACCACCACAGTCCCAATGATTGAGAATAACTAATTTTTTGATAGTGTGCAGACCACAGCAGACGTTCTTAATCGTAGCTATCATTTTCTCACGCATAATGTCATCGTGGACGATAGCCTTGGCCGCGCCTGGCCAGGCGATTAAATCAAAATCCTCCAGGCGGAATTGTTGATTAATGAATTGCTGATCAACTTCTCTGAAACGAAAATCTATACATTTGATGACAGCCAGTTCGCAATGATGTTTGTTTAGGTCTAGCATTTTTTTAAATCAATATTGATTATAAATTATTATCATGATGTTTCGTATGACCACCCCGTTCTTTAAATTTCCGAGAAACGTTCAACTTCGATGTTTCTCGCTCGATCAAGGCTCGTAACATTTCATAATTTCTATCCTGAATGCCTGTGGTCTCCAAAGCTTTCTGCGCCCGCTCAATAGCTTGTCTCACTTTGGTATCATCAATTTCTGACGCCATCTGCCCAGCATCAGCCAAAACAACTAATCCATGCGGTACGATTTCCACAAAACCACCTTCAATGGCAATAAAGCCCTCCTGATGTTCTGCCTGATAACGGATTTCACCAGCGGTCAGAGAGCTAATCAAAGTAATGTGGTGTGGTAAAATCGTAATCTGACCGCTACTGGACGGCAAGGTTACTTGGGTAACTTCTCCTTCAAATAATACACGTTCAGGAGTCACGATTTTTAAGTTTAATATGTTCATATTTGATAATCTTCCACGAGCACTCGCGAAGTGGTCTAGTTTACTAGATCGCGTCGCAAGCTCGCGAATAAAGCTAACTCAATATCACCTCATCAATTTCACCTACCATATAAAACGCCTGCTCAGGCTTATCATCATGCTTACCATCGAGAATCTCTTGGAAACCACGGATCGTCTCGGCCAATGATACGTATTTACCGTTGCGACCGGTGAATTGCTCTGCTACGAAAAATGGCTGAGACAGAAAACGTTGAATCTTACGAGCGCGGGCGACGATAACTTTATCTTCATCAGATAGTTCGTCTATACCCAAGATGGCAATGATATCTTGTAAATCTTTATAACGTTGTAGTACCTGCTGGACACCGCGGGCCACCTGGTAATGTTCCTGACCGACAATCTCGGGATCTAGGATGACCGAACTCGAATCCAAAGGATCGACAGCTGGGTAAATAGCTAATTCGGATAAAGCACGGGACAAAACAACGGTGGAGTCCAAATGACCGAAGGTGGTAGCTGGCGCCGGATCAGTCAAGTCGTCAGCCGGCACATAGACGGCTTGTACTGATGTAATTGAACCTTTCTTGGTTGATGTGATACGTTCCTGTAGATCGCCCATTTCAGTAGCCAGCGTTGGCTGATAACCTACAGCTGACGGCATACGACCGAGCAAAGCTGATACTTCAGACCCAGCCTGCGTAAAACGAAAAATATTATCGATGAATAGTAATACGTCTTTACTCTGAGCATCACGGAAATATTCAGCCATAGTCAGTCCAGTCAGAGCAATGCGTTGGCGAGCTCCCGGTGGTTCGTTCATCTGTCCGAAAACTAGTGTTGTATTTTGTAATACTCCAGACTCTTTCATTTCATGATACAGATCATTACCTTCACGTGTACGTTCACCGACACCCGCGAAGACCGAGAAGCCTCCGTGTTCGGCCGCGATGTTGCGGATCAATTCTTGGATCACAACAGTCTTACCGACACCGGCACCACCAAAAAGACCAACTTTACCACCTTTGACAAATGGGCAGATGAGGTCGATAACTTTGATACCGGTTTCGAAAATTTCCGATTTGGTTGATTGCTCGGTCAGATCCGGAGCTGGACGATGAATCGGCCAAACTTCCTTGGTGACGACTGCTTCTTTGCCATCGATCGGTTGGCCCAAGACATTGAACATACGTCCCAATGTTTCTGCGCCTACTGGTACAGCGATAGCTTTGCCAGTATCGATGGCTTCGGTGCCACGAGCCAAACCATCAGTCGGTCCCATAGCCACTGCCCGTACTATATGAGAACCCAAATGTTTCTGCACCTCAGCCACCAGAGTCTGCTGACCCAGAGTTATTTCCAGCGCATTATTGATAGCAGGCAATGACTTCTCAAACTGCACGTCAACAATCGGCCCGATAATTCTTTTTACTATTCCTTTGTTCATAGATATATTATTCACTAACACATTTAATTTATAAACTGTCGCTTAAACCTCCCCTGTTTCTCCTCCTTACAAAGAAGGGGCGCGAGGTGGTTAAGTTCCTAGCCACTAAGTCCCTCCGCCCCAGCTGAAATCTCCGCAATCTCCGCTGTGATACCGGCCTGACGAACCCTATTAAAAGCTAAGGTCAGATCACTAATCATATCAGAGGCGGCATCGCTAGCGTTGCGCATGGCCATCATTCGAGCTGAGTGTTCTGACGCCTCTGACTCCAAAACCATCTGATACAGCTGTACTTCTACTAAACGAATTAACATTGATTCTAGCACCTCATTCAGTGACGGCTCAAAGATGTACTCGGAGAAATCCACTTGGTCAAGATCCACCGTGACGTCGTGCGAAGGATGAGCTAAATATCTACTTGGTTTGACTAGCGGCAATAGATGCCTGATGCGTGCTTCTTGACGTAAGCTGGAATGAAAATGGGTGTAGGCTACAACTACTTCATCGTATTGCTTGGCAATAAAACCATGCACAAGATGTTGAGATAATTTGACAACATCAGCCACCTCATCGGTAATATCATCCTTAGGGTAATCAGCGGTAATATTCATCTTCCAAGAAGCTAGTCCAGCAGCGGCTTTACGACCAAAGGTAATATATTCAACCGCAACCTCGCCATCCCAGCCTTCTTTTTTAATTAACTTCCTCACTTTATCAACCACTGATAAGTTATAGCCACCGCACAAGCCTCGGTTGCTTCCTACAACCAAAATCCCTACTTTTTTTACGGGACGTTCGGCTAATAAGGGATGTGAATCTTTATCAACTCTGCGAGCTAAATTCAAAACTAGATTCCAAGCCAGATCAGAGTAGCGACGCGAAACCAAAACACGCTCTACAGCTCGGCGCATCTTGCTGGCCGCCACCAACTCCATAGCTTTGGTAATCTTATGGGTGCTCGTAACGGACTTAATCCTTCGTTTGATATCCCGTGTTAATTGAGGCATGTCTTATTTCTTTACCTGACTCTTTAATATCCAAGAAGAAGTATATGACTTATATTTCTTTTTTTGCTCCTGCGACAGCATTCTATAAGCGCCTATAATTCCTCTACAATCATCACTACCACATTTACATTTCATTCTCCAAGGATCATTTTCAGTCATAGCATAATCCCAAGTAATCTCTTCTCCGGCATTAATATTTCTCATGGCAACTATACGGTTATCTCTTTTTATTCCACAATTTGGTTTGCAGGAATGATTAATTGATGTTGCAATTCCCTTTGAATCCCTCCACCTTCGGGATCCAATTTGAATAGCGTGATTTTCTAAATACCTATTCCAAGCATGATCATACTGATATATCTTACCATCAAATTCAGCAATTATTTCGCCTTTCTTTATTGGCCTAGTCGCAAACACTCCTTGACCCCGCTGCTTAGTTTTTCTCGTGATCACTTTTGGATTATCCATGGTAAAGCCACTATTACTAATTACTAACTACTTCTTTAATAGCTTCCTGCAATATCTTCTCATTCTCTTCTGACAAAACTCCGCTCTTCTTAATATCTACCAGTAGTTCCGAATAATTAGCCGTCATGTGGTCATATAACTTTTGCTCGAAGTCTCTGACTTTCTCTACTGGCACTTCATCGATCAAACCATTGACCGCTGCGTACATAATAACTACCTGCAGCTCAACCGGAATCGGTCTGAATTGTCCCTGTTTCAAAAGCTCAACTACGCGTTTACCGCGACTCAGACGACTCTGTGTCTCCGCGTCAAGGTCAGAACCAAATTGAGCAAAGGCCTCGAGTTCACGATATTGTGCCATATCCAATTTTAATTTGCCCGCCACTTTTTTCATGGCTTTGATCTGCGCCGCCGAACCGACACGCGAAACAGAAATACCGACGTTCACTGCCGGACGGAAACCTTGATAAAACAAATCTGATTCCAGGAAAATTTGACCGTCAGTAATGGAGATAACATTGGTCGGGATATAAGCTGAGACGTCTCCAGCTTGTGTCTCGATAATCGGCAAGGCAGTCAGAGAGCCGCCACCATTTTCTGAATTCAAACGAGCGGAACGCTCCAGCAAACGTGAATGTAAGTAAAAAATATCTCCCGGATAAGCCTCCCGTCCCGGTGGTCGGCGTAAAAGTAATGAAATCTGACGATAGGCCACGGCTTGCTTGGATAAATCATCATAGATAACCAAGACATCTTTACCCTGATCCATGAAGTATTCACCGATAGCACAGCCGGCGTAAGGCGCGATAAATGACATAGCGGCTGGATCAGAGGCACCAGCTAAGACAATGGTAGTGTAATCCATGGCTCCGGCCGCTTCCAAGCGAGCGATAATCTGGGCTACCTTGGATTCCTTCTGACCAATCGCGACATAGATACAAATGACGCTGCTGTCCTTCTGGTTGATAATAGTATCGATAGCAATGGCCGTCTTGCCTGTCTGACGGTCACCGATAATTAATTCTCTCTGTCCTCGTCCAATCGGGATCATGGCATCAATTGATTTAATACCCGTTTGCAGGGGCACACTGACTGACTGACGAGTAATAACTCCCGGAGCAACTTTCTCTACCGGATAAGTCTGGCTAGATTTAATAGCACCTTTACCGTCCAATGGCTGACCTAGAGCGTTGACCACACGACCAACTACTTCCTCTCCCACCGGTACTTCCAAAACCTTTCCAGTGGAACGAACGACATCTCCTTCTTTCAACCCCAAATAGTCACCAAGAATCATAATACCGATACTATCTTCCTCTAGGTTTAGGACCACGCCGTCTATTTTATGGCCATCATCGGTTTCCAATTCCACCATTTCCATAGCCAGCGCTTGTGACAAACCGGAAGCAGTGGCAATACCATCTCCTACTTCGATGATATGACCGATCTTTTCTTCCTTGGGATTAAATTCGAAACCCTCCAATTTCTTCTGTAGATTTTTGACTAGATAATCGTATGACATAAGTATTTTATGGCTGCAGCAGATGTCGCTGTAAATTAATTAATTGCTTATTTAAAGTCGCGTCGTAGACCGTATCACCGTAGTAAATTCGGTAGCCCCCGAGAATCATCTGATCCAGATCCTCTCCTAATTCCACTTTCTTCTTCAACTCGTGCTCTAGCTTCTTCTTTATCTCGTGCCGCTGTGATTCACTCAGAGCTGTCCTGGAACTTACTCTGACCAAAACTGTCTTTTCTTCCTGACGGTGTACGTCAGCCAATAATGAAAGTATAACGCTACGTTTACTGAATAGCCGATGTTGTCTCAGCCAGCTGAAAAAATTATCAGTGATCTGATCGATTTCTTTGGGCTTCTTATCTTTGGTAGCCAGATATAACGCCCGCGCTATAATTTTTAAATTTGTCTTCATACCTTCAGTTTTGATTTTTTACCTTTGAATTTTAACTTTTTTTACTTCCATTCCTTCAAACTCTGGCTAATTAATTTCTTATCAACTGCGCTATCAACCTTAGTCTTCAAGACTCTGGCTGTAGCTTGCATGATCAACTCAGCGGCTTCAGCTTTGATTTCGGACATCATGACTTCCTTTTCACTCTGAATCTGCTCCTTGGCTTGTGCTACTACTTGCGCCACTTTCTGTTCCGTCTGATCCAAAATTTCCTGACGTTTAAACTCTGCTTTCTTACTAGCTTCGGCAATAATTTCTACAGCTTCACGTTTGGCTTGGGCGATCTGTTTAGCAGATTCCTGAGACGTGCGCGCCACCTCAGTCTCAATTTGCTTGGCTTGATTTAGACTTTTGGCAATGGTGGCACTACGTTCTGTCATCGTCTTGAGTAATGGCTTGAGGGCAAAGCGATAAATAGCAAAGAAAACAATAACAAAATTAACAAACTGAGCAGCCATTAATTTCCAATCAATGTGAAATGTAGTTATAAGTGCTTCCATAGTTCTAATTTAAATATTTTAATCGAATATTTTTGCTATCATTTATTTTAACAGCAAAAATATTCTCAAAAACATTAACTGATACTGAAGGCGATAATCAAAGCGTAAATGGCGATAGCTTCGGCAAAAGCTGAAACCAAAAGCATAGGCACCAAGATTTTACCGGCAGCCTCTGGGTTGCGGCCGATTGATTCCATAGCTTTAGCGCCGATTTTACCGATGGCAAACGCCGGGGCGATAGCACCGATAGCGATGGCAAACGCTTTGGCAATTGGGACTAGGTCCATAACATCTCTCCTTTTGATAATTCCGCTGGATTGGACAATTGATTGATGTTTAATGTCCCCGATTGGAGTTATCTTAGCTTATTAGATAGTTACGTGATTCGTAACTAGTAACTGGTAATTAGTAATTAGGGATGACCTAGTTACTGATTACAAATTACTAATCACTAATGACTCTCCTCTGAATGATCCTGAGCCGCAATGGTAAAGTAAACCAGCGTCAATATGGCAAAAATCAACGCCTGAATAATACCAACGATGACTTCCAGAAACATGAAAGGTATCGGTAAGATGAAGGCGAAGATTGAAGCCATAGCCATAAGTAAAACTTCGCCGGCAAAGATATTGCCGAATAAACGAAAAGAGAGCGAAGCTACTTTGGCCAGTTCACCGATAATCTCAATCAGACCAACAAAAAATTTAATCGGATTAACGATAACCGCAGCCATATTGTGTTTCATGTCGGAGGGGATAGAAATCAAAGTCTGCACATTAATAAATTTATTAAAATATTTCCAACCACCCACTACCATGACACCAAAAATATTTGCCGCGATAACGGAAAATAAACCCATGGCCAAGGTAGTATTGATATCAGCCGTCGAGCCCCGGAAAAACGGAATGAATAGTGATTCGCCGCCATGTTCTTCTAGGTAGCCGATAGAACCAACTCCTGGGATTAAACCGAGCCAATTATTAACTAGGACAAATAAAAAAACGGAAAAGACTAATGGGAATACTTTCTCCGTTATACGTCTGTCATTTGTGACAGAATCTGCCAAATTCATGGCGCCGTCTATAATGACCTCGGCAAAATTCTGTAGCTGACCAGGAATTCTTTTTATTTTTCTGCCAACAGTCAGACTTAGGACTATCAGGATGATGAGCGCTACCCAAGCAGTCAATAATGAATTGGTTATCGTAAAATTTTTAAACTGTAGTACTGGTTCGGCAAAAATTGTAGTTTCGTGACGAATTTCTGCGGTAGCGGCTTCCGTTTCATTTGCTTCAATCTCACCCCCTTCAAGTGTGGCGGTCTCGGCTACATTATTATTTGTTACCTCTGTACTCATTCTTTTGAATTTTTAGCTTCTTGCTTCAGATACTCTTTGGCCATTTTAATAATTCCGACCAAAGTGACTACGAAAGCCAGTGCCATGGCGATCACAAATAGAATTGGCTCAGAGTCAAACTTTCTATCTAACCATTGCCCGCCATAGACCGCCAGAAGCGCGGGGATTATGATCCAGGCCGTGGCCGTGGTACCTATTTGTAGGGCTAAAGCCTGTGCAGATTTGTTGACTTGGTTTTTTGATTTCTCGTCCATGTTCTAAACAAAAAAACAGGCTGAAAGCGACATCAGTATATAGGAAAATGGCCTATCAGTCAACGCAAAAAGACTAGCTATTGACAATAATCGAAATATATGGTAATATAATCTATTACTTAGCCAAATCGGCTGGTATGGACATTCCCAACAAACAGGCCAAGTGCCTGCAAAAACCCAAAAAGGAGGATAAATTGAAAAGATTCCTGCTCGTCCTGGTTGCTGTTCTGGCCCTCACCCCACTGGCTCAGGCCCAACCCCTCGTTTTCATGGGTGAGGATGGGTACTACCACGTGACCAAGCCGGGCGACAGTCTGTGGCGCGTCGTGAACACCTGTAGCATACTCAGCAAGCACCTGGCCCTGTTCATCGAAAAATATAGGCATAAAATCGGTCTGCATAAATAAGAAAAATGGTCCTTCCATTTCTTCAAAGGTTCCAGAAGTCGGCAACTTAATAGTAGCTATGGGCTGATGAGCATAGTAACTCAAAGTATCTCCTACTGGCCAAGCTAACTGATATAGCCGATCACCTGCTTGATATTGTAAAGCTACCGTCTGGCCAATTTCTTTCAGTTCAGAATCAAAATAAAAATGAAGCATTGGCATAATACTAAGCCCTACTCGATAGCCGAACAAACAGGCAAATCCTAGACCCAGTAGGCCACTGAAAACATATACTTTCTGCCACTGCGGTCGCCATTGTAAAACTAAATGATACAGCAGGTGCATACTGCATACTAGTGAAATAGCTATGAACGGATAAGCTGGCAAAACGTACGTCGGTATATGCGTTTTAAATAGAGAAAATAATATAATAACTACCAAGGCGGAGCCGAGCGACGCCAGCCATAACTTTTGTATAGTCTGATCGGACGTGATATGACGCCGCAATATGACTACCGCCACAGTTCCTACTATCCATAAAAAATACCAGGGCTGGGCTAATTTCCACAGCGTCAAGAAATAATCATACCAATGAATTTGCTGCAGACCGAAACCTTCTGACGCCCTTTGCAAAATGTTGAACCCTAGATAGATCGACCAAAAATCTTGGCCATACAGCTTGGTCTGATATAGGTGCCAAGGAACAATAATTGTAAGCCCCAAAGCTAACCCATAATATAACCACCGATTACGCAACCAATCCCACTGCCTATAGACGAATGAAAATACAAACAACATTGGTAGCACGCTTATTGTCGTCACACTTTTCGTCATTACTGCCAATCCTAATAGCGGACCGATCCAAATTGCAAATTGCTTCCGCTGCCAGCTAGCAACTAAAAAATACAAAGCAGAAATAAGCATAAGAATCAATAAACTATCGACTCTTACTTGCCGCATGAGAATGTACCAATAAGGAATAGCCGTGAGCACCCCGATGGTCAGCACTGACCACCAACTACCAAGTCCTAATTTCCGTATTAGAAGATACACCATCAGACAGATAAAGATAGCTCCCAATACTGATGGCAAACGCAAGGCCCATTCCTGTGGACCGAATAGTGTGACCGAACCCATAGCTAGCCAGAAATAAAGTGGTGGCTTCTCCAGCCACGGTTGACCCAAACGTTGCAGGGAAAAAATATTACCAGATTTCAGAGTATCTCTAGTTACCTGACCATAAACTGCTTCATCGTAAGCAGTCAAAGGTAACTGATTAAGTTGCCAACAAAAAATAACGACACCAAGAATGATAATCGCTGCACCTACCCAGACTAATACACTACGACGACTCATACGAGCTGATTACTCTTCCATCCTAGGTCTTTCCAGCATTGGCGACTCCTCAAGACCGCTTTCAACTTCTGTAATTTTCATAACATCCTTATCAATTTTCTTAAATTCATTCTTTGTGACCTCATATGTCCCCACGACCGTATTCAACTGAGTACCTAATTTTTTATAGAACGCTTCATAGTTGATTAGGTGTTTCTGCATTAGTTCAACATTCTTCTTTATTTGTTTGGCTGACTCATCAAATTTCAAAGCACGAAGACCGAAAAGAACAGTCTGTAAATATGCCAATAAATTGGTAGGTGAGACTATAATAACACGATACTTTGTGGCGGCACGCTGAATTAAGTTTTCGCTCGATTCATCCAGAGATCCGACTTTATTAATCAATAGATCATAATATATAGCCTCGTGAGGTATAAACATAAAAGCAAAATCTAATGTCCCTTTGTCTGGTCTAATATATTTTCCGGTCTCCTGAATTCTTTTTTTGAGATCATTCACAAAAACCTTTTCATACTTTTCCCTTTCTTCATTACTTACTGCCTCGACAAGACGATTATAATTTTCGATAGAGAACTTAGCATCAATCGGAATCAAGCCATCACTAGCCTTCACCACAGCATCGACTATGAGTTCTTGCCCTTCATCATCCTTACCTAAACGAAATTGAGTTTCATAGGCTTCTGGCGGTAAAACATTCTTTAATGTCTGTTCAAGAAAATATTCACCTAATATACCTCTCTGTTTAGGATTTTTTAAAATATCTTGCAAATTCTTTAACTGATCGGCAAAATTTATTACCTGCTTATTTGTTTCCTCGAGTTTAGTCAACTGAGCTGCTGTCTCACGTGAGAGTTTCGATGTTTCAAAAAAATGATCCTGTATTTGTTTTGCAGACATTCCCAACTTCTGATCCAAAGCTTTGTTCAAATCCTGTACCTGATTTTGTAGCAATAACATTGACTTATCGTCACTGGGTTTACCGAGACTCTGCAGACGATTGAGGATAATAATAATGCCAACAATCAAGATGATGGCCACTACTACTAAGGCGATAATAATTACTGTTTCCATAATCGGATGTTATAAATTAAACAATTTCTTCGCACTCTTCCCTGTCTGTTCGATCACCTCTTCCAAACTCATTCCTTTGATTTCGGCAATCTTTCTGGCCACTTCAATAACATAAATCGGCTCATTACGTTTACCGCGATATGGCTCAGGACTAAGGAAAGGAGCGTCTGTCTCTATCAAAATTTTGTCCAGTGAAACTTCCTTTATAATCTGCTCCAAAACACCAGTTTTGTCAAAAGTAATAATTCCAGTAATGCCAAGGTAATAGCCCAAGCGTGTAGCCTCGTGAGCTTCTATCAATGTGCCGCCAAAACAGTGGATAACGGCCCTCTCGACTGACCGTTCAGCCAGAAGCTTCATGATTCGTTGATAAGCCTCCGGTTCATCTTTACCATTGCGTCCATGGACTATCAACGGCAAATTATTATCTTGGGCCAGGATTATCTGCTGTTCAAAGGTCTCCTGCTGTAGATCTTTAACCTGCTGACGTTCAGTCTGGTCTATCGGTCAACGATAAA
>CAYHYG010000002.1:0-45800 GCA_964360835.1 uncultured Gammaproteobacteria bacterium
AATCTGCTTTTAACTTCTGCAAAATCATAGCCGACACCTCCTGTTTTGAATATTCTTTATCCCCCATAGTCACCGTCACGCCTTGACCTGACTGATTAATCTTGTAAGGCATAACTTTGGTATCCCGGGTGACTTCGGTGTCGTCAGAACGTCGGCCAATCAAACGTTTGACCGAATAAACGGTATTATTGGGGTTAGTCACGGCTTGGCGTTTGGCCGTCACACCGACCAGACGTTCGCCTGATTTTGAGATCGCCACGACCGAGGGCGTGGTTCTGTTGCCCTCGCTATTCTCTATAATTTTTGGTTGACCTCCCTCAACGATGGCCATGGCCGAATTCGTGGTGCCGAGGTCGATGCCTAATATTTTTGCCATTTTGCTTGTCTCCTTGTTTTAATTATTTTTTGCTAAAGTGTTGCTTTGATTATCAGCTGGTCGTGGCTGACTATGTAACTGATGCCACAAATCCTTCTGACGCACAAAGTTATATACATTGAGAAAATAGTTATCTTCCATAGCTTCAAAATCCAATAACTTACCCACTTCCTCCAATTGAATGTCAGTCAATATGGCGTTACCAACCAGACCCTGCGGCATATTTACGACATTGGCCAATAAATTGACTCTACATTGCTGGCACTGCATATGTGCTAGCAGTGTAAAGTCTGTCTCCTGCACGATAGAAATCTGAGCTTGCTGGAAAGCTGCGTTGCAAGCAGGACATCGTTGAATCAACTTTAAGCTTAAATTGTGAGAATTAAACATATTTTATTTTATACTATTAACTACTACTTTGGCCGGTCTGACGAGCTCATCACCCAAACTATAGCCATCAGAAATTACCTTGGTTATTTGTTGGTCGTCTATAGCAGTATCGTTGACTGTCTCTATAGCTTCGTGTTTCAAATGATCAAAGGTGGCTCCAGCGGTCACATTCATAGACGTCAACCCCAGTCCTTTAATTACTTCCTCCGCCTGTCGTTTGACATGATCAAGCCCCACGGCCCACGGACTGGTGCGAATATCGGCTGGTATATGATCAAGTGCCGTCAGAAAATTATCAAAAAAGCTCAAAAAATCCAGAGCAAAATGCAGACGTGCCATCGAAACTGTTCTCTCCTGCTGACGCTCAGTATCTCGACGAAGATTCTCGTAGTCAGCTAGGGCCCGCTTCCAACCACTGAGCCGCTCCTCGGCTAAGCCTTGCCAATCAGTATCGGCTACTAATTCTTTTTCTACTTGTGTGTCTTGTACCTGTTCGTCAGACATAGTTTTATAACAATTTCATTACTTCCTCGATAACCGAGATAGTCCTAGCGTAATTGGAACGTACCGGCGTAATCACGCCCATAACAATTTCCTGACTGCCATGTCGCGTAGCAATAACGGTACTACAATAATCTCCAAAAGGATTTTCTCGCCCCAAGAGTACCGTCGGTTCTTCCTGATAGTGATCAAAAAAATCCGGTACTACCCTCTCCAGTTGATCCATCAATTCAGCGGCCTCAATCAAGGGACTACTATTGAGACGAAATTCCGGCTGAGCCAGTAACCTGCCCAAACCAGCAACATAGTATTCATCTCCTTCTCGCGCTATAAAAGCTGTGCCGTCTGACATCTGAGCTATCTCCCGCGCCAGCTGTCGCCAGCCATATCCATGGGCCCGTGATAACGCTCGATAACTTCGGCGCTCTAACTCTCTGTCTTCCATCAAATTATCAATGTAATAATGGAATCCTTCGAGCGTAGGGACACGTCCGGCAGAAATATGCGGCTGAATCAAATACCCAAGATGCTCTAGCTCCATCATTTCGTTACGTATGGTAGCCGGGCTAACCCCGAGATCAGACAGCTCCAATACTTCGGCTGAAGCCACAGGTTCTGCAGTCTGAATATACCTTTCGATAATGGCTCTTAGAAGTTTATTTTGCCGATCATCCATTTTTTTGAGTTAGCACTCAAATGATAAGACTGCTAATTTGTACTGTACCATAACATTTTATCTTGTCAATATAGCAATCACGCCGCGTCCGACGCGGCGTGAAAAATAAGAATTTTTTTGCGAAATCTAAACCTAACGACCCACCCTGATAACATTAGAAACAGCATTGACGTACGGTAGACAAGAACCCACAACTACCCTATTACTAGTACCAGCTCGATAAATATAATAACCATTTGCTGAAGCATGGTAAGGGCCTAACGTTGGATCCTGGGGAATGGTCGGTAAATAAGTATCAACTAAGGAAGAAGTTAAATCCGCGCAACTAACAATACTGGTAGAAATCGCGGTTGCTTGAGCCGCGGCGGCCGTGCCACAGCCGGTACCGCCAGTCCAGGAAGCAGCATTACCGCAACCCTCTTGACCAGTTCCTAACATATAGGTGTTGCCGGCCAGAAGAGCGGCTGTTGAGCCAGCGATGCGAGCGTTAGGAAAGTTGCCATTATTATCAGCGATATAGGTCATAACTCCGTTTAAAATAGCGGTAATATCTTGCCAACGGCGGGCATTGTTGGACTCACCGATACGTTTGGCTGGATTAATAGCCACAAAAGCTGAAGCCGCCAAAATACCGATGATCGCTACGACAATAATTAACTCAATGAGGGTGAAGCCGGGTGATTTAAGTCTATTTTTTGGTTGCATGTATTTATACACAATTATAATTACAATCTAATTATACCAAAAAAATCGCAACTTGTCAGCCTAATTAACCACAACCAGACTGACATCGCTCCATTCATTGACAGTATCGCGTATAGAAGACTTTGCTATCGCAAAATTAGCAGATAGCTCATCATCCATCTTGGCCTGCCAAGGAGCGGCCGCTACCTCAATAAAAGACTGCCGGTCAAGCGCTAAAACTCTGACATTAGCAGTCACAACCACGCTCACCTCCTGACCATACGTTACAGTAACTAATTCTGGAGAGGTGGTTACCAGAGTCGTATCAAGGATATCCTCAATAACTATCAAATTATCCGGCCGCAACTGAGCTACGACAGTCTGTCGCTCGAGAGCCCAAACATTGTCACCCAAGATACCGGAAACTATAGGCGCCCAACGGATAGGATCACTCCTATTTTCGGCTGATACTTGCTCAGTAACCGATTGCCAAAAATTGGCGTCAAGATTGATAGGGTGACTGACGGTAATATCTCTGACTACCCCTTGAACTGATGGGTAATCTCCATTGGGGGCCGACTCAGAGGTAACTGAATGGGAAACCCATAAATTTATTTCTAACTCTCTCACTTGCTCTGAGTCAGTAGTGGTTGTGGGTACCGGTACATTGGTCGAGGGAGTGTTTTGCCACCAGATATAAGCAAAAATACCACAAGCTACTAGGAATAGGGTTACTAAGACGATTAGTCTGCCAATCGGAATGTGCCCTCGGGTAGGTTTCATAGAAATAATCTTTGTCTTCTCCGGTTCCTTCTTGGATGGAGTCATATTGATTGTCTTGCTGGCACTCCGCAATTTTGGCTCTACAAAGTTGATCACATACTCCTTAGCTTGCGCCGACAGAGCCAGACCAAGAACCGGTAAAAATTTCGGCGATATTTGATCCTGCCCTTGCACCTTGTATTGAGTATCAGGTACAGCCTGCTGAGCCTCTAGACCGAGGTTACTACCCAAATACGGTAACAATCCAGGCATACTACTACTGCCTCCAGTCACCACCAATTTGGCTACTCTCTCCCCGCTTTTCTTTTGCCAATAATTCATCAGCATCCGAACCTCCACCAAAAG
The DNA here is from genome assembly GCA_964360835.1 of uncultured Gammaproteobacteria bacterium. Taxonomy (GTDB): domain Bacteria; phylum Patescibacteriota; class Patescibacteriia; order UBA1558; family 2-01-FULL-52-15; genus CAYHYG01. The sequence goes on from CAYHYG010000002.1 coordinate 3,756, forward strand.
TGACTGTAAAGTTCGTTGCAAAACGACTGCTGATGGTTCCGCCGTTAATCCAACCTCTGCTTTCAATTTTTCTGCCTCTGCTAGAGATATTTTCTGACTCTGCATCAAAGCCTGGGAAAATTGTGAGCCAGCTACAGCAATGTTAATTGATTCCCTGACAGTTCCGCCAGAGGCGATGACAGCAATAGTTTGGTCACTGCCGATATCCAGTATCAGCTGTGGGCTGGCTTCAGGAGCGGAAGATAAAGCCTGAACCAGTGAAATTGACTCGGTAGAAAACAGACGAACTTTCAAATTGACTGAGGCTAATAGTTTGATGTACTCATCAATAAGCTGACTATACGTAGCCACCACTAGAGATTCTCTGCCTGCCTTGGTTGTACGTAGATAATAATCGCCCACCATCTGACTGGGATCAATAGGTATTACCTCTGATACTTTCTGCCATAGCAAATCTTTGATTTCAGCCGGTTTCAGCGACACGGGTGTGGTTATAATTTGCGTAAAAACCAAATTTTCTGGCAAGGTGACCGCTGCTTCTTTGGCTACGATTTTCTGTGGTTGGGCCTTTTGTAATAATTCTTGCAATGCCTTTTTGGCTTTATCTTTATCAACGATACGACCTTGCTCAATAATACCCTCCGAAAGCTCGATTCGCGACCAGCTAGAAATAGCCGACTGCTGGCCGCTTTGACGAACAACGATCGCCTCCAATGAGGCATCGGAAATATTTATAGCGACTAATTCTTGGTTTCTAAACATATTTGAAGTTTATCAATCAATCTTAATTTTATATAGCCGCCCCACACCAGCGCCTATATCGTGGAAGGATTCATAAATATACTGTCCGCCCGGAGCGACTACCCGAGGCCTTTCATAGAGATCGCCGGTAGTAAAATTTGCCAATTGAGTTATGTCGGATAAATTTCTGACGTTAATTTTATACATATTCACATCCGTGTTCCCTGGCATATTATTTGAGGAAAGATATAAATATCCTCCAGCCGTGTCAACTGATAGGTATGAAGCCTCATACGCAGTTGTTGTGGTCGAAACACTATTCATGGTGTCGATTGCTATTTTACCAATCGTAATGTTCCGACTGGTAGTAAGATCATCCCAGATAGCGTAAGCAAAATTATCAACTATCGCCAAGGCATGAAACGTCGTTGACTCACCGGGGTCCAGATTTACCCTTGAATCAATAGCGTTGGTGCTCAAATTTATTTTAAATAATACTGGAGCATTCAGATTCGAATCCAATGACAAAATATAAGCATAGTCGCCTATAACCCTCATGTCAGTCTGAGAACCGGAACCTGTTGTAACTCTTAGCGTTGAAACAGCCGCCGTAGTCGATGCAAAAATTGAGGTGTCTATACTTTTGAGAAAAATTGAACCGGCAGTTGTGTGATTATAGGCAACATAAAGCTCATTCCCTTCACTCGCCACTGCTGTCGGAATTGAAATGCATCCAGCGGTAACGCAAGCGTGCGACAAATCATCAAGCAGAGTAACCCCGCCGGCAGAGAAATTATTCAGATCAACGCGAGCGATTCCCAGTTTGCCGTCAGTTCCATTGACTCCAGTATAATTGTGATAGGCAACGTACAGATAATCGCCGATAACAATTGCATCCATATATGTGGCTGCATTAGTGCTGACATTTTGCAACGTAGTTCCGACAGTAAACGTTTTCAGATCAACGCGAGCGATTGATAACTTATTACTGCTAGCTCCATCTCTATAGGCGACATATGCATAATCGCCGTGGGTAGCTACCGTGGCATAGAGACCAGTACTGGAACCTACGTTCACATTGGCACTGAGACTCAAAGTGTTGCTACGGGGCTCCAAACCTTGGACTCGCTGTACCACTGTAAAAGGATTAGTAGCAACATTGATGGTAGAGCTGGCAACACTAGTCGAATTCAAAAATGAACTAGCGCTGGCAGCGCTGGCGACAAGATATCGCAAATTACCATTGGCTTGAATACCCACAACGCAATTAACATTAGTTCCAATATTATTTACATTAATACTAGTCACACCATTATTATTGCGCAGTTCCGCCAGAGCCGAATCAAGACAACCATCAGCTGCAGTGCCCAGACTCTGACCGAGTAAATCAGAGGTACCTGTTAGAGTGTAATCAAGATTCATAATGGCTAATCCTACGCCGACTACCAAAATAATACCTGTCATAAAAACCATTACAATCAAAGCGATAGCGCCTGTAGTATTAGATTGATCATCTTTTAGTTTAATTTTCATATTTTTATGAGGCGCAGCGACATAAACGTTTATACCCTGCAGGCGGCGCCACCGAACAAGAATATCCACCTGAGGCGGTCACATAACAAGTCGCAGTTCCATCTGACGATGGAGAATATTTCCCAGAGGATACCGCCTCACAAGTTGAGCAATTAGCGCCTCTATCAATCATGATAGCACAAGCGGTATCTGACAAAGCGCCAGCCACACAACCGGCGTGAGTAGCACAGACAGTGGTGCAGGTTTGATCAGCCGCGCCCAAATAATAACAATATCCTCCTGACAAATACCCGCCTGTACCACAGGATCCGGTGCAGGCCAGCTGGGTAAGACAGGCTGAACACGTGTTGTTACATCCATATCTACCACTACACGTTGAGCCGTCTTCATCGTAAGCACCACTATAATAATTTCCATTTTGCGAACATGCGCTTGCCAATGACGAATCACAAACTTCACTGCCTACTTGATTGGAATCTCCACATACAGCTTCAGTTGGCTGGGGAGCATTGGTAATCTTGTAACGAAAATTGATAGTAGTGCTGGCTGTGGTCGTAGCCGAAGCATAGGACAGACCCGAGGTATTGGGAATACCGACAGCCAGTTGCACCTTGAGTGCTGGGTTGCCGTAAGACGTGCTGGTAGCAAAAACCAATCCACCGTCATAGACCGCTGAATTTTTATCCGCCGTCATCATATAGCTGGCGTCACCATAGCTTTGCATGGTAGTGCAATTACCGCTATTACCGTTGATAAAGCCTTTGTAACAGTCAATCCATAAACCTCGATGGGTCGAACTGCGCCAGTAGACCTTTACCGCTGTGGTAGTTGCGTTGTAATCACCACGACACTCGTACGGTAAGGCAGTCGCCGCTGAGGATGTGTTGAAATACAGAGCTAGATAATAAGAATTATACCCCTGAGCTCCCTCAAAATCCTGACATTCAGCTCCCGTGCTATCGGTTACTAAACTAGTGGAATTTTTCAAAAGGAAATCCAAATTATTGAGAAACAGATTGGCATCATAGTGACTTCGTCTCTGAGCGGTAAACTTTGATCGAGATTGCTGCAACATGATATTTAAGTTAATCACACCCACGATCATAAAACCGACAATAGTTAGATAAACAATGGCCTCAATGAGGGTAAACCCTCTGCCTATTCTGCTTTTGCTAATCAACATAGAGTGTAATATTTTTTAATGTCGGCGATTCTGTACTACTGTTGCATGAAGTCATGCTGACTGCATAGCGGAGCCATTTTTTTCCTTGGATAGTCGTATAACTGCTTAGATCAGCCGATGTAGTAGCCGTTCCAGCAGTCGTGTAATTGAGTGGCCCGATGAGCGAACCAACACTAAAGGTTGGGCCAGAAGTATTAGTAGACTGTAGATAGAGATCCAAACTACAACCAGAAGGTAAGATCTGCGCCCATTGCACCGTCAGCGGGTTACGATTAAGTATTTCTGGACTAGTAGCGTAAGCCAATACCATGGCGCTGGAGGTAGCAGAACCACTAGCGACGTATGACGGGGTGGTCTGACTACCGATGGTAAAAAATGTCGATGGTGATGACATATTGTTATACTCAGTCGTAATCCAACCTGATGACCGGGCGGTATTTGAAACTCTGACTTCGTCTAATTTACCATCAAGATTATAGGCATCGTCACCACTGGTACCGATATAAAAATTCCTAGTAGCACCGAAGGCGTTGGTTCCGGTATAGGCTATCTGGGTCACTTGAGCTCCGTCTTTGAAAATTGTCACCGTATTACCGGTATCATCATAGACACCAACAACATGAGTCCATGTCGACGCAGAGCGTGTAATACCGACCTTATATAGATCAAAATCATCAACGTAAAAATAAAGACGCGTAGCCAATGGGGCTCCTGTGTTGTTCCAGAAACCGTAGCCATCATCCCAATTGGCTGGATCCGTTTTGCCTACAAAAAAATCGTTGCTAACTAGCGTGTCGGCGTAAAACCAGAAACTGACTGTCAAATTACTAGTAATTGCGAGGGATGCATTAGTACCGCAGTCGTGACGGTCGTTGCTACCATCGAAATCATCACCGCCGTTTACTTTACCTGTCGCATTAACTGTGACTGCATTATTGATGGTACAGTTATTACTGTTTGAGGTAGAATCGGAAATGGTGCTACTGGCAGTTTCCTCCAAATGCTGTACCATCTTAAAATTACTGTCCCAGACATTGGTGGCGCTGGCCTGATCAGCCGCCGAGGCGTTGCCATAGTACGTATAAATTACAGTGTCGCCCTGACCAGAGTAGGCTAAGGTCGGAACCTTAACCCAAGCAACCAATTCGCCAGTGGTTGAATCATATTTTTCTATCTCATGACTTAATTTTGTCAGACCGTCAGATGAGGTAAAGAGTATATCACCCCCATCAGTTTGACCGACATATCCCCCACTAGCAGTAGCTTTGAGGTCGGTATCCGTAACTGAAATAAGTACCGGAAAATCAGTCAAGTTTGCAGCGCCGCCGACCTTGGCATCATCAATGGTAACGGTCTTTCGATAGCTCCAGCTGGCGTCGTACCAAGCTCCTGATAAAGCCAATTTCAATGTATTTCCACTCCCAGTATACATACTGCTGGTCGAGTAGAGATCACTTCCTAATGAAGTACCGGCCCAGACCTCTCTGCCACCGGTCCCACTCCAACTTGTCTGTGAAATGCTATAACTTTTAGTATTACCAATATAACCAGCTGTCTCGTACAAAGTCCGACCATTCGCAGCTAAACGAATAACGACTTTGCGCGTGTTGTAGTCACTCGTTCCGCTCGAACTGACAATATTACCACTACTATCTCGCTCAACATTATAAAAATAAACATTCCGACTAATAGTGCTTCTGGTAGAGGTGCCGTTATATAACTCCCATGATCCCGAAGAATTCACCCGTACGTCATAGGAGGTATTCACCGGCACGGCGGCTATACTTTTCCAAGAATTATCACGAATCGCCTGCAAAGCCTCATAGGCCTCACGCGCGTAATTGAGACGCAACTGTCTGTCGTCAATACCGCCAAAATTTTTATTCGAATCTCCGATGGTAAACGAAACAGCTACAACCAATAAAGCAAAGACTGCAGTAGCAACTATTATTTCCATCAAAGAAAATCCCGAGGTTGTAACTTGATCTTTCATTAGCTCTCGCAACTATTATAAATAGCCCCAAAAATCCCTAGCATTATTTTGCAGTCATAGGTACCGCTTAAAGTTCTTAAGCGGAAATTGGTCGCATCGGTTGAGCTGGCGTTGTCAAATCCCCTGCCCCAACCAGAAGCCTTGTTATAATAAATCTCATCATCATTATTGGGTTCATCGTAGCGGTACAGATCAGAACTAAATATCAAATACTCATCATACTGTGGGTCGCGGGTACCGTAGTCTGCGCCTTTAAAAATTACCAGACAATTACTCTTAGTACTAGTACCGCAATAACTGCTGGATTGCATGATCATTTTCACCCCCCATGAGTCATTCAACCGACTGGCTTGAGCGTAGGACCGAGCCTTGGCAATAAAGGCCGTCATACCTTCAAAGTCATTGATGTAGCGTTGACGTTCATTGCGACCTTGCAATGAGCTGATCGTCAACTGTGTGCCGCCTAAAATAATCAAAAAAACTGTCATGACGACAACTACCTCCATTAGAGTAAATCCTTTTGATTGTCTTGATCTAAACACTGGCTGTGAAATTATAAATCGGGGTGATTATCGACGAAGCCACGAAGGCCACAATAGCTCCGATGACGATCAATAAAATCGGCTCGATAGTGCTGGACAAATTTTTAGACTTATCATCAAGTATGGCTTCATAATAATCAGCCAAATACTCGTACGTTTCTGATAAATTACCCGACTCCTCGCCAACTCGCACCATCTTGGCCACAATATGAGGGAAAAAGTATTTCTGTTTACTCAACGTGTCCCCAACCGATTCACCCGCTTTTACTCGTTGCAAGACCACCATAATACTGCGACGGTAATAAATATTGGACATATTAGCCATGACAATCTCCATGGCCTTATCAAGTGTGATGCCGCTAGCCAAAAGTAAACTCATAGCCCGTGCCATAGAGGCAATATTTACCGTTTGCGAGAAGGATCGAGTGATGGGTAAGCGCAACAAGAGCCAATGGGTTACCAGTCTCACGGGAGAAGTTTTACGTACCACTGTGCCGACAATAACAACGATCACAAAAGCTATCAAAACCTGCTTCCAGTTGCCGGCAAAAAAGTTAGAAAACCAGATCAAAAATTTAGTTGAAACCGGTAATTCAGTTTTGAGTGAAGCAAAAAGTCCGATCAATCGTGGTAAAACAAAAATACTTAAGGTAAATCCAAGTCCGACAATAGCCATAAGAACGATAGCGGGATAAACCAAGGCCGACTTTATTTTATTTCTCAACTCATTATTTTTGCGTAAATGAGAAGCCAAGTTTTCCATACTTTGCTCCAGAGTTCCGCTTTCTTCACCAACTTGCACCATACTGATGAAAAAGGCGTCAAAAACCCGAGGATACATACCTAGACTGGCTGTCAAATGATTACCGCCTTCGACTGACTTCAACACTTTTTTCAAAATTCCTTTCAAGGCGCCTTTACTGTCCTCAGCTAAAATCTGAATTGCTTCATTGACCGGCATACCCGATTTGATCAGGAGCGCCAAGTGTTTGGCAAATAACATTTTCTGCTGCAAACTGACGTTACCAAAAACTATCGAAACGCCCGACCGAGCTACGACCGCCTCTATATGTTTACTTTGAATACCTTGTTGTGCTAGAGCCGTCTGCGCTGCTTGTTTGTCAGACGCCTCAATCATCCCCTTAAAAGTTTTTTTATTTTTGACTCCGGTGTATTTAAATTTCATATTATTCGGAGGTTACGCGCAAAACTTCTTCTATAGTAGTCTTGCCGGCCATTACTTTTTTAATCCCGTCTTGCAACATAGTAGTCATACCTGAAACTATCGCCGCCGCCCGTAAATCATCAGAATTTGACTGTTGCATGACTAATTCGCGGACTTTGTCATTTATCTGCATCACTTCAAATAATCCGATGCGGCCTTTGAATCCCGTATTATTACAGTTAGAACAGCCACTGCCTTTATACACTCGGATATCATCTTCGCTGTTGGCGGGTAAATCTTTGAGTAACAACTCATGTCGGTACAGATCTTTCTTCTGAGCGTCATTCAAAGTATAGCTGACAATACATTGCATGCAAATCTTCCTGACTAGACGCTGGGCGATAATGATCTGCATAGTTGAGGCAATCAAAAATGGTTCTACCTTCATATCGATCAACCGGGGCAAAGCCGTGGCCGCGTCATTGGTATGCAGAGATGACAAAACCAAATGTCCGGTCATAGCCGAATTGACGCCAATAGCCGCTGTCTCTTCATCACGAATTTCACCGACCATAATGACGTCAGGATCCTGACGCAGAAGAGAACGCAAACCTTTGGCAAAAGTCAGGTTTGTCTTGGGATCAACCTGAATCTGATTGACACCAGGGATATCATATTCCACTGGATCTTCGATAGTAGAAATGTTGATTTCGCGAGAATTAATCAGTTGAATCAAAGCATACAAGGTGGTGGACTTACCACTACCGGTAGGACCGGTAGATAGAATCATGCCATGAGGTTTGGTTATGGCTTCCTTGACTGTCATCAGATCTTTGTCATTGAAACCCAAATCTTCCAGGGTATATGGTCTGTTGCGTGAAGATAATAAGCGCATCACCACTTTTTCTCCATAAACAGTGGGGATAACTGAGATACGTACGTCCACCTGATCATCCCCTATTTGCGTAGCAATTTTTCCATCTTGAGCACTGCGGTGTTCATCGATACGCAAGCGACTCAAAATCTTGATACGGGTGACCACCTGTTCATGAATTTCTTTGGGTAAAGTCAGGGCGTCATGCAAGATACCGTCAATACGAAAACGGATGACGACATCGGTTTTCTGGGGCTCGATATGAATATCAGAAGCTCCGTTATGGTGACCATAGGCAATGAGATTATCAACAATTTTGATAATCGGTGTATCGACGGCTTTGGCGTTCTCCGCTTGAGCTACGTTGATTTTGATAATATCCTCGAACTCATCTTTGATATCTTTACGGTAACTACCGAGAGACTGGGTAATCTGCTGTGGCATAGCATAGTAGGGGATAACCTTTTCGCCGGTTTTCTTTTCCAGCATCTTTACCAATTCAAAATTCTCCGGATCAGCCATGGCTACCTTCAATCCATCGACATCCCGACGGAAAACTATAGCTTTTTGTCGGCTGGCCACCAGCTCTGGCATGATCTTCAAAATATCTTCCGGGATTTTTTCGCGGGTGAGATCGACAAACTTCACTTTGTAGATATTAGCAATCAACTGACCAATCTGCTCTGGTTGCAATAAATTTTTTTCCAATAAAATATCAGCTAAGGCACGTTGTTTGGCCTTGGCCGTTTCCACCGCGGCTTGCAAGACTTCCGGACTCAAAACGCCCAATCGCGTAATTGATTCAGCTAATTGTTCGTCTTGGGGCATGTTTTTTTATTTTTGTTCTTATTGACTGCTTCATTTAGCTTTCTACTGGCACACTAAGATAACGACTGACTGCTTCAAACATGGCATCAAAAGTTGTCTCGTCCTTAAGTAAATACTCTCTAGCGCCCAAGTGTAGAGCTCTCTCTTTGTCTGCCTCTTGAGCCAAATTTGAGTGAACTATCACCGGAACTTTGGCGCTAAAACCGCTCTTCTGCAGCTCTTCTAGAACCTCAAAACCGTTTTTTTGCGGCATGATCAGGTCGCAGATGACCAAGTCCGGTTGATCTGTTTCAACTTTACGCAAACCTATCTCACCATCTTCTGCAGTAATGACCTCAAAACCACGAGCAGTTAAATCACTTTGATAAATTTTTCGTATGAATTGATCATCATCAATGAAAAGAATTTTTTTTCTAGCAATAGCCATAAATCAAGTCTGTAAAATAAGACAATTATGATACTATTATACTAGATAATCAGCGATATCGTCAATAATTTATGGTGATAGGTTTAGAATCAGAAATACATGAGCCCAGAATCAGCTGCTGGCCCGAAAGATTCAGATACCAACCGGAGAGTTGGGCCTGAGAGGTATCGGTGTCATAAGGAATTTCACGTAAATACGGTCGGAAAACTTCCTCTATTCCAGCTGAGACTTCTATGTTCTGTGCTAACGTAGCGCAATAGGCAGTCGAATCTATACGTCCGATCATCACCGGTCGACCCGCCCATGGTGCCAAGGCGCTTGGCAGGTCACGCAATAAGCTGGTAGCTACTAGAGATAATTGCTGCAAGCTTGCCTGTCGCTCCTGCTCTTGGATAGTTTTGTGTTGCGTCAATCCTGTCCAGACAGCCAAAACCAAAGCAATCGAAAATAATGCCGTCATACAAGGACGAAAAAACTTCTTTCGCTCTTCCAGATTAGTTGGCAAATAAATCTCTGGCATAATTCCAATATCGACTGTCCCCCTGCTGATGACGCCAATACCACCACTCCACACCCCAGAAATAAGCCGAAGAAAATTTGGTACGTCTAGCTAGCTCGCTATTAGTGGCGAATTGCTTCAGGGAAAATGACTTATCAATTTCTTTGGCAGACAAGCCCTGTATCGATTTATGGGCTGGAGGCCATGGTTCTGCCTGTAATTCCGCTACCATCATTTGCTCCTGTGCAAAGCCGATCATCTGGGCCTTGAGCTGATAAAACCAAGCCGGCCAAGCGCTATAGGTATATCCGGTGTATTGATTCCAAGCTACGCGATACATGGTGGTGCCTATGATATCGGCTCTATCAGCTATCTGACGCCAGCGACTAAACTCTCCTGAATCTGTCAGAAGTAATGGTCTACGATCTAACCTTCGCAGGAGATTAATCTCACTATCGAGCAGTTCCGGTGGCATCTGTGGACAATTGCCAAACCAAGTGACAAAGTATTCATTCTCCAGTTGCCACATGGTGATAGCGCTCGATTGACGGAAATGCGTCACCGCCTGCTCCACCATGACCAGCTGTTCCTGGGCTATCTCTTCTGCCGACAGACCAGATAGCCACTTGGGGTCATGGCATTCCGGCCACCGTGGTTGTCTCCTGCCTATGACAGCGATCACAGAAACATTATTTTTTTCCGCCTCTTCCAACATCCAGTCATAGTCTGCCGTCTGCCATTGATTGTTTACCGGCTCAATATCGTCCCAATAAATAGGCAAGCGCAAATTCTTGACCTTCAATTCTGTCAACATCTGCTGATAAGCCGTTTTCCAGTCTAAACCTAGCTCCGTCGCATATTTACGTGAAAACGTCACACCCCAGAAGTTTTCTGGCACGCGCTCTTGTCTGAAATTTAAATAATGGCGATCAATTTTGAAATAATAAAAAATTGCCAGCACTAGTACCGCAATACATATGACCATCAATCGACGACGAGAAATAACTCGATGTTTCATCAAAAGGCACTATAATAAAGTCCGATAGCAATCAAGACCAGAGCTGCAATTTTCTGCATGATAATATTGAAGCTGACATACTCCTTGAGAACTTGTGGCGTTTTCCAGCTAGCCAAGGCCGCCAGTAATAAAATAAAGGCGTACTGTACTCCCTGTAGCGCGGTTATCAGCGACAGACTGCCTCCTAGTTTGATAGCATAATTTTGTCCCAAGAAACCAAAGGCGGCTAGAGCCTGATTACTGATCAGACTCCAACGCAGCTTCCAGCTGACTTTGCTAAAAGGATGGGCCAAAAGTGAACGATTCTTTTTCCAGAACATCATAACGATCAGAACCACCAAGGTTCCGACACGCGGCCAGACAATGCCGTTGATGAAAGTGTTATCAAAGCCGTTAATTGATGTCTGATTGGAGAAAACTAGTTTGGTCAGTAGAAAGAAAGCCGCAAAGGAAATACCAGCGCCGAGCGACCACCACATCCAATGCCTATCGGTATGTTGCCGCTTATTATCCGGCATAATTGTAATCAAGATCGTACCCAAGAGCAGAGAGATAAAGGCAATAATCGTGTGTGTAGTAAACAGTTCTAATCGGAAAATCAACGAAAACAAAAAGATAATCAGGGGTATTGAGCCGCCGACCAAGGGTGCGACCCGCGAGGCTTCGCCTACCTTCAGGGCTTTATATAGCAAAGCTAATGAAAGTGTGAAAACCGCGCCGGCAATACAAGCTATGACAAACCAGTCCCAGCCGATCCAGCTAGCCGCCGGCGCAGCTAAAAAAGCCAGCAAACTGAGAGCGCTGACCCACATGACATAAAATCTGCTACTAGCGATAACTTGTGATAAAAAAAACTTGTCAACTAAAGTGCTAACAGCCAGCACTAAATATGACAAAATTACTATTGGTAACCAAGACATTTATTTCTCCTTTAGCCAGAGATTAGCCTCCTCCTGAGTTTCGAATAATTTGACATTAACTTTGCCTATAAGTCGGGCGATAAAATCAATAGCCAGTTTCATACGCCAGGAATGTCCCACTACAGCCACTTTGAAAAAATGAAACTGCTTGCCTGCCCGTGCAACTATCTTCTTCTGTTCTAAATTAGGGACTTCAGCTTCGCTGACATCTATCAGCAAAGACACTTCTCCTTTAAGTTTTTTGGCCTCTTGAAGAACTTTATCAACATCCTGACGGGTCCCGGCAGCATCGCCCTGAGGATTATTTGGTCGCCAAGAAATCAGATGATTATTAACAACTTGTATGCGGTCTGGACTGGACATAGTCTAAGTATATCATATTTTATGGGCCATAAAGCTAAAGTGACAGGATAAGTCGACGTAACGGTTCCATGAAGGCTGACTGGTATTCGGCGCGGCTAATCTGACTAGCGGCTCTCATAGCATTCAGTGGCTTCTTTTTTTCACGCTGATACTTCTGTGGATAGTACCGTTCAATCGTGCCGCTAGGCAAAATCATCACTCCATGCTGAAATAGTTCACGCGCAGCCACCGCGCGGTTACGCGAAATACTCCAGCCGCGCCGCGCCGCGAAGCTTCCTGCCCAGAATCCCCAGGCATCAGCGTCAACCAATATCGAGTACGGGATATGAAAAGCTTCCAAGACATCGCTAAAAACATCCATACTCCCCTTGCCATTAGTTTCCACCACTTTTATTTCTTTATTGACGCTATAGAAACGGTCAATCAAACCACGCATCAAGATGCGGTCTGATACTCCTTCCACCAACAAAACTTTATCAGCAAAAAACATTTCCAAATTATCGGCATTTAATTCCTGCAACAACCTACGTGGTTCTAGACGCACGCGTGACTGATTGAGATAAAAAACCTCCGTTCCTCGTTCTGGTGTACGATCCACCCGATACAGTGAATTGAGCCATTGCGGCCGTACAAATAAGGGTGAATGAGTGGTCAGAAAAATCTGATTGGTACTTTTGCTGGCAAAGATAACTGCCAATTTTTTTATCAAAGCTGGATGTAAGTGAGACTCCGGTTCATCCAGAAGCACGACATCATAATCAGGATGGAAAACCGCTAGGAGAATATAAAAAATCTTCTGAAATCCGTGACCCATGCGGTCAAGAACTAGAGTCTCTTCGCCTTGGCGCACGCGAACACCGTCCCGACCGACGGTAACGATGTCTTCGGATGATTCGAAAGAAGGAAAAGTTTCTGACAACACTGTCTGTAGCGCCATGAAACGGTCTGGGTATTGACGATATAGCCTGCCATAGGCCTTATCAATAAAATCATAATCAATGGGCTCATCAGCTGAAATACGTATCGTTTTCAACAGCGAGCTGGTCTTTTTGCCTACACTTGAGCCATAGGCCAGTAATCGTCCATCCTTAAGCTTGATCTCGACATCAGTCTCCGGAAAAGCTAATTCCGGTTGAGCTTGGGGGTCTAGCAACAGATGAATGGAATCCAAAATATTGGTCTTGCCGCTATTATTTTGACCAATAAAAATATTGACCTGCGGAGAACAACGCATTTGCAGTGGCTGGGTAATACTACGGTATCTTCGAATTAAAACCTCGGAAACTGACATAGATTAATTATAGCAGGAATACCAAAAAATCGCCCGATTGTAGTCGGGCGATTTTTTTACTTATTTTATGACCAGCCCAAGATACGCATGACAGCCGACATGGACTCCAGACGATGCCAGTCAAAGACCCAGAGCGAGCCGGCAAACAAGACCGTTATCAAGCTAGCAATGATTATCGACCGATGCTGAATTCTTATTGCCACCACTATATTGATGACGGCGATTAAGGTAAAGGCCAAGAGCAACAAGAAATAAAAGTCGTTACTCCACTGTATCAACTGTTTTATCCATGAATCACCATTAGCCAAGGTCACTGGTTGATCCTCTGCCGGACGCAAGAGATCTTGCTCCACACCAGCGACTTCCGGTTGTATTGTCGGCTGACCATTAATCTCAGGAACAATCTGCCCAACTGAAGTTGTCGGCGATTCATAGACTACGATACCTCTCGGTTTTACCGGCTCGACAGGAATTGAACTGGTCGGCGGTTCCGGTATTACTGGCGGTGTCACAGGGACAGTAGTTGTCGGCGGCGTCGAGGTGGACACAATGGGAGTTGGCTCCGTGGCCACAATCACTGGGGGTTTATTGGCTGTAGCGCCATAAAAAACTACCATCAGATTAGTCTCACGATTTTCCAGATTACCGCTGACGACAGCCACGCCGATATCAAGATATTCAGGATTACGCAAATTCTTATCATGAGTAGGGCTGGCTTGAAAGGCGGTCAACACTGCCTTGGCGGTGATAAAGTCGACAGCCAGATTTTCACCAAACCGTTCATAGCGGTACTGACTCTGATCAATCCATTGCCAGGGCTTTTTACCTTCCGGCGTATAATGACTAAAATAATCCCGATCAATCATATCCACAGCTCTCTCACGAGCCACTGAATCCAAATAATGATTACGTATCAATAAAGGAGCTCCCAGAGTCTGACGATAATCATTGGTCAGATCAACCATTTGTTGCTCCACGGTAGCCGATAGCCAGGCCGCTTGAGGGAAAAATATGAATAAAGCTACGACCAAGATAACTTTCAAGGTCAGCATACTACCAACCAAAAATCTGACCGCATGAGAATGCAAAATTTTTGGCTGATGATTATTACCATGATGAGGAATAAAAAAATCGTGATATACCTTACGGACATCGCGTAATATTCCCAAAACTTTCTGATCAATTGCCTGAACCTGATGGATTACTTTACGTCGTCTGCTTTCACGACGCAAGATCCAGCCGACTCCTACCAAGCCCAGAGAAACTAGAGACAAAATTGACCAGGGTTTCTTTGATTTCTTCACAAGGTTATTATCAAAAAATTTCATAGCTTAATATATCAAAAATAAGCCGTTTTGTCAAACGGCTTATTTTCTTTAACTTTTCTTAGATTTAGTTAAATAATCCGGAAAAGAAATTTAGTATTTTACCAATGATACCAGTATCGCTATCAGTAGTATCCACAGGCTGTGAAGCGGAGACAGCAGGAGCATCCTGCAATATAGCTTCATTCTTGGCCGCTGGTGCTACTACCAGCAATGTCGGGCGCTTACCCTTGGCTGGGACTTCCTTGGCGCTAGAGTTTGATTTAGTAGGAGTAGATAGACCTAATATCTTAGGAGCTACTGGCTCAGTAATAGTCACGATTTTTCCAGGAAATACTGGTTTATTGTCGATGACTGGGATCTCCAAACCATAATCCTGATACGTGCCGTTGGAGTTGGAAGCTGAACCACCAAAGTTTGGCTGGTTGTCTTCGTCAGAAACCTTGAGCATAGGCGGTACACCGAGAGGACCAGGAACGTCTGTGATTACCGGTACAATAACCGGCTGATTCAGGAAACCGTCCATACAAATCTTGTCATGGAGACGAGTTTCACCGTTGACATCAATATCACCTTCGGCCTGCTCTGCGAGATAGAAAGGAGTGAAGAGAACAGCGTCGGCTAGAGTAATAACACCGTCATTATTGTAATCGGCTACTTCTTCGTTACACTCTGTTTCAATCTTACAGGTAGAGCTGCAACCATCACCATCGGTGCGGTTACCATCATCACATTGCTCACCGGTTCTGCGGGTCAAAGTTTTATCACCACAGGTAGGAGCGCATTGGATGGGACATTGATAGTCGGCCATAGCAATCTGATCCAGAGAACAGTTGTAATCACCGTAATCAGCTACGCCGTTTTGATTCAAGTCAGCGCGTAGATCATTGCTGCCATAGTATATAGTGAAGGTTGTGGCATCGCTCAAGGTAATTTCATAGTCCTCGTTGTAATCAATAGGATTGACACAAGCTTTGGCGCAATCCAACTGACAGGTATAAGGACCAGCGTTACCGTAATATGGCTGAGCGCAGAAATAGTCAGCTACTGTGACTTTACCATCGAAGTTAACATCGACGGAGAGGTTGTAATTGCCATCACCAGACTGACTGCCCTTGGCAGCTTCATAGCGTTTGGTAAACTCCACAGCATCCGATAAAGAAAGGTTGCCATCAGCACCTAAAACACCTTGCTGAGAATTATAATCTAGAGGTGAATTACAGATATCACCAGTAACTGTGTTGGTTCCAACTGGACGTTCGCATTGTAACGGACAGATCGGAGCACTGGCAGTACCATAATACGCTACTGCGCAGGTGTAATCGCTAGTATCATTGATACTGTTGCGATTGGCATCGACAGTAGCATCATATACATGGTCGTGCATAGCCTGGACATAACGCTGTGTGAAAATAACAGCGTCTCCCAAGGTTAGTTGACCATCAGGTCCGCCGCCTTGACCATTGACATAGTCGAGATCAGGGATGCATTGTTCGCCCTCAATGACAACATCCTGACAGTCTGAGGCAATATCATTACCCTGACCGTTGGCATGTCGCAAAACTGCACAGATTGAGTGAGTACCGGCGGTTGTCAAAGTAAAAGTATTACCTGACTGACCAATAGCTGGCCAAATACCACCCGTACCCTTATCACCGTTTGAAACCGGATCAACAAAATCTCCATTACATGGAGCTGGCGTCACTATATTTAATGACTGGTTAGCAGTTTGGTCGATTAGATCGATTCGAAACTGGAAATCATTACCGGGATTCCAGCAGTTATTACCAGCTGGTTGCCAGGTACCGGAAGCTTCATAATCAGTACCATTAAAAATAATGCTGACTAAATCAATAGTGCCGACCCCGCCCTGCTCGACAGCAGGCACTGGGTTAACAATTTCTAAAACTTTTATTTCCGGTTTTCCTTCATCTTTTAGTTCTTCGAAACCTTTGATCTGCTCAGTAGTGAGCTCTCCGGCTTCGAACAGTTCCACTTGTTCATCGGCTCGCACGATCAAACTTTGCTGTACTAGCAGGGTCATGATCATGAAAACAGAAAAAACAGGTGATAATGCCTTCTTTGATGTAAACATGTTCTTTGATAACATAATTAATTAATTTTGTTACCTTTACCCCTCCAGCTAAAGGTTCTTTATTTAACGCTATAATCTAACTACAAATTTAGAATTTGTCAATAGCAACAGGGGTGCCTGCCATACAGACACTCCCTGTTTTTTAGATATTTTGGCTAATATTAGACATTCTTCATAGATCGCAAGCCAAGCATCAGACCAGAGGTTATTACTCCCAGGAGAGCCATAATCTCAGCTCCACTGAAGCCACCTGAAGTCTCTGGTAATTTCTCAAAACCTAGGACTTTGACTGGTTCGACCGGAGCAGGAGCCGCTGGTGGCACCACCACCTCTACGCCCTGTACCTGAGTTCCCTGAATCTGCACTCTGGCTGTAGCAAAGGCGCTAGCCCCGTTGGAGACGATTGCCTGGACCTGATTGAGATACTGCCCAGTAGCATTGCTACCGCTGACATTTACCTGATAGCTGACAGTATACTCCTGACCTACGGCAATGGTCGGCCATTCCCAAGTCTTAGTCGTACCACCACCATCAACGAAAGTAAATCCAGCCGGCAAGGTATCAGTAACTTTGAGATTGATGCCTACGGTATTACCGGTATTTTTTACTTTCAACACATAGGTCAACGACTGGCCGGGTTCGGTAACCGTAGACGAAACTGTCTTCTGCAAGTCCAATCGGACAGAAGAGCTAAAGAAGCCTCCGCCGCCACCTCCGCCATTACTTGGGGGAGGTGTATTGGTAGTACATTGATTGGAACAGCTATCATTGTTATTTTCGTTGCCATCATCACACTGCTCGCCTTCTTCGGTAATTTCGTTACCGCAGATGGGTCCGCCTCCGGAGCCACCTTCATTCTGACAAGTAGAGCTACAGCCGTCATCATTGGTGGTATTGCCGTCATCGCATTGCTCGCCTTCTTCAGTAGTTTTGTTACCACAGATCGGTTCACCTCCAGTTCCTTCGGTCTGACAGCTAGCACTACAACCATCATTATCTTCGTGGTTACCGTCGTCGCATTGTTCACCGAGACGAGGTTGTACTCGAGCATCGCCACAGACTGCAGGACATTGTATCGGACACTGATAGGTATTGTTGCCTAGTTGAACTTGTGCACAAAGGTAATCACCGTAATCAACTTGTCCATTGGTATTGAGGTCAGCTAGATATTTTAAGACCTCAACATCGCCGACTGTAGATGTAGCTGTGGTCTTATTCAGGTAGTAGTCGGTAAAAATGACTCCATCATCCATATGAATGAAGTAATCACTATTATAATCTAGGGGATTGTGACAAATATTGTCACATTCTAACTGACAAGTATAAGGACCGGCGTTACCGTAATATGGCTGTGCGCAGAGATAATCAGCGGCATTGATAATGCCGTCAACTCTGACATCTACACCACTATCCCAGTTACTGGCCGTGGAAGTAGCACCCAGAGCAGATTCATAGCGGGCTGTGAACTCCGTGGCGTCACCTAGGGTCAGATATCGATCAGGACCGCTGTTGCCTTGACCGTCGTTGTAATCTAGAGGGGAGAAACACTCTTCATCACAGTCAGCCGGAGCCGGTGTGATAATCAGAGCTTGATCAAGGACAAATTCAAAGCTAGCTCCCAGACGATGACGCTCAGCGTAGAAAATGTCGAAAATATGATCGCCGGCTGTCAGATATACTTGGGTTGTAGCTGAAACCAGAGGCGGATGGACACCAGGAGTGGCGTCAAACAACGCACCATTGATATAAACCCAAGAATCATCATCTGAACGTAAGTGGTATGAGTACAGGCCATCAGCTGGGGCAGTCACCATAGCTCGGAAACGGGTACCAAAGTGGAATTCATGTCCGAAGCTGACTTCCTCAGCTACCGGATCCATGGGGAAGAAATCGTCACCGAAATTTAAGTTTGATTCAACACGGGAGAAACGATAATAATCCGGCTGATACCAATCAGTATCCCAAGTTCCTAAAGGATTACCATGACCATCGTCTGGCCACTGGTCTCCAGGTAATTCCATGTCAGGATGATTGATGCTGTAGTTGTAATAATTTGCCCACCAGCCTGTTCCTGATTCGTGTCGGCAAATCTGCTCACGTTCTAGCTGACATTGAGCGGAGCAACCGTCTTTATCTACAGTATTGCCATCGTCGCATTGCTCGCCAGCATTTTTCACACCGTTGCCGCAGAGCTGCTCTGTCTCTTCTGCTACATTCCAAGCTACACAGTAGTAGGTCTGGCCTGCCTGAGGACTATTGATATAGTCATAGTTGTCATAATGCAAAACGTCATCAGAACAATAGAATTCCGCACTGACGTCTTCAGTGGTGTTTAAACCTGTGAAAGATAAATATCCCGACTGGAAAACCTCACGAAGCTTGATAACTCCACGATCATCGACGTCTACCGAAGTGGTAGCCATACCAGAAGCATTGGTTGGACCAAAGGTGACCCAAGGTTCACCTGCTGCACCGGTATTATCCCCTGGATTTTCTCCAGATGAGTATGACCATTGGAAATCCCAATCAGGTACTAATTCACAATTACCTTGGCTATTGGCCACGAAGTCTTCAGCTGTATCAGCGTTAATAGACGGACCTGGATCAGCTCCCCAGTTTGGTAAGCTAGATTCGTCCTGACAGACGATCTTGTGAGCTACAACAGTAGCCATAGTTTCTGGATGTCGCTGATTACCAAAATCGTAGCCCTGCGGTACGCCAACAGCCGAATCACCTACAGGGAAGAAATTTACCTGATGACAATCATTATTATTGTTCAGAGGGTAGGTCTGATGCCAACCTGCTGGCATTGTCTCACAGACATCATAACTTCCAATACCCACCTCATTAAAAGAATAATTACCATTACTGTCAGTTACCGCTATAGGGATAAGTGCTGGGCCAGAACTTTCTGCAGAACCAACTAGCTCATCTGAATTCAATGAAATAGTCACACCGGGGACACCAGGCTCACCCGGATCACGAACGGCATTACCATTTAGATCTTCCCATTTGACACCAAAGATGGAGTATAAAGCTGGCTCTGGGCATTGAAAATCTAAATCTAACGATTTAATATCTGACTCATGGCCTGATTCTGGAGATCCATCCTCATTGAAATGACCACCTTCAGAATTACTAGAAACAACAATCCTTGTATAAGGGTTTGCAACTGATCCGGTCGCATGACAAATGACTACCTTGTCATCACCAGAGACCTCTTGATTAGCAACCAATGACTCAACTTGGAGCTGAGTATCAACCTTAGTGGTGTCATCCACCACTAAAGCTGTTTCTTGCGCTTGTTCATCTATCACTTGGACCAAATCTTGGCCGTAGATAAATGAAGAAGGGCTCATAAGAGTAACGATGGCTATAACCGCCATAGTTACCGATACTATCCGATGTTTTGCCCAATAATACATATAATTATAATTTAGTCCCCCCCCCTACTTTGCTTTAATTTATAAACTTTTTGTTTCATTCATACCGATGGGACCGGGCTCGACTAGCTCGGCCTCCACTACTAATCTATATTTGGTTGAAAAAAGCGGTGTGCAACTGAACAAGGTTAGTTTCGGCTTTTTGCTATTACTCAAAATACTGACTTTATCCGGCGTCACCACCTGGGTACTGATAACCTTATAAGTATACGTTTTTCCCTCCCAAGTGACAGAAACCTCGTCGCCTATTTTGACTTTATCGATATCATAAAAAGACTTCTTGCTCGTTGGTAACCACTTCCAACGATGCGCCGCCAAAACCATGTTTCCCCCTTTATCAGGCGTGGAGGTGCCAGGAATACGCCAAATGCCGTTATTTAAAGTCTTAGAGTTTTTACCCTCCCAGATACGCGCGTCAACCTTCATACTATTAACTACGATCTGGTTGGCCACTTTGGGCTTGCTAGCCGCCTCAGCCACTGGGATCAAAGCTGGAGTAGTACCGGATTCTTTGATATTATCAGTCGCTTCAAAATCTATAGACGCCAATGTATCGGCTGCCATTACATAGTTATCAACTATCAATTGACTCTCTTCTTCCCCTTCAGCCACAGAGACTACCTGATAGAAATTAATGGCGAAAGAATACCAAAGATACAGCGATGAGCTGACTAAGATTGAAACAAATATAAAGGAAGAGAATTTAATTCTCATTATTGTAGTTTGGAGACAAAATACCCCGAAAAGCCCAAGTGGCAATCAGGGACATTTGTATGATGATAAAGAGTCCCAGCACATATAGCTTATCAGGGATAGAGGTGTCTGGCAACGCGTCTCCAAGGATCTGGACAGCTCTGACATCGAGAGTATACAGCGCCTCCAAGCGCCAGCTCGGGTCGACCACGGTCAGATTGGTCGAACCTTGATAAATCTGAGGTAGAGCGTCCTGACGCACAGTGAAAACAAAAGTCTTGGTTTCAGTCGATTTCGGTGGCAGAGCTTCAATGGTCCAATTTGTTACTCCCGCTACCACCCCTTGATCTAGGAGAACTGATGGCCAATTTTGGCGCACCAGTAAACCCGTAAGGATCTGGTTACTTTCATTGGTTACGGTCGTAGTATAGTGAATCTCTCCGCTAGCATTGGCAAAAGGAATATTAGCATTGGTACTGACCGTCACAGGTACTATCGGATCGACACTTATCTGTGCTCCAACATTATTAGTCCAAGATAAGCCAAAGATTCCGAGCAAAGCGCTTAGAAATAGTATTGAAAATATTGAGATGAGAATAGAATGCTTCATGTATCTCTGTGACACTAGAAATTACAACGAATACTTTATTTTGTCAAATGAAAAAATTTCCAAATTTTAATCAAGAAATGGTAGACCAATTCTCTGCCTTTTTGTTTCCCCTAGTATATTCTTCTGCTGACGCTCAGGCAATTGAGCCCTGCCACCTTGATGAGCTGGCTTCTGATGAACCTGCTGGCTGGCCGCTAGGTGAACAGTATGCTTGCCGTAACGACTAGCTAAACTATCCACCGCCTCATAAAGCCGTCTCATACGTTCCCAACGTAATGGTGGCTCAAATAAGGTAACTTGAGTTGTAGTATCTGGTAGCAGGTCTGCCAAGACAACTCCTGACCAACGGTAACGCTCGCCAAGTACGTACATATGGTCAAAAAGTTCTCTAGCCACCTCGATGATATCCACAGGCAAATTTGAAGCTCGTGACAACTTGGCCTCCCTGCCACTATGTCGAAACTCCTGCGTGCGCAACATCACGATCAGACGTCGCGGAGCCAGATGATGACGACGGGCTTTGATACAGGCGCTTTCTAAATTTTTGACCAGTTGTCCAAAGACATATTCTTTATCAGCCGTAGCTGGCGTAAATGTCTTGGTTTTGGAAATAGAGAAATAAGAAGATTTCTCCTCAGGTTGTACTTCATACAGAGCGTGGCCCTGCAATTCAAACCAAATCTCTTGATGCGGCTTGGTAAAATGTTGGAAAATAAAACGTTCCGACTGATTGACAAATTGTCCCACGGTAAAAATACCTAACTGCTGCATATGCTTCGTTGTCTGCGGTCCGATACCCCAGACTTCTTCTACTGGAAAGGCGGCTATCTTCTGACTGATCTGCTTGGCAGAAATAACTTCGAAACAATCCGGTTTGTGTAGGTTGGCGGCGGCTTTGGCCAAAACTTTGGTCACCGATAGTCCGACGGAAACCGTCAGACCTAATTCTGCTTGTATTTCATCTTTCATCCGACGAGCAATGGCTTCATATGACATACGTAATGGTCGACGTAAACCGGTAATATCGGCAAAAGCCTCATCGATAGAATATTCCTCTACCATACTAGTATAACGACGCATGATAGCGAACATACGTTTGGAAAATAAACTATACGTTTCATAATCAGACGGTAGGATTATGATATTTGGCACCAGACGCTTGATTTCGCCTAAGGTCATAGCGCGTTTGACACCCAGACGCTTGGCTTCATAGCTCATCGAGGCTGCTATGCCTCGTTCAGCGCCAGTAATCAAAGGTCTCCCGCGATACTCCGGATGTAAAGCTTGTTCACAGGAGGCAAAAAAAGCATCTGCGTCCAGATGAATAATTGCCCGCGGCCAGGATGTATGTTTATGGTTCCACATATTAAATATACTTCGGACTATTTTAAAATCCTGCGGTACGGGCGATTCATGAATCGCCCCGACGAATACACCACCCTGGCCGCGGAATCTAATGATACTTCCGGATCACCGCCGTCACCACGCCAGCAATCTTCAATTCCTCTTTGGGCGAGATAATGGGAAAATCTTTATTGGCAGGTTTCAAGAAAATCTGTGCTCCGCGCTTGACGTAATATTTAATCGTCCACTGATGATCCACCTCCGCTACTACTACATCACCATTACGCGGCTCGCGACCCCGTTCCAAGATAACCAGATCACCCGGCTGGATACCGGCATCAATCATTGATTCTCCGCTAACACGCAATAGAAAACTGGCTTCACGGTTGTGAATCAAATAATCATCCAAACTCAACGTATCCACCAACTCCTCTTCGGCTGCACTGGGGAAACCGGCCTGTACATCTCCCAATACTTTCAAAGGCGTAGCTAATTTCATGGGAATAAGACGACCGCTACTGTCTTTCTCAATCAATCCCAAATCGATAAACTTCTGGATAATCTTGGCTACGGCGTTCTTGGACTTAACTTGAAATAGCGACAGCATTTCAGAATATGAAGGCAACCGCTTATTATCGGTATAAAATTTAAGAAATCGTTTTTTGCGTTGTTCTAATTTATCCATAATTAGTTAGAAGTTTTTAGTTGAAAGTTGTAAGTTGTCCTTCTTAAATCTTATAACTATTATCTGACAGCTAATTTTGTCCACAAGCTATCGACTACAAGCCACGGACTATTTATAATAATAGGTGAACATTCGTACACTGTCAAGAAATAAAACAAAGGCCGCATCCTGAGATACGACCTTTGTTGAATCGTTGATTAAAATACTAAGCCCGTAAAGGAGCGATAAAAAATTTTACTTTCATCAACCTCAATACCTTGCCCTCGTAGTTGAATGACCAAATTATTTAATTCCTGGCGGACTGCTACCATTTCTTTCAACGCTGATAATTCAACGTCTATCCGATCAAACCGTTCTCGAATACTATTAAATTGATCTTTAATGGCTGTAAACTGCTCCTTAAGATCAACCTTGAGGCTCGTTATGGCTTGATCGAAATAGTCCTGACTTAATTGCATAGGGATATGCCTTAATAATAAAAATCCCTGTTTGGAATCATAATAGCATACCTATTTATAAAAACAAAAGCCGCACCCTACATGCGACTTCTGTTGAAATCGGTCAAGATGCGGGCGACTCCACTTTCGTGATATAGATCGGCAAATCACGAAACCCTATTCGACGAGCGGCTGATGTTCGTTGTTTTGCGCGCAATCGATAAGGATATCTGGCCACCTGAAATTTCAGATTGATCGTTTGATAAGATGAGGGATCAACATTGTGAATAACTCCATGAACTCTGATAGCTTCCAGAGTGTTCTGGTCACGTTCGCTCCAGGCAAGCTGGAAAATAGTGATCCAATCCTGTTCAATTAATGGATCATCAATAACTCGAACTCTAATTCTAGTATCAGGCCTGGTACGAGGTACAACCAGATGGTTAATCACGGTTGGATGTTTGACTATCTCCATAGTGAAGCAAATTTGCTCGCCCGGCCATAACAGGAATTCTTTTTTTAGCCACTGTTGCAGTTCTTCCTGAATTTCAGCCGCTTTCGCCTGTAGTTTATCTTCACGCTTGGCCAAGGAACACCTCCATGTAGTTAGAATGTTCAAACAACGGTTAACTTCTGATAATTACCATCTTAGCTAAAAATTGTCAATAAAAAAGCTGTATCGTGAGGCACAGCTCTATTCATAACTGATAACCTAATTTACTAATAAGCTACTACCTAAAACTACAACACCGTCCTCAATTCCTTGACCTGACTCACCTCTTCTCCGTAAACAAAACCGCTTTTCTCTCCTCTTAATAATCTACTATATTAAAATTGCAGCACCGTTTTTAATTCCTTGACCTCAGTACTCCTATGACTAACAATCTTATCAATATTAAACGTTCCGTATTTTGGCGCTTCCACATATCCTTCCATGGCTGCCTCAGCCAGCCAGCCCGTATCCAAGAGATCAAATAACCATTGCTCTACTACCTCGGGATCCTGCTGATCCATACCGGCACCGATCGTTTGTACCCAAATACGGTTAAATTGCTCTTGGGAACCAACTGGTTCCGACATAATTAACGGTATGCCCAAGGCCACATAGAAACTCAGCTCGCTTGGTTTGGTCCAGAGAATATCAGTTGTCCGTAAAATTTTGTTGAAACGATTGAAATAGGTATATTTATCTCTGGCATGAATAACCACAATATCTCGTAGCTTCAAATTATGAGATAGCCCTTCCTGACTAATAATTTTTTTGAAATAGGCGCTAACCTCATTATGGATACCGGCTACCAGAACAACACGGATCCTTCCCTGTTTAATTTTATATTTCAAGCCGCGGATGATAGACGCCCCTAATTCACGCTGAGCTCCGGCTCCACCGACGGCAAAAGTTAGCGTCAAAGGATGATTGGCGGCCTTGGGTAAGCCAGTTCCGAGATAATGACGGAAAATACTACTGTATTGCTGCCAATACTTCCCTTTGGTATCGAGATTACGAATACGGTGACGCAAATCATGTTTCAACACGTCTAATTTTTCACTGCCGATATTCTCCTGAGGCAGAGGAAAACCAGTCAGAAAGATTCTATCCGCTGGCACGCCATACAAACGTAACCGTTCCAAGACTCTATAATTCGGGGCTAAATATCTAATGCGACTCAGATTTGGTCGGGCCGAAACCCAAGCGCGACTGATATCTGTATCAGTGACTAAGCAATAAATCGCTTCCGGATATTTGAAAGCGTCAGCCATCAGAGCCGGAATGAAAAATGAGGTGACCAAGGGCAGTGGATGTTCAGCTAATTTGTGAATCAAGTGCTTGCCCCATTTCTTCTGATGAATCAGTCGGTCTATCTCTCGGACTTGCAAAGTTGGCTTGGACAGATCACGTCGTGGATAAAAATGCGGTATAGATTGTAACTTGTCATAAACATCAAAAACCCACTCGCCTATCAGAGGGGTGGTTTTGAATCTGGAGATAAATTCATAAAACCGTTTACTCTCATGCCACCAACGACGATCACTCTGAGGAATACCCGGGTAGTTATTGGCGTTAATGATTCTACCACCAGACATTGAGCGCAAAGGAAAAGCCGCCCGCTGATGACCGTATCCCATGTCGGCGGCTATTATCCATGCTTTCCTCCTCGAAACTGCCATAGATTATTAAAATTGTCCCCGCAGGATAATCTGCGCCTTGTTTGGATCCGTGACTGTGGATCCTACTGTCACGACAATGTCTGAAAAATCTTTGACTTCTTTATCGCTAGTAAAGCTCAACACCCAACGCGCTCCCTGGCTGCTATCGCGCCGCTCTAATGATCCCAACGGGATAAATTTTTTGTCTGATGGTCGGATGAGCCAACCTTTGTAATCTGACTGATTGGCTGGCTCCGGCACAGTCACTGCCAACTTTACAATAGAAGTATTCTGCAGATAACTTCTATAGCCGTCACCAAAAGTAGCTACATCCGTCTCATGCTTCAGGGTGATAAATTTTTCCGGCGGATAAGTCGAAGGATCATCAAGCTTTATTTCGGGCAACTCCACCTTGGGTAAAACTCCCAAATCTTGCTCTTTCTGCGTCAATGAAGGAATAATGGAAAAACTGCCGCCACTACGTAAATATAGCCAATACAAACCAAGTCCAACA
Organism: uncultured Gammaproteobacteria bacterium; assembly: GCA_964360835.1. Classification (GTDB taxonomy): domain Bacteria; phylum Patescibacteriota; class Patescibacteriia; order UBA1558; family 2-01-FULL-52-15; genus CAYHYG01. Next base: position 30,427 of record CAYHYG010000002.1, read on the forward strand.
ATGGCTATGATTAATATGATGATAACGACTCTTTTCATTACTATATAGTATAACAAAAAAAAGACCGACAGGCGACTCTTTCAGTGCGACTGTCCTATTCACCCCACCAATTTACTAAATTCCACCCAGTCTAATACCTCTGCCCACCACCTAAGGGCGGTCTTCTCTAGAACAAGGTTTTTATCCGCTTCACTCCCGCTGGCGTGATCAACTGCTTCCCTAATAATAATTGGGTTATAACCTCTCCATCGAAACTCTTGAACAGTAGATAATACGCAACAATCAACTGTTAAACCAAAGATAATAGGTCGAACTTCGCCGGGTACTCCAATATTATCGTTAATCCATTTACCAAAAACTTTTGAATCGGGGTAAGGTTGGCCCGGTTTTTTATCCTTAATCCCGATGTTTTCTCTGATCCAGATCGGTGAGTTCATACACTTTATCCAAAGAGATTTTCTTAAATCATTTGGAATGAGTGACTGATAACCCCACTCCCCAGGACAACAACCATCACCGGCATCGCCAGGACGAGGCTGACGGTAGTCAGAAATAATTTCATTGATCTTTATATTGTTTTTCCTTAAGTAAGGAAAAAGGACTGTGTTCAAAAATATGACCGATGGTTTAAACGAGTAAAACTTGCCACCTTCTGAAGCAAATTCATTTTGAATATCTATGGCGATAAATTCGTATTTCATATTCTCTTTTTATGACCTATCTAGCAAAAAAACCTTTTAAGACATTTAACTCTATCCTTCTCTACTGTCCAATTTGCTTGTAAAAAGTCACTTCAGCCCAAACTTTTTCTTTACCCGCCAAAAGATGCGCAGCCACGATGTCGGCTCCACCAGCGACAAATCCTAGGAACCGCGAGCTGGAAGGAATAGCATGAACCCTGATCGGATTCTGTTGACTATCGAGTCGTCCCTGCTTCAGTTGTTCTACCAAAGCTTGTACTTCCAAACTTTTATCCAACTCCGGAATGAAACCGTTCTTAAAAGATTGATGTTGCTGTTCTACACTGCCTACTAATGAGGAAATCTGAATCTCTTGTTTGCTAGTTTTGATTGGTTTAAAGACTTTCCGAAAATCTGGATAAATCTCAGATAATGAATACAAAGGAATGTCTGTCTGCGCCCGTTCTGCCTCGCTGATGACCACATCAAAGAGCGGATCTGCGATAAAACGCCCCATAGTCTCAATATATAACGGATCATCCAGTAACAACTGGAGTTTATCGGTATTTATCGGTTCCTGTAGCATAGACCACTAACATTACCTGAAATCAGCTAGCTGTCAAAGGCAGAGCTTATTTAGTCCCCATAGATCCAACCACAACATTCAAACCGTAGGTGCTAAATTCATAGGGGTAGAAACTCTTCAAAAGTCTAGCTGCTTTGATATTTATTCCAATACCAAAGATAGAAACCTTAGAACGAGTCCCTCCATAAGTAGCGCTGACAATTTCAGGATAGTTGTCGAAAGAATAGAGATCTCCGCTGCTCAAGGCCAGACCGCCGCGATAATTGCTAGCAGCGCCGAGTAAACCAGCCATGCGACTAGCTGTCGGTGTATAGATACTGACATCCGGAAAACGACTACCCTCTGTTGGTGTAGCAATAATTTCGGCCGAACCTTGATTATCAATATTTGAAATTGAGGCCGAAAGACCCACATCAGAAGTGACATTAGGTAAAGTATAGCGATCAATAATCTCTAGGTTGCCCTCATGCATTTTCATAATCACAACCTCAGATTTTCCTCGTTTGGCTGCGGTAGCAATGATGACCGCAGTATCACTGCCGTCCAAATAACCGGTTGAAATGTTGACTCCCTGAGTGAAGTTTGCCTCAAAGACAGCTTTCTGAGATAGCAATTTTCCGGTCGGAGCATAGACTTTGACTACCGGACCAGTCCCAGCCACTGGCGTCACAATGATCTCCCCCTTGTTATCCCCCGTCAGATCAGCCGCGGCTACATTCAGACCTCCTCGGAAACGAATATCAAAAGCGGTGAAACTGCCAAACAGTTTACCTTCTGGCGTAAATAATCGAACTTCCGGCAAACCTCCCGGACCGGGTGTAGCTACAATCTGTCCGTTGCCGTCGCCATTAATATCAATAGTTGCCACACTGCCACCCCATCGATTGCGGCTCGGAAAGGCTTCAAATTGTCTCAGTAATCTTCCTTGATAGTCAAAAATTCGGACCAGACTTGGAGCAGAAGCACGCGGTATGGTTAAAATACGACTCACAGCGCGTGTCGTGACTGCTAGTTCTGCTGGCGAGGAATCTTCGTGACCAGCGGCATCCACAGCGCTTAAGCGAATACGGTGATTTCCGTTTGTTAGACGTCGTAGAGCCAAGACCCTCCCATTTACTAACTGCTTTGGGTCATCATCAAGTTGGTAAAAAAATCTCAGATCAGCCACGGTTGATTCGTCATCAGAGCCACTCAGAGTGATGTTAAGGGCGCTGGTATATTGAATACTGGTGACTGTTGGCTGATCCGTCTCAGGAGCTGTCGTGTCATTACTGACGGTAATAGGCAGTGCACATTCTTCTGATTCTTCGATAACTCGTTCTTCAGCTGGACAACTATTGGTATCCTGACAGGTGCGAAAACGCTCACCTTTGATACTACACTCAGACCACTGGCTGCAGAGGTAATTCGGTTTACAAATCGGGACATCGGAGACACAACTCTGTAGTATCGCGGACATATAGTAGGTTGTGCCGCATTTATTTTTATCAGTACAGACGCGCGTGGTTTGATTGTTGATACAATTTGACCAATCTTTGCAGGTCCAGATTTCCCGACAGGCATTGGGATCGGGCAATGGTTGAAAATCAGTGTTGCATGTTTGGGATTCAGCCGGCTTACCTATAGTCAGACCGCAATTATTGGTATCTGTACAAGAGCGTCTCTGGGAATTACTGGAACATTGCGACCAGCTCGTACAATCCCAATGAGGACTACAAGTAGGCGTACAACTCTGACTGACAGTCGGTTTATTCACCGTCGTGCCGCAAACATTGGTATCAGTACACGTTCTCATCTGACTGCTATTGCTACAGACAGACCAATCAGTGCAGGTCCAGCGCTCTTCACAGAAGCAACTCTGAGTTTCATCACGTGTGATTGTCAGTCCACAGCTATTTAGATCCGTACAAGTTCTGAACTGAGTATTATTAAAGCATTGTGACCAAGCTGGACAACTCCAGTTTGGCGAGCAGACAGGAGTACATGCTTGACTCAAATCCGGCTGATCATTGACTGTACCGCAGGCACTGGTATCACTACAGGTACGAATTTGTAGATTATTGACACAACTAGTCCAATCGCTACATGTCCAGCGCTCTTCACAAACAGTACACGATTGAGTCAAGGCCGGTCTGATGGTGATAGTGCCGCAGGAACTCAGATCGGTACAGATACGCGATTGCGAGCCATTAGAACATTGTGACCAGCCGGTACAATCCCAATCTTCATTACATACCGGTGGCGTGCCACAGCTCTGGGTCAAGGCAGGTCTGAGAGTTATCGTACCGCAGGAATTTAGATCTACACAGCTACGACTCTGCTGATTATTGGTACAAGTTGTCCAACTGCCACAGCTCCAATTTTCCATGCAACCAGAAACAGCCGAAACCGGCACCAATATAACTCCTTCCTGATTTCTCAATGTAACCGAGCTAGTGGTAGCTCCCAGCGTCACACCGTCCGGTTGCAAAATTCTATATTGCCCAGGCAAAGTATGCGAGGTAGCTGAGGTGCTATCTGTAGCGCCGCAGTAGTCCCTAAATTTTGTCATAACCAAAGCTTTGGTGTAATGACGTGCATAAAGATAATATTGCCTTTGCCCTGATACCTGGCAGTCAGGAGAAGTTGAATTGTCAGGGTCATTATTATTCGGTGTGGAAGGATCATTACCTTGAGCAAAGAGATAAGGCAAAGATGTGTTAGCGCCTGCCAAGACATCTATCGTACCCACCGGATTAGTAATCGGAATTCCTACATTATAAGTTATTTGCGGTGCCCAACCATATTCCTGTACACGTTTCGTATTAGTACCCGGAAATCCAGGACCAGGAAATTCGGTCATGGGATTGTAATAGGCAAACATCGTGTTCTTATTATTCACCAGATAAAATTGCGAGAGCAAGAATGTCCTGGAACGATCGAGATTTGTTTCACTGCCATAGTTATACCCGGACAAAACATATCTCTGATTTTCTTGTAACGATTTGCGTAAGAGTGTAACCGTACGCAACCAGTCGGCGTGATAATGGGCCCTACCCAAACCACCGGCCGGAAGTTTCGGCTGATCTTGGTAAGAATCCCAGGATTGAATAAACTTTAATGAATCTAGAGCATCGTACCTTGATAAAATCCAAGGATAGGTGAGATAACTGGCGCTATCTCTAACATTGACGACTAGGTCCTTCTCACGACCGAGAGCAATAGCAACATCGCCCCTCAATTGAGCTAGACGATCAAAATTTTCTTGCACTCGAGGATGATTAGGAGCATTAGCTATATCAGTAGCTATTCCAAAGTAAACATCAGTAAACTCCATCTTGCTGTTCATCGGCTTAAAGTCGGCATTATCGACAAACATCATACTGCTTTCAGCGCCACCGACCTGTAAATTATTGGTAATCTGGGTTTTGAAGTAGTTATACCAATCTGAACTTTGGAAATTCGCTTTCTTCCAGCCGAGAGCCCAACCATCCTCCATACGAGAAGACACAATAGTAGTGGCCCTAGCATAGTGGTCACTATCACTGACAGAACACGTCTGACTGTCCCCTACTGGGGGCCTGTTATTTACATCATAACCGGGGGTACAGACAGGAGAGATATTCCGGACGTTTTGCTGTGTATCCTCTTTCATATGCAATATGATACTTTCCATATCAGTACATCCATAAGTGGCGCAAAAATTTGATATGCTGGTAGACACTTCACCAGAGGTCAAATAATCAATACCTCGCGTACCGGTAACCAGCTTCAGACCGGGATTTTGGGTTTTTAATGGCGCTTTGGTGTGAATATAGCTACCCGTGACATCAAAATGATCAGCAATCCATTGCAGATCACCGAGGCACCAAGTGGTATAATCTGAGGCGCTCGGGTTGGTCCAAGTGCAGTACGGTACACCTTCACTGTACAATTTTATATGTTGATAATGTGTACAACTGCCATCTGCCCAGGGAAACTTTCCAGTAGGACAACCGCAACCAGAACTATCGTCTGTCAAAATACCGTTGACACAACGTAGGGGGCGGTCAATCGGATTGCCGGTCCTATCAGCCACACAGCCTCCGGCTGGTGTGCCATCGATGCAGGTAGTGGCCATATTGAGAGCTGATCCTTGATAGCTACCCAGATATAAAGAAAAATTGGCTGAACCCAAAGCTATGAGCAAAGCCCCAGCGCTCGATAGATATATAGCCTTGTGCCTATGATGACGGACTTTATGGATAATAAAATAAAGACCAGCTACAGCTGTTGTCAGTAGAGCCACACCTTCAACGATATTTACTTTTTTACGAGGTTTGCCCCGAAAGAGCCATTGCATGAAAACAAATCACGTCTGCCGAGTAAGGCTCGAACGACGTGATTATTATACCATAAATTATTCTTCTTCAATTAATCTCTGCCGCTAAACCAAACAAACAATTTCATACCCGCTACAGCCCCGACAACGGGAGCTAATAAATACGTAAGGGAAGGGGAATTAATACCCCAGGCGATTACAGGATTGAGGATGCCGTTGCTAGCTATCGAAGCTAGGACAGCGCCCACTATCAAGGAACCGCCGATAACCAAACCACTCAATAATGACTGTACTTTTCCAGTAGCCACAGCCGCGATACCAAAAGCAAAGAAAAGAGTACCGATAGCTTCAGCCAGAAATACTGGTAATGAGTCCGTTACCGTCAAAGCTGGCAAGGAGCTACCGAGCAGGCGTAGGACCAACATAGCTAATCCCGCACCCAAAAACTGCGCCACGATATACTTTCCAGCTTCAGCTGATTTGATCTTGCCGATCGACCACAGGCCGGCTGTCACCGCTGGATTCAGATGCGTCCCCGAAATATGGCTGACTGTATAAACCAGAAGGCCCAATGTATAACCAGCTACCAGAACCGTCGGTATAGAAACAATACCGGCAATGGAGGCCATGACCGCTAGGGTCAACATAGCTGTGCCAAAAAATTCAACTGCGTATTTTTTCATAGATTATGATTACTAAATTCTTATTGTTTATAAAAAATATGGAGCAAGGAATTGAGGACCGAAACCACAATACCAAAAATTATAGCCCACCAAAAATTGACGATAGCAAAGTCCGGGACAATCAAAGAAACCACCCAGATCAACAAAGCATTAATGATCAAAGTGAATAATCCCAAAGTAAGGACATTAATAGGTAGTGTCAAAAGTATTAATATCGGCTTTAGCACGGTATTGGCTACAGCCAAAAACAAAGCCACCGCTAAGGCGGCCCAAAAGCTGGATATATCGACTTTGGTCGTCATCAGATAACTGGCCACCATGATGACCAGCGCGCGTAATACCCAGGCTATCAACATATGCGTCATATGATTACGAGGTGAAAGCAAAGCTGGCTACCATCTTCTCAAACAAACTTTCATTAACTTCATTGTTTGGTCTGTTGACGTAGAAAATTCGATAGGTTTGTCCACCGCGGACGAATAAATAAAATATAACTCTCTGCTGTTCTGCGCCTTCCGGACTGCGGACACCGGCATAGCGTTCGGCTGTTTCGCCTCCGACAGTAACGGTACTCTTGGTCAAATCACCTAGTTCTGCAGTGTAGTCTGTCATAGCGCGCTTAGAAACCTCAACTACAAATTGTCCCAAAAATTCACTGCCCAAACCTCCCAACTTTACCGGATCTGTAAAAAAGTAATCATTAACATCCGGACTGGCGTTACCAATTTCTGATCGAATCATATGCCGCCAATACCAATTGGCCGGACGTTGAATACTGTAGCCCGCTGCTTTATTTTCAAAAATAGTAGTAACCGGTAACAGCGAATCTTCAATTGTGACAGGTATACTATCGGTCGAGGTGGCATTATCAGGAATGGTCTGGGTATTGGTGTTAATATTTGTATTGGCAGTGCAACCGGTCAAAAGCAATAGAGAAAGTACTGCTCCGGCAAATATTTTCCTCATATAATTTGGAGATTAATAGTCATTAGAGTAATTATAGCACAAGCTATAGGTCTTTGGCAGGTTTGCAAATCTTGACAAATTATGTCAAATATATTCCAAAACTACAGCTTTTGCTTCTCCCAAAGTTGATAAAAACGTCCTTTGGCCAAAATTAATTCCTCAAAACTCCCCTGCTCGACGATCTTGCCTTCTTCCAACACCAAGATTCTATCCATTTCCTTGATAGTAGTTAAGCGGTGAGCAATAACTAATGCTGTTACTTTTTGAAAAAATTGATGCAATGAATCTCTAATTTTCTCTTCGGACTCCAAATCTAAGTGTGAGGTAGCTTCATCAAGCAGCAAAATTTGTGGTTGTTTGAAAATAGCCCGCGCTATGCCTAAACGTTGTTTTTCACCGCCCGAGAGTTTCACTCCTTTTTCCCCTATAATAGTATCCACTCCTTGGGGCAATTTATCAATAAAGTCATCCACGTGGGCTATTTTCATGGATTGCTTTAGTAATTTCTTATCTTTCTGATGACTAGAATTGCTAATGACAATATTATCGCTGAGAGAAAAATTAAAAACCTCCGTATCTTGTAAAACAACTGATAAGTAATTAAAATAGTCTGATTTCTTTATTTTTTGAATCGGTTGATTATCAAAGGTTATAGCACCCTGAAAGCCTTCATGTTCTTTCAACAGTAATTTAAACAAAGTTGACTTGCCGGCACCAGACGAACCTACAATACCAACCTTCTCGCCACGCTTTAGACTAAACGACACATCTCTCAGGACTATATGATCCCCATAGCCAAAGGAGACATTTTGAAAAGTTAGACTTTGCCACTGAACGGGAAATTTCTTCTTACCTTGATCGTTATCGATACCTATAGGCTCATCGAGAATCCTACTCATACGACTGATGGCATATTTAGCTACGATAATGTCCTGACTGATATCAGTTAATTCAGAAACTGCCGTCCAGATAGAAGCAAAATAACTATAAAATAAAATTAGGAGGCCAAGCTCATAGCGTCCCTGAGAAATTCCGTAAATAATAAAAATTATGCCACCGAGGCGAAAGATTTGTGCCCAAAAATTAAGAAATCCTGAACGTAATTGAAAGGCAGCAATACGTTTTCTTATTTTTATAAACAGATCCTCAACCTCTTTTTGCAAGTAACCATAAAGCGAAGTTATCATGGACATAACTTTGACACTGCGAATATTATTAATGACTTCGAACAGTAAGCCATTTACCACTTCTTCCTTCACGTTAACTATTTTAGTAGCGGCCACCGCGCGGCGGGTCAAGAAAAATGAGATGACATAAAAACTAACTAAAAAGAAACCCAAAATACTAGCGACAATTAGATCGAAGGTCGCGACAACGACTAAGACCCCAAAAAAATTAACGGTTATTTCAATGACGTTGCCAATCCAAATGCGGATCAAACGATCCAAACTTTCGCCGCCTCGTTGAATACGTTTCAGTTTGTTACCGGAATTTTCCTTTTCATGCCAACTTATGTCGAGTGCAAACATATGCCTCATAGTCATAAGTTGCGCGTCCAGACTCACCCGCTCACTGAGCTGAAATCCCCAATACTTAGCCAGAGTAATGCCGCCATAACGAATAACAGAGGCACTAGTCCACAACATAATAATTATCCAAACTGGGCCTATGGACTGACCAAGTTGATAGGATTGAAAAAAGTTAACAATGGAAGCCATAGCCACGGCTGGATAAAGCCAAGCTATATCGCCCGCTAAACGTAAAATAGTAACCACTATAAAGCGGCGACGGTAGGGCTTAATCAATGTACCGACTAACCTAAGTAATGACTGCCAGGAAAATTCAGGTTGGTTCTCCTCATATTTATTTGTAGAAAATTTAGAAGACATGAAGCTAATGGTAACTGACTTAGGGTTTTATTTCAATAATTTCAGCAAAAAAATTTGCGGTCTATGGTTAAGAATTGACAGTATTCGGCTAAATAGGTATACTCTGACAGTCAAAAAACTGCCGACGTAGCTCCCGCTTCGCCCAGCAAAGCGAGGCGTGCAGCTGGTAATTTACCAGTCAGTCGCTGAGTGCCGAAATAGCTCAGTTGGTAGAGCGCATCCATGGTAAGGATGAGGTCCCGAGTTCAACTCTCGGTTTCGGCTCCACCGCGTCGGACGCGGCTCCACTCGACTTGCTATATCGCTAATTAATATCCTCCTTATACTATGTCCCAAGAACAACTCGTAGGCCTAGAATGCACCAATTGTCACCGCGTGATCTATCACACCACCAGAAATCAGAAAAAGATTAAGGAACGTCTGGTTCTTAGTAAGTTCTGTAAATTCTGCAAGAAGCATACAGAAACTAAGGAAACTAAGGTCTAAACAAAAAACTCCCCGGTCGCATGACTGGGGATTTTTTGTTTTACTTTAAATCTTTCTAAAACCCATTCATCCTAACCTCAATGCCAAACCTTGTGTCTGGTACGGAAATAACCGGAATGGATTTTGTCTTGCCATAACCACATTCACTGGTATCAGGTACTGTAGAACCATCTAGGGCTTTGGCCGTGCCGCTGTTGGTATGCCAATGCTCTTCTTCATCACATTCCGGTCCTTTAAATCTATGCACTTCGCTAACCGGTATTAGCTTACCGCCAACATCAATAACGTCAACCATTTTCTGAACGGGCGTCACGGTGATAGAGACATTAAATGGGATTGTGTTGATCAGCTCATTCGCCGCATTATAGACCGTAATGCTGGCATTGACTGTATAATTGCCCGGTCCCATTTTCTGCACTGTGTTGCAGGAGTAAGTTACATTGACGTTACCCGGTAATGAACCGCCGGGCTTATCAATATTCAGCCATCCAGGAATATTGCCATTCAGTGAATAACGAACTGATTCAGGTGTTGCCTGTGCTAAATTTAACACTTGCAAATTTTGCGAACAGGTACCTTCTTCTGGAATAGTCCGACTGATATAAATTCCGTCCTGCTGCTGAGCTCCTTCGGCCGCACCGACACATTGTGCCGGTTTGCCGGCACAGATCTGTGGATCGACGCAATCTGTTTTCTCTGAGGCACAGGTGCCATTATCGCAGAAAGCTCTGCCAACTTGAGTACCAGTGCAACAGACTGGCTCTGTATTGCCACAGTCAGCATCAGCCGTACAGCTACGTTCTGATTCTTTTAATTCTTGACGTAAGCGATCCAGTGACGACTGAATATTACTAGTGCCAAACAAGCCATCTGTTTGTCCGGCCGCTTTGGCTTTTTGTAACTGGTTTTCCAGATCATTGATCTGCTTCTGCAGTTCTGGATTATTACCAGAGAAAAGGCCGGTACAAGCCGAACTGTTGGCTTGGATCTGAGCACCCGAGCCCGTGGTGGTCAATCCGCCGATCATGACGTTGGTATTGCCACCGGGTTCATTGCACTTGGCTTCAATGGCATCGAGGATAGCGCTTTTCTGTCGATAAGCATTATCGGCACTGGCAATAGCAGTATCATATTTACTTTGCACAGTGGCTTCTACTGCTGTTCTGTTTTGCTGATTACTTTGCTGACCGTTGGCTAAGGCCGAATCACATTGAATTTGCTTTTCTTCAAAAAATTCTGGTTTTCTAGCTTGTTCGACGCAATCATTGTAACGCTTCTTAGCGGCTTCACGTTCGTTAAATTTGGCTTCATTGAAACCTTTGTCAGCCTCGAAATCAGCCATGATCTCCTCGTACAGTTTACCAACTTCTTCAAAGGGCTCTTTACAAGGATCAGCGGTTAAAGCAGCGGAGATACACTGATGATAATCATCCTCGAGGCGACGATTTTCTGTCCAATAGTCATCGCTTGCTTTGTCTTTATCAGCGGCTAAGGTATTAGCTGCTGTTTGTTTACGGCTACTCAACTCATCGGCAATAGCGCGGCGAGCTGATAGTAGGTCTTCGCAGGCTGTTTTCCTGACGTCTACTCCTCCATCGCTAAAACTGGAATTAAAAACACCGCTCATATTGGCGGCAATAAGACCGATAGCGGCTACAGCCACTATTCCGATAACGATTTTGGTTAATAAGGCATTATTCATAGGTTTCTATTGGATAATTAGATTGGGCTAATATTACTACTTTTCCCTAGTCTATGAAAGTAAGGTTTTCAACAGTCATCCTAAATCGGATTAATTCCCATCCAGGTTCCAGCACGTAAAACTTTGATGCTTTCTTACCTCAACCACTCACAATTATAGATAATTCTATAATCTCCGTTTAAAAAATCATTTGCAAAAATTCCTGAGAATGTAAATTCCTGTCCTTCTTGTAGCAAAAGAAGATCTCCAATTAGATTTACAGCCTCATTGTTATCTTGGAGATCACATACAACTTTTTCTGACGATAAATTAATTTGCACAAAGTAATGATCCTGAGAATTAAAAAAATCCAAATATACTCCTCTTCCGACAATTCTCTTTCCCTTATAATTTTCTAGAAATTTTTCTCGCTCATAGGCCGTTTTGAACTCTAAATTTCTTGAAAGAATACTAGAAATATTTGGTGTTGTTGTCGATAGTAAATCTGGAATACTAATAGTTGATGATGTCGAAGTGGATATATCAACTTTTTGCAAGTTTGGATTGAAATATATATAAACACCCCACATAAAACCTAGTATTGCTACTGCGGCTAGAAAATATTTAAGAATTAAAGGGATGTCTTTGCCTGATTTATTTCCTACTTGCTTATCTGTGGTAAAAATCTTATTTCGTTTCATTTTAGTATCTACTCCAAAATCTATCATACCTGCATCAGGGCCACCTATTTCATTATCAATAAGTACTGCCCCTTTCCCCCTTAAAATTAAGCCGACCCTCTTATCTTCTAAATCAGTCGTACTAGCTTGATCGTAAATATGTTTCACACTTTTATTAAAAATATCTACCACTTTCCATTTAGAAATAAACTTATCCCCATGTCGAGATGTACAGGTTATTATAAAAATTTCATTATTTAAATCCATAAGGCTTCTTATCTTATCGGACGGCTTCTTAACAATTTTTACAGACTGCTCATCACCACCAGCGACAATTTGATTGCTTTGATATTTATATCCAATAAAATTTTTACTCTCCAAGCTAACATTTAGCGCTACGTCATCGCCCTGATTTCGTACACGAAACAAATAATTTGAGTTCACTATTGCCTTCTGAATATCTCGATCAACCTTCTCTTCAATTTCATATGTCAAAGGATACCCTTCGTCTGTGAGTTTTCTTTGTTTTTCTAACGGATACTCTGTAATATCTCGTATGTATAAAACCAAAAATGGGCCTTGGCCCCCTTCCTCTTTCGTAACTATATTATTGGTATGATTATATATATTACCAATGATGTCTCCACCCGCTCTTATGCTACTATCCGTTTTAAATGACGATGACTGATTGCGGTTTAGAAAAGTTACTTGAAGTGTTCTTAAAATGTTTTCAATAATCTTCATACTTGATGTAATTCCAAAAAAATTACTTTCTCTAGCTAAGCATTGCTCAACAAAACTTGGCAGGGGAAGAAAGAATCGAACTCTCGTCTCTGGTTTTGGAGACCAGCATTCTGCCACTGAACTATTCCCCCATGATAAATTTTCTATTTTTTCGAATCTTGATTTATCTAACTAATCTATGTAGTACTACTGCTCGTCCGCCGGAGCCCTAAACGAAGTGAAGAGCGAAGGCGGAAACTATTCCCCCACAAGACCCTCTTATAACCCCTTTTTATTTATAATGAGGTTTTCTTTTTTGATTTTGGTCCACCCCTTTATCTGAGCCTCGCGACGTCTTGCTTCAACAAGTGTCTGAAATTCTTCAAAAAAGATTATCTTAATTGGCCGACGACTTCTGGTGTATTTAGCGCCTGTCCCCTGATTATGCTTAGCTTCTCGTTTTTTAATATCAATACAGGAGCCAGAATATAATGAATTATCGGAGCAGCGTGCTAAATAAAAATAATATTTTTTCTTTTTCATACTATGCCTTTCGACTCACTTCGTTCGCTCAGGGCATTCGATTCATCTACCCACATAATTATATGTGATAGGGTGGTCGAAGACCATGAGTGAGCACGGAGCGTAGCGAAGTGCGAATCGAATGGTGGGCCGGGTAGGATTCGAACCTACGAAGGCGCAAGGCCAGCAGATTTACAGTCTGCCCCGTTTGACCACTTCGGTACCGACCCACGATTAATTTGTCGCACTAACTTCTTAAAAGCCTCTCCAGACTTATAAGACTTAATTTGTTTCTCCCGCATCGACGCTTGTAGCCGAGTTGTGAATATCTCGGTATAAACAATTTGCCAAGGGACTCCCCTTTTAGTACTCCTTACTTTTCCCTTATTATGTTGACCAAGTCGCTTGGATAGCGACTGACAATGACCAATATAATAATTGCTGAGAGAATTACTATAAAGAATATATACAAAATACATAATTTTTAATATATTCCCTATTTTTGAAAGAACTAGACCAGCAGATTTATCCCGCCAAAATTTTTGATTTTAATATGTGGCGGGACGAGACAGTCTGCCCCGTTTGCTTGCCCCGCCAATCGGCCGTGGCTTGTCCCTCCGCGCCAGACGATGGCGGTGAACCACTTCGATATCGACCCACGAAATTCTTATGGAGCCATCCGTCGGGATCGAACCGACGACCTACGGTTTACAAAACCGTTGCTCTACCAGCTGAGCTAGGATGGCATATAATATAGTATCTAACGAACGACGACCTACGGTTTATCCCGCCACAATAATTTTAACTTCAATTGAAGGCGGGACCCCGCCAAAGGCGGTGGCAAAACCGTTGCTCTACCAGCTGAGCTAGGATGGCACAAATTTTCTTATTCTTTTTTTAAATAAACTAAGGGCTGCGGTTTATCCCGCCACAATAATTTAAATTTTAATTGAAGGCGGGACCCCGCCGCGTCCGACGCGGGCGGTGGCTTGCCCCGCAGAATGCGGTGGCAAAACCGTTGCTCTACCAGCTGAGCTATCTCGGCATACCCATTCTCGAGCTAAGTAATTCCTTTAAAATTACCGCCGAATAATAACTATTTTAAGCTAAATTGTCAATCTAAAATTGACAAAAGCCTTTATAAGTGTTAATAATATGCTTAATACTTTGAGTAAGTTCTTCCTACCCAAACCCCGAAAGGACTAAGTATGTGCTTGGGATCCACTGTTGAAGCAACCGCCGAAGAAGCGATCTCCTGCTTTCAGCAGATCAGAACGACTTTTCCGGGGCTACATGGCAGCTGGGATGTCTGTTGCCAAACACGAGACTTCTTCGTTCTTTACTTCGGCGAAGACTGGGTTCGTAAAACCGAGGGTTTGCTGGCCACCTATGGTCTGCGCTTCGGGATGACCCTGGGAGAAATCGAGGCCATCGCTGGCCCGCGCCCTGTCACGACTCCGTGACATCACCTACCCCCCCCCGACGTACGTCGGGGGGTTTTGCTATTCATTCAATTCTTCCAAACGTTTACGCAAATTATCTACTTTCTGATTCTCCGGATTAACTTCAATCAGACGATCCAAAAAATCTCTCCCCTGCTCCGCATCTTTCATCACAATACTAACCTCAACCAAAAAATCCAAAACTTTGGGGTTATTAGGTGCTAATAGTAATGACTTCTTGGCCGCTTCCAAAGCTTTTTCAAATTCTTCCAAATCACGATAAATCCCAGCTAGCTGAAAATAGTATTGATAATTATTTTCGTCTAGCGAAATTGACCTGAGATAATCTTCTTCTGCTTCTCGTAGATTGCCACGCTCAACGGATAACTGAGCTAGACTCTGATAGACCTTCGGATCTTCGTTGTGTGTAAGCCGTAATAAATACTCCAGGGTCTCCCTGGCATGGTCTAATTCTTTCTTTTGCTGATAGACTTGGGCCAACATAAAATAGGCTTCCGAGCTGTGCTCATTCAGCGACAACGCGTCTATCAGTAACTCCTCCGCTTTCTGATATTCTCCTTGATCAATGTAAGTTTTGGCGTTTGAAACAAGATCTCCTAGAACTTTAGTTTTTTGCACTTGAGTCGATAGGTCCTTATGTATCAGACGCCGATATTCTCTTTCAAGTTGTAACAAACGGTCCTGCCAAACTTGAAGCACTTTATTGAAATTAAGT
>CAYHYG010000002.1:45810-61094 GCA_964360835.1 uncultured Gammaproteobacteria bacterium
TAGACTAAACACTCGCTTGCCGATATCACGACGTAGTCGCTCCTCCAATATTTTTCGCTTGACCGCCGTATCCTTCGCTCCCGGGACACGTTTGACATCAATAGCCGCAATCTGTGGAAACTTCCGAAAGACAATAAACAGGATATAACCCACCGCACCGATAGCAATGATAATGAAGATATTATTCATGATTAAGCTTTTCTGGCGCTACCACATATCTCCATGAAACGCTCTGCTTCTGCTTGCATAGCTTTGGTGGCTGACAACAAAATTGCCCGTGGATCAATCTTAGTTCCAGCTTTTATCCCAGCCAGAGCCCGTTGCAAACCAGAAATATAAGCCAGACGCAGATCAGTATCAATATTAATTATACAAATCCCAGATTTGATAGCTCGTTTCAATAGTACTGGCGAATTACCCGATCCCCCGTGCAGAACCAGCGGCACGGAAACAGCCTTAGCAATAGCTCCTAGTCTCTGGAAATCAATCTTCTCAGTGCCGCGAAAGCTGCCATGGATAGTACCGACTGATACGGCCAGCGTATCAACCTTTGTCAGACGGACAAACTCCGCCGCTTTGGACGGATCAGTCATCATCTGTCTATAGTCAAAACCTTTCTTAATTTTCGTCAAACCTTCACTGCCCATAATCATACCCAATTCACCTTGAACAGAGACACCGATCTTGTGGCCAGCTATGACAGCCTGCCGTGTCAGCTGAATATTTTTTTTATACGGATACTCCGAGGCATCCATATGGACTGAGCGAAAACCGATCTTGAGACAGTGTTTGACCAGAGATAATTCCTTGCCGTGATCAAGATGCGTCACGATCGGCACATTACCGGACAATGCAACTGCTACCTGCTCAATAATGGACAATAGAATACTGTCTCCGGCATAGCTCAGGGCCGAACTACTAGTTTGTATAATAACCGGTGAACGTTTGGCTTTGGCGGCGCGGGTAATAGCCTGCGCCATTTCTAAATTTGAAACATTGAAAGCTGGAATAGCATACTTCTGTCGCTGGGCTTTTTTGACTAATGGTTGAAGTTTAGAAATCATACGATAGCTTTTATTAACGATAAAAAATTTTCGGCTGTCAGACTGGCGCCGCCAACCAGCGAACCTTGGAGAAATTGAGAGGCCATAAATTCTGCAATGTTTTCTGAGTCAACACTACCGCCGTAGAGAATATGACACTGATTATTAACCGTGTCCAATGGAAATAGATCAATCAAGGCCTGTCGGATGACCCGACTCATACGGTCGGCTTCAGTTGCATCAATGGCTTGACCGCTACCGATAACCCAGACCGGTTCATAAGCAATCAGAACTTTCTTCTCTTGATCTAGGGCAATACCGGCCAAAGCTTCCTGAACCTGTGTCATCACCGTCAGATCCTGAGTATGTTCGCGGCGCTGTTCTATGGTTTCGCCGACACAGACGATTGGTATCAGTCCAGCGTTCAGAGCCATGATTATTTTACGATTAATCATATCGTTAGTCTCCGCTAGATACTTCCGCCTCTCTGAATGCCCGACGATCACGTATCGACAACCCAAATCAACCAGTGAAGCTGCTGAAACCTCACCGGTAAAAGAGCCTCGCTCCTGCCAGAAAACATCCTGAGCCCCCAGAGCTAACTTACTATTACCGATAATCTGACCAACTTCTGCGATTGATTCAAAACTGGGACATACTACAATATTAGGAATTTGAGAACTCCTAAAACGCACACCAGCTTTAATCTTTTTTGACAAAGCTAAACTTTCAACCGGGCTAAGATTCATTTTCCAATTAGCAACTAAATAAATCGATTTCATAGAATTTGTATAAGCCCGATAGTCGCTAGGGTGACTAATAATCCGGAGATAACCGCACCGGCTACAATATAAGGATAGGCGTAACGCTTAGGAATTGCAAAGAGCCAGCCAGCAATTGAAGCTGTCCAAACTCCTCCACCAAGCAATGGTACCGCTACAAAAACCATCAAAGCCAATGCTCCATATTTGGTATATTTCTCTGCCAGCTTCTGACGAGTATAACGAAAAACCCAGTCCATCATCC
Source organism: uncultured Gammaproteobacteria bacterium (assembly GCA_964360835.1). Lineage (GTDB taxonomy): Bacteria > Patescibacteriota > Patescibacteriia > UBA1558 > 2-01-FULL-52-15 > CAYHYG01. The sequence goes on from CAYHYG010000002.1 coordinate 47,880, forward strand.
GATTGGTCCAGGACAACTGCGATAATATCCGCTCAACCACTGGAGCCAAAATATTCACCAGAAAAAGTGGGATAATATTGCCTATGACTCCCAGAGCCAGAGCTAACCAAGGATTGATTTTAAAAACAGTAATAGCAAATGGGATCGACCAAGATAATTCCAGAATCGGGATCATGCTACCGCCAAAAATTATTAATATTTGTGTTAATGAAGGCATATTGCTTTTACCATTGATAATTCTGCCAAGCCCAATAGGTTAGCATCTTCATGTCCTGAAAACGATCAGCATCAGTGGCGCTACCCAAGTTTACCACAATGAGAGGATGATTATCCTTGATGGCCTCGGCAGTCAGGCAATAACCCGACGACTCAATATAGCCAGTTTTGGCGGCGTTGACCTGCACAAATGATTTAAATAACTTGTTGGTAGACTGTAAGCGATAGCTGACGCCTGCCTGGTCGATAATATCAAGTTGAGAATTATTGACGGCCAAGCGAATACGCTCCTCGGTAAATGCCCGCTGTGCTAGGACAGCTACTTCTCTGGCAGTAGAGACGTTCTGTGAAGATAAACCGGTAACTTCGACAAACTTGGACTGTGATAAGTTCTGTGACCGCACAAAATCATTCATAGCTTTGATAAATTCCGTTTCTGAGAGACCAGAAGCACGAGCTAATGCACGTGTAGCGTGATTATCAGAAGCCATCAGACTGGCATTAAACAAATCAGACAGTCGAATCTTGGCACCGACCGGAAAATGACGCTTACCCTCCGGAGCCATATCAGCCGGAATAATCTCCACCCACTGCTGCCAATCGGGCTGACGTTGCAAAACCACCATAGCTGTTACTAATTTACTAATACTGCCGATAGCGCGACTGTCATCTGCGTTTTTCTCCCAGAGAACACTTTTACTATTTTTATCAATCACTATAGCCGCTTCCGCCGTGACTGCTACTCCCAGAGAGTTATTGACAATCTTCTGCGGTCCGGGAATCTGATGGCTGACTGCCATCCGAACGGATAACCCTGTCTCATCACTCTGCCACCACGGATGATAACTCAAAGCCACCGGCTGTAAATTTACCGGTACTAGTGACAAAATAAGAGTGGCTAACGACCAAATATTATTCATGAAATACCGGCGGTTTGATTAATTTATATTCTCCTGACTTCAAGGTCCCCAGGCTTAGGGATCCTTCCTGAATACGTTGTAAAATAATTACCTCATTATCAAGGTGACCGATCATCCGGCGAATCTGTCTGTTCCAGCCTTGATGTATGGTTATTTCCATCGAAAAGTTGTTAATTTTTTTAACCGAATCAACTTTAACCATTCCTTCTTTTAACCTAACTCCGTTTTTAAACTGTTGGGCGGCCCGTGCAGTTATTGGTTTGGTTGTCTTTACTAAATACGTTTTGGCTATTTCGAACTTCGGGTGCATCAGTGTATAAGCTAGGTCACCGTCGTTGGTCAATAGTATAAGCCCTGACGAATCCTTATCTAGGCGACCAACAGGGTAGACTTTTGGTTTCGACGGTACCAAATCGGTGACTAATTTTTCGCCGCGTTTGCCCGCGGCAGCTGAAATGTATCCTTCGGGTTTATGTAAGAGATAATATACTTTTTTCTCAATCTCTAGAAGTCTCTGACCATACGTAATCTGATCATACTGCTCGTCGATAGGTTGACTCAAAAGCTTGTGAGTCTGTCCATTAACTTTAATCTTACCGGATAAAATTAATTCTTCCGCCTTTCGTCTACTGGCAATACCAGCCAAAGCTAAAAATTTAGCCAGCCGCCTCATCTTTGCCCTCCGCTGATTGTAATACTGCTTCTATATTTTCATGAGCGTGCAAAGTCTCAAAATTTGGCAACTCTTCCACCCGATTGACTCCCAAGAAGCGTAAGAAATCCATAGTTACGCTATACTCTGTCGACAAACCACCTTTAATTTCCTTGGCTTCGACCAACCCCCGGATTAACAAATTACGGAGAATCAGACTGCAGTTGATGCCGCGGATTTGCTCCAGAGCTTCCTTGGTAATCGGCTGTCGATAAGCAATTATCGTCAGCGTTTCTAGACTGGGCTTGCTCAATTCGCCGGTTGTTTCGGTGTTGAGAAAACTTTCCACCAAAGCCACATGATCGGGATTGGTGGTGAATTGCACCTGATTATTGTTAATCAGCAGGTGAATCCCGCTGTCAGCACTATTATAGGTTGCCTGCATCTGCTCAATAGTTTGTTCAATCTCACCGATCTCAACGCCCAGAGCTTTAGCCAAATCCTTGAATGATAACGGTTTAGCAGAGACCAGAAGCAAACTTTGAATTTTTGAAACTAATGTACTCATGAATTTTGTTTAATATGAATCTCAGCAAACATATCAGATTGATGAACATTGATTACCCTCTGTTTGACTAATTCTAGTAGAGCCAGAAAACTAACTATGGTATCAACTTTATTCTCCGGTTTGATAAAGTGACTAAAGACCATTTCTGCCTTGTTCGATAGCAACTGTTGAAACTCGGAAATACGTTCTTTGATGCTGACCGCCTTAATCATCATGACGTGTGGTAAATTTTTAATTTCGGTCAGCCGCGCGATCACGGCCTGCATAGCTCCTGCCAAATCCATTGCTTTCAGATTAACCGGAGGTGAGAATCTCTGTCGTTTCGGCAGTTTTAGCGGTTCATTCCTGACAAATGAAAAATGACGTTTTCCAATTAGTTGCCCAATAACTTTGCTGGCCTGATAAAATTTCTGATAAATCTTCAACTGTTTCTCTAGGTCTTCGGCGCTGTCTTCTGCCTGCAAATCAAGGGCAGGTAGTAAATATTTTGACTTGAGATAAATCAATTTACTGGCCACGACTAGAAAATCGGCCACCTCCTCCGGAATGATATTCTCGATTTCTTCCAAGGAACGGAGATATTGGTCGGTGACTTTAGCCAAAGAAACAGTAGTTATGTCTAACTCCTGTTCCTCAATCAATTGCAATAACAGGTCCAACGGGCCTTCGAATTGTTCCAGTTGAATCTGCATGCTAATCGATCTTCTGTAATGGTAGTCCTGGTGTCAGGGTATTGGCGCTTAGTGGTACTGTTAAGGTAAAGCAGGTTCTGCCAGCTTGATGTTGCCAAAAGGTTGTATCAGCGCCATATGGCCCGTATAAATCCCTATTTGTTTCCGTAGAGGTAGTATCAAACACCGCACACAGATCATACGTTGTCGCGTCTTTAACTAAGTATTCATAAGGCTGTCGGCTTACCGGATCGATAATGGCATTAACATAATAATTCGGTTGCTTCTGTAGCAACGCGAGAGATTCAGGTAAGACCTTATTAATTTGATAATAACTATCAATGGCATAATAAATACTTTGTAGATTTTGCGCTCGACTCTGATCGAATTTTTCTTTACGTGCTTCTTGCGGTGAACCAACCAACCAGAAACCGCCAATAATCACGACAACTACGACCAATGTGATGCTGATAGCAAATAATTTATTTTTCATTGTTTTTCTCCTCCGATCTTAGGTCAGTCAAATAATACCAGAAGACTAAGCCGGCGATAATAAATACAGTCAAGAATTTAAGGATAAATCTAGCTGTGATATCTCCACCCAAGAGATTATTGATTAAAGCAATCAAGTCACCAATCATGACCCCTGCTGTCAAAAATAAAGTCAGATAGGTCAACCATTTGCGCACACGTGAGACACGAGCTTCAGGATTTCTCGCCGCTCGTTTCTGCAAATAACTAGTCAATCCTAGATAGATCGGGAACGAAATAATTAAGGAAGCAATGGCAAATCGTATAATTCCACTCTGTACTGAAGCATCAAAAACATATCCCAGTCGATCATCAGGATACATCTTATTGATAAACTGAAATATCAAGGCTCCGAGATTATAAGCACTGAGATAGAGTGTCAAAAAGGTCAATAAGTACATAAAAGCCTCTCGCGCTGACAGATATGGCTTACGCTTCGGCACCGCAACTGGGAAGCTGACATCAGCATAATGATTAAGAGCTTCGGTAATTTCTGCTTCCTGCCAATTGGCCTGAAGCAAAACTTCCTTTATCTTATCTTTGACTAAACCCTTGGCCAAAGCTTCTTTGATAAATAGATGTAATTCTGATTCCATGATGTTTTTTAAGAATTTAAGATGTGAATTGATTGATCAATTATTACTATTTCTTTTACGACTTTGCAATAATTGAATTAAAGCTGCTATCAGATATGTGATGAATAAATCCCAAATAATAATAAGTAGATAACCAAAGGTCGAAGGTGACGGAAAACCATAATAATCACCAAACTGTCCGACAGCTGATCCCAATAAAGCCTGAAATATTTTAAATGGTAGCCAGATAAATATAGCCATGACAGGAAAGATGACACCTTCCAGCCGCAGCCAATTGCCCAGCACCGATACTACCAGAATAATAACGATGATCAACCCCCAAATCTTCCAAATAGCCGTTCTTGGTGTCAAAAAATTAACCATTGCCTACTCCTTTCTTTAATATTGTTTAAGAATTTAAGATGTAAATTGATTGATCAATTATTACTATTTCTTTTACGACTTCGCAACAAGTAAATTAAGGCTGCTATCAGATATGTGATGAATAAATCCCAAATAATAATAAGTAGATAACCAAAGGTCGAAGGTGACGGAAAACCATAATAATCACCAAACCGTCCGACAGCCGACCCCAATAAAGCCTGAAATATTTTAAATGGTAGCCAGACAAATATAGCCATGGCAGGCAAGATGACGCCTTCCAGCTGCAGCCAATTGCCTAGTACCAGCACTACTAAAACAAGAGCGATGATCAACCCCCAAATCTTCCAAATAGCCGTTCTTGGTGCCAAAAAATTAACCATTGCCTATATCCTTCTTTTAGCCATCCTCTTATTGACCTTCTTCGTTGTATTCCTTTTCACCGTCTTCTTTTTCAAACTTTTTTTCGGTCTGATTTTCTTGATAACCTTCTTTGATTTTTTACTTGCAGCTTTGACCTTTGACTTTTGACCTTTGACTTTCTTCTGCCCTATCACTTCCAGCATCGCCGCCTCTACTTTAAGCCAATCACTTAATTTCAAAGCGATACTCTCGGCCACATCTCCGCCGGAAACCACGATTTTTTTGACCTTCTTGATATCCTTGTCGATTATGTGCGGCAATTTATGAAATTTCGAGAAAGCACTGACAGATCCTGGTTTAATACCTAGTTTTTTCATAATAACCTTCTCATTTGGTATGGAAAGTGACTTGACGGAACCACCAGCTTTTTTGATAGCCACCTTAAGCTTCTTGAAATCAACATTCTTGTCGGCTGGCAGCGAGACCAAATAAAAATCTTTATCAGCTTGAATGATCAAAGTTTTGGCTATTTCGTTTAATCTTTTTCGCAGCGTCGCCGCCACATCGTGTGCCGTATATACTGTCTTGTGTTTCAGAACTTCATAATCAATCCCCCACTCTTCCAGTTTTTGCAATAATTTTTTGTTGGTCATATTTGTAATCATTGCGACCGCGTTTGACACGGGAAGCAATCTAGTTATTACTTAACTTTAATTATCGAAACAATGTTGGCTGTTTAACCAATATACTTCTGGCTAGTTTCTCACCCTTATATGTCAATTGTGCGCTAGAAGTATACCATTTTTTAGCTGTTCTGACACCTGAAACTTTCAGCAGATCACGAGCTACCAAACGGTCGATACTTTTCACGATATCCTTCAACGCCGTCTCTGTTTCTACTTCACCTGGCTGATAAAATGCCAAAAAATCCTCTTTGCTCATTGAGATTTTACCATATAAATGCTTCAAAATAAATTGCTGTAAGTCAGACAGACGTTCCATAGCTGCATTATGTCAAAGCTTAGCCAATAATTACATATTGACATATTTAGTCATTAGTAGTATATTATTTTTTAAATCAAGTTCGTTCCTGTAATTCATAGTAAATCCTTCCATGGAGGTGAATTTATGGTCGCTAACAGAAGATTATCCAGCCCGAGGTTCGGCAAACCAGTCGAGACGAAAAGTCCGCCCAGCATGGCCAAGAAGTTCCTGTTGGACTTGCAACGCTGCGCCGGTAACTTCGCCTGGGACGTGACAGACGACGGCATGATCATCGCCATTCTGCACGACAGCCTACGGCTTTACACCCCATTGACCGCCGTCTGCCTGGCCAAACACCAACAGGAAGTCGGTCTGGTCGAGTACTATCGCGCCAGCGTCATCCTGGGTCTAAACGACGGCGAAGTGGAATTGCTGCATCAGTGCTCGACTGTCGTATACAAGTATACCAACATTCAAGTCAGGGACGACATCCTGATCGCCGTAGGCCTAGCGACACAGCGTCGCTCGGCTTGAATGAAAGCTACAATTAGGAACGGCCACCACGTCTGACGTGGTGGCCGCTGTTTTTTTATTATTTATTCTTGATCCCCAGCCCTAACTCGTCCAACTGTTCCTTGGTTACCTCCGAAGGACTACTCATCATCGGATCGCGTCCGTCACTAGTCAGCGGGAAAGCCGTCATTTCTCGCAAATTTTTCTCCCCAGCTAATAACATGACCAGACGTTCAATACCTGAAGCAATGCCACCATGTGGTGGTACACCAAAGCTGAAAGCTTCAATCATATGATCAAACATTTTCTTTTGCTCGGCACTGAAACCTATCAAATCCCAAATTTTTTCTTGGATCGCTGATTGATGAATACGAATACTACCACCCGCAGTTTCAAAGCCGTTTAAAACCAAGTCATGCTGCAAACCACGAACTTTTGTTGGATCGCTATCAAGTAAATTAATGTCATCAGGATCTGGTGCAGTAAACATGTGATGCGACGGAGCAAATTTAGCTTTTCCTGAACCATGAAAGAAATCATCATCTTTTTGGACTGCGAATAAAGGAAAACCAATAACCCAAGCAAAAGCCAACTCATCAGGATTATTTTTATCTTTACGTAGATCTGGCTTGTCAGAACCATATTGTTTGACTGCTTCGGCATGGGATAATCGTGGCCATGGTTTCTGCATGATCTTTTTCTCCGGGAATAGATTCTCAACCAGCGAGGTAAACATACTTTCGGTGAATTGCAACACATCCTCTTGAGTTACGAACGACATCTCCATATCAAGCTGGTAGAACTCTCCGGGACTGCGGTCAGCGCGCGCGTCTTCATCACGGAAACACGGTGCGATCTGAAAATAACGTTCGAAGCCGGCCACCATCAACAGTTGTTTGTATTGCTGAGGACTCTGAGGTAAAGCAAAAAAGTTACCTTTGTGTAAACGTGACGGCACCAGATAGTCGCGCGCGCCCTCTGGCGTAGACTTGGACAAGATTGGCGTCTGAATCTCGACAAAGCCGTGATCATTCAGATAATTGCGGAAAAAGGCAATAACATCAGCCCGTAGGCGAATATTGGCACTCATGCGCTGATGGCGTAGATCGAGATAGCGATATTTCAAGCGTAATTCTTCATTGGCCTGACGCTCCTCATTATCAATCTCAAATGGTGGTGTAGCGGCAGTATTCAAAATTTCAACACCAGAGGCCAAGATTTCAATCTTTCCAGTTGGTAATGTTTTGTTGATCTGTTTGGCGCCACGAGCTTGAATAACTCCAGTGACTTTTAGCACAAACTCTGGACGTATATCAGCAATAATATCAGCTCCCAGTTGCATCTCTTGGGGTACCATCACAACCTGGACCAACCCAGTCGAATCACGTAGATCAACAAAGACAATCTTGCCCATTTTGCGGACAATATGAGCCCAGCCAGCTAGCTCGACGGTTTCGCCGACATTTTTCTTTAGTGTTTCGTTTATGTAAGTCTTCATAGTTTTAGAAAGTAAAATAGTAGTCTAGTAGTTTAGTAGAAGCACGGCAGTCGGCAACTACTGAGCTACCAAACTACCTTGCTATTAAGGCTTCAGTCTATTAATCGTACGCGGAAACGGTATCGTCTCCCTCACATGCGGTACACCACACATCCAGCCGACCAGACGTTCGAGGCCAATACCAAAGCCGGAGTGTGGCACTGAACCGTACTTACGCAGATCGAGATACCACTGCCACTCGGATAACGGTAATTTCTGTTCTGTAATGCGAGCCAATAACCTATCGTGATCGTCCTCTCTCTGTGAACCACCGATGATCTCGCCGAATCCTTCTGGCGCGATCAAGTCAGCACCGAGAACGATGCTATCATCTTCAGAATCACGCTTCATATAGAAAGCTTTGATCTCCGCTGGCCACTTTTCGACAAAGATGGGTACTTCAGAATCCTTGGTTAATAATGTTTCGTCGTCGCCACCCAGATCTTCATTTGGTTTGATATCAGAGCCAAGTGCGTTCAATTTCTTGACAGCTTCAGCATGTGTCATGCGTGCGAACGGCGCTTTTAATTTTTTCAACGGTTCAATATCACGTTCGAGGATTTCTAATTCCTTCAAATTATCGGTCAGCACACGATTGACCACGAATTTAATCAGATCCTCTTGAATCTGCATATTCTCAACGTGCTCTACCCAAGCTGCTTCGGCATCCATCATCCAGAATTCTGTCAGATGGCGACGTGTCTTGGATTTCTCCGCACGAAAGACCGGTCCAAAATCAAAAACCTTGCCGTGAGAGAAGATGGCGGCTTCGATATACAGTTGACCGCTTTGTGTCAGGTAAGCTTTTTCGTCAAAATATGGCACTTCAAAAAGTTCGGTAGTACCTTCGCAGGCATTCGGTGTCAATATTGGTGCGTCGATCTTGATGTAATCGTTAGTATTTAAAAACGAATAGATAGAGTTGATAACGGTATTGCGCACGCGCTGGATAGCCCATTGTTTAGATGAACGTAGCCAGAGATGGCGGTAGTCTAATAAAAAATCAACACCGTGATCTTTCTTGCCTATAGGATATTCTTCCGCGATTTGCTGGATCTGCAAATCCGTAATCTGCAATTCATACTCTTCCTTTTTGGGATGCTTACTGACAACGCCAGTGATGATGACCGAAGACTCCAAGGTTAGCTGACCAACTTTATCCCAAACTTCTGATTTTACTTTTGATTCGTCGACAACAGCCTGCGACCAACCGTGGCCATCACGGAGCTGAAGAAAGCTAATCTTACCTGAGGAACGAAAGTTGTAGACCCAGCCACGAATGGTGATTTCTTTACCAACCTGATTTTTGAGCTGGCTTAAATTTATTGACATATTGAATAACCTTAGCAGAATTAAGTCTAATTTTCAATACGAAAAGCTTCATACTATTAAACATTGACAAAATTAATAGAGTATCGTAAAAGTCAACCAAGTACCTTACCAGGTGCCAGGGTGGCACAAACTCCAGTCCCATAGGCGAAAGCTCCCACTTGAGAGCACAGTCACACGAAGCCAAGGCGACGTGTGGTCAAAGGGCAGTAGCCCAGGAGGTGATTATGGCTATACTGGTTAATTTCAACGAGCAACTGAAAAAAATACTCAAAGAATTTCCTTGGCTCTGGGCCATACGCTCATCGTGGTATAAAGGCCAGGGTCCGATCAAGGTTACCCGGGATGACGGAACACTCTCCTCGCTCAGGCACTTTGCCACTGTTTATCCGGACAAACACCAACTCTGGGTCCAAGGAGAATCACCCGCCTGCAGCTTCGTCTCCAGACTAATCTTCAACGACAAAGCTGAAGACGTGAATACCAGACTGCTCCAGCTGCCAAAACTGTCGCTGTTCATGGCGCCGGGGATACCCAGTAGAGCCAATCATTTCTGCTGGATATACCTGAACCCAGATGGAAGTGAAGACTTCACTATCCTCAAACCTCCCCAGGACGAGCCGAATTTCAACGAACATCTACTGGCTCTCCAGGCCCAACTTCGTCATCGGTGAAAGAGAACCAGCCGTACATTGGGCTGGAGCTACGACAGCCGTGCTTGGCGCATGACCTATCACCCGCTCGATAAATACCTCTCAGACCACAACGTCTGACAGCGCATAGCGGCGCGTGATCAATTGATCATGCGCCGCTTTAAAAAAATCTTTTATCAGACCTAATCAACCAAAATATTAGTATTTGGCAGTCTCTGACGAATATAATCTAAATCTTGAGTTGATGGATTATTGCCTCGCAAATCGAGCGTCTTTAACCCAGACAGATTAGCTATCTCATTGGGCAAACCCGTCAGTTGATTATTAGCTAAATTCAAAACTTCTAACTGACTCAGCTGGCCGACTTCCGCTGGCACTCCAGTCATACGATTGTCATTGGCTTTCAAAACCTTCAACTTGGACAAAAAGCGAATTTCCGCCGGCAAAGCGCCACCTATAGCATTATTGGAAATATCCAACTCTGTCAGATTGGTCTGCTTCAGGACATCTTGAGGCAGAGAGGTCAAACCTTTGTTACTTAGATTTAAACTGGTCCCACTTGAAGCCACCGGTTTCTCTGGAATTGGCTGATTATTAACATTAGTAGGTCTATTTGTTTCAGGTGTCGATGGTCTGATATAGCTGCATCCTGCCAAAGCTACCAATGCCAAAGTAATAATAAATATTTTCATGAGTTGTCATTTTATTCTTATCTTAATATAATACAACTGACGTCAAACTATCTGTTATCTTACACTATTTTTGTCTTAACCAAAACGGAGTATACTTAATGCGGTTTACTATTAACCTTATTATATGAATCCACAGCCACTGGCCAAAGCTATCAGTCTAAAAAATAAAGTCGCCATCGTCACCGGCGGAGCTATGGGCATTGGTTTTGGCATCGCCTATCGCTTAGCCGAAGCCGGCGCCAAAGTGGTGATTACTGATATTAACATTGACTACGCCAATAAGGCCGTAGCTGACCTCAAGAAAAAAGGCTGGCGTGCTATGGCTGTCACGGCTGATGTGTCCAAAGCGAGCGATGTCAGCAAAATGATCAGCCAAACCGTAGCGAAATTCAACAGTGTCGATATCCTAGTCAATAATGCCGGTATTTATCCCAACCGACTGGTCATGGATATGGAGGAAGAGGTTTTTGAGAAAGTCATCGACGTCAATCTGAAGGGAGTATTTCTCTGTAGCCAAGCAGCTGCTAAACAAATGATCAAGCAGAAGCGAGGCGGCTCGCCTCGCGAAAACTCCGGCGTAGCGGGCAAAATTATCAATATCACTTCAGTTGATTCAGTCCATCCTTCAATGCCAGGCTTAGCTCACTATGACGCGTCCAAACATGGCGTCTGGGGTTTTACCAAAAATATGGCACTCGAACTGGCCAAACATAATATATTTATCAACACTGTCGCTCCTGGCGGCATCCTGACTCCGGGAGTCAGCGGTTCGCATGACGCTAATCAAAAAGTACCAGCCGCACTCAAAGCATTTGAACGGAAAGTTCCTATGGGACGCTTTGGCCAACCCGATGATATCGGCAAAGCAGTACTCTTTCTGGCCTCTGATCTCTCGTCCTATATGACCGGCTCGCAGGTTGTGGTCGATGGTGGTCTACTCTTGGCCTAAGAGTAAAGTGCTTGCAAATGTTTGATAGTCTCCTCTACTCCTTGATCCAGCTGACCATGGGGTAGAAAACCTTTGCTGGCAAATTTTTCTGCCCGGACATCATACGACAATTGATTCATGATTCGCGATTCCACGAAGATTATTTCTGTTGTCGGAATAATTTTCTTTATAGCTTCTACCACCTGCTCAACCGTAAAATTGTGACTAACCACGTTATAAATTTCACCATCAAACATATCGTGATCTAGGATAAAGTGTATGGCCTTCAGACAATCAGACAGGGCTAAATAGGGTCTTCTTTGCTGCCAGGCAGTTTTCCAAACAGTTATTGGCTGTCCGCTGACCGCCTGCCAGATAAATTTATTGACGGCAGTATGAAAACGCATACCGACTGACCAGCCAAAGATGGTGCCAAAGCGGCAAAGAGAAACTTGTAGCCCCTTGCTGGCCAAAGCCTGCAAATATTGCTCGCTTTTCAATTTGCTATCAGCATATGGACTCTGGGGCTGTAATTCCGTGCAAGTTTCATCGACTTGGTCAGCCTGACTACCATAGACACTGGTAGTTGAAGGGAATATCAGTTTTTTCTTTTGCTGGAGACAAGCGTCAGCTAGTTGCTTAACAGCTTCAAAATTAATGCTATTGAATTCTTCGTTCTTATCCAGACTGTTTTCTGCGTTGGTCAAGGCGGCCAGATGAATGACAATATCAACCTCATGTAAAATTGAAGTCCAGTCCACGCTACGAATATCAGCTTGGATGAAACGATACTTTGATCCAGACGGCAAATCAAACAGAGTTGGGTACCGCTGACTCTCCAGATTATCCAATAAAATTATTTCTTCAACCTGACTCGGATCAAACGATCGTATGAGCGCCGAACCAATATGTCCTAAGGCTCCTGTAACCAAAATTGCCTGTCTTTTCATGAAAAAAATTTTATGTAGAAGTTATGCTACCGCTACTGCTGCAAAAAATAACGTCCATTTCTGTAACTGATAAACTTTTCACGCATTAGCTGCGACAAGATTATATCTAAATCAACCCTCTTGGCAAGCGTTAGTTTTAATTGAGACTGAGTCTTGGGAGAGGCTATGAGTTGCCGCAAGATCTCTCCCCTGACTTGCCTCACAGAGCCTTCGAACTTACTCTGTTTAGCATAATGCTTACTGCGTCTATTGGGATTATCCACCTGCTTAGCCAGATGCGAACCATAATCCATCAAGGCCCAGTACCATTCTCGTGGGTTTTTCTTATCAAGCGTAGTCTCAATAAATCGCAGTAACTGTTTATCAGATATTTTTCCCTGGTTACTAGTTACTAGTACCTGATTACTACCAAAGAAATGATGAATAAAAACCCGTCGGATATTAGTTTCTATGAAAACCACCGGCTGGCTAAAAGCAAAAGCAACTATAGAATTGGCAGTGGCAGGCCCGATACCAGGAAATGTATTTAAGATTGTTGAGTCCTTCGGTACTCTGCCACTATATTTGGTGACGATAATGTGGGCTATCTCTTTCAGAGCTAGTGCTCTTCGGTTATAACCCAATCCTTGCCAAGCTTTGATAACTTCAGCAGTCGGCGCTGCTGTTAGCGCTTTCCAACTAGGGAATCGTTTGAGAAATTGTGGATATTTAACCAATACACGCGACACCTGAGTCTGCTGCAACATGATTTC
>CAYHYG010000003.1:0-52394 GCA_964360835.1 uncultured Gammaproteobacteria bacterium
AGCCGATGGTGTGTTCGACAACGCTCCGAACTTCAAGTTCAACGACGACAAGGTCAAGTTCAACACCAACCACGTGAGCAATACCAACGACAACTATGGCTCGGTGTCCGGCTTCCTTCCGAAGTTTCTCTTTCATACTAGGAAAGAGCTGCCCTTAAAAAGGCAGCTCTTTGTTCTAGGTACGGAGTGATTTTATCCAGCCGCCCAGCATTCTACCAATCTCATCTATCATAGTTTCTAAGAGAATGTATTTTTTTGTGTCGAGTGCCTTCACCTCTTTTAGAAGCCGTAAGAATACTCGCAAGACATTGAGCTTAACACTTACACGTTCTAAGATAGGAAGCTTATCTTGTTTTGTGAGACTACTGGCATAGAGAATGCCTTCGATAATATCGAGGATAAGATTCTCTGATCGTTCAAAGGTAGTGAAGCGATCTTGCTTAGGAATCAGGCGACGGTAACTGTTATAGGTTTTGAATAGTTCATAACTTTTCTTGAAGATAGGGATATCAAAGTCATTCATAGGTACATAATGAAAATATATAATAATCTTTTTGAGCGCATCCTTTCTTTAGATAATTTATTTTTAGCCTGGGAAGAATTCCGGCAAGGTAAGAAGTATAAGTCAGATATTGCTGAGTTTGATTTTTATTTAGAGAAGAATTTATTTCAATTGCGACGAGAGTTAAAGAGTCAGACCTATAAACATGGACCATACGTCGGTTTCTATATTAGCGACCCGAAGCTGAGACATATCCATAAAGCCAGTGTCCGAGACAGAGTATTACATCATGCAATTTATAGCGTTTTAAGTCCTGTGTTTGAGCCTACGTTTATTCCTAATTCTTTTTCCTGTCGCATTGGCAAAGGTACACATAAAGGAGTGTTAGCTTTACAGCAGATGATGAGGCAAGAAAGTCTGAACTATACGAGAAAATGCTTTGCGCTGAAGTGCGACGTTAGTCAGTTTTTTGCTTCGGTTGATCATACAATTCTGCTTCGTATCCTCAAACGTAAGATTCAGGATAAACAGACAATTTGGTTGCTAGAGGACATTATTAGAAGTTTTAATAATGGCCAGACCAATCTCTTTGATCGACAAGGATTACCTATCGGTAATTTGACCTCACAGCTTTTCGCTAACATTTATATGAATGAGTTTGATCAATTCATGAAACATAAGCTTCAGGTACGACATTATGCCAGATATACCGATGACTTTGTCATCATTTCCAGTGACCGCTCGTATCTAGAAGACTTATTGCCTCTTATTCAAGAGTTCCTAAAAACTGGATTAGCTTTAAATCTTCATCCTAGTAAAGTAAGTATTCGTCTCTGTAGCCAAGGCGTAGATTTTCTGGGATATGTTCAATTTCCCCATCATAGACTTTTACGAGCTAAGACAAGACAAAGGATCTTCCGTAAGTTAAAAGAACGAACGGTTCAATATCGGCAGGACATAATTGAGAAGAAAACAGTCAACGGGGCACTTCAGTCCTATTTGGGCACTTTACAGCACGCTAATGCCTACAGACTCTCTCAAGAACTACAGAACCAATACTGGTTCTGGATGACCGAATAAAAAGACCTCTGAAGAATATCTAGATGCAACTAACCAGATACCTTATTCGAGGCATTTCCCTTGGACGGTTTTTTATATTTATTTGTATTCGGACAGTTTGTTTCCCGCATCTTAGCAGAAAAACAGAACTTTAGGCAATATAGTTACCTACAGGTTACCTCCTTAATAGTCAGAAGATTATAGCCAAAATCAGCGCTTAACGCGATTTAGACTATAGGTATTATTTAGGTTTAAGAGTATCCAATCTGAACAGTCCCAATAACTCCCGATGTATTATAAAGCGAGAACTAAAAGCCCGTCAGTTGTTGCATTCTGTGTCTCGTCTTGTACCCGACATATCCGGAGACTGGGGTAATTAAGTATTTTTTCTGGAACTTGATGACCGCATTTCGGGTGAGATTACCAAAGTAACCGCTAATCAGAGATTCAACGTAACTCCCTTCATAAACAAGGAATTCCTGTAGGTCTTTGATCGCTTCGCCTCTGTCGCCAAGTTTCATATCAGTACTGAACACAACGAAATCTCCGGGAACCTGAAGGCGAGTTTCGGCTTGAGAGACAATATTGAGTTTCGTTTGCGTTGCAGTATCTACTACGCCGGTTACCGGCAGGCCATGCTTGGCTTGAAATTTCTTGAGTGCTTTTTCGGTAAGGGAGCCAAAGTAGCCGGTGATCATTCTTTCGGGGAACGATACATTTTCAAGCGCAAGAATTTCCTGTAAGTGTTCTACCTCAACGTCTTTATCACCCTTCTTGTGACTGCGAACAAAGTGCATAATGGGCAGAGCGGAAACGAGCGAGCCGCTTTCGTTGAACGTTATCTGCGTATTTCCGACTTTGGGTGCAAGTGAGACACGGACTGGATCAGAATAGGTTTTTGAGTGATTGTACGAATAGAGCGCGTAGTAATAGGTTGTGCCGTTTACGACATTGGTGTCGGTAAATGTTTCGCCCCGGCCTTCATAGATCGTTTGCCCGTCAGATGACGAATTCGGATAGCTTCCTTCTTTTCGCACGACGATGGTGCGGACAAAGTCTTCTTCTCCAGGATTATTCCATTCAAAAATGATTTGATTGTCAGCCCGCTCGACTTTGACCGTGGTTGGTTCAAAACTGAACGTCGCGTTACCACCCGAGCCAGTGCCGTATTCCTGGCGTACATGAAGTGAACCGCCGATCGAAGACCCTGAGCTTGCCTGCGGTGAGCCTGTCGAACCCGTCGAAGGGCTCCCGCCGCTAGACACATGCGCGCTTTCATTAATAACACTCGCGCCAGTAGTAGTCCTAATGGAAACAATGTTTGAAATCGGCGACCAGTCTCTTGCCTGATGTTTCGATTTAACTGCGAAATAGTACGTCGTGTTTGGATTAAGGCCGGCCACGATGTAATTACGCTCCATCCCTTCCGGATCGAGGTCACTGTGATACACAGGCGTGAGCTGTGCCTCGGTCGTATTTGTGTAATTCTCTGCCGTTATCGGGCTGGTGCTGTAACGGATATCGTACTCGTACGAGATATCTGTATTTTCCGAATCTGTACGCCATGTGAGATCAACCGAAAACTGGTCATAGCCACCTATGACAAGCGTGGAAAGAGCTGTCGGTGCTGACAGCGGAGTACTTGGAGCGGCTGTGGTGAAGGTATGATCATCCGAAAACGTGATATTCCCGACTTCATCTACTGACTTTACCCTGTAATGATATGTTGTCCCCGGCTCAAGATTGGCAAGCGAAATGGCATGAGAAGTCACAAGCGAAGAATTGAATGAGCTCTCTTCTCCGTAACTTGTACTCAAACCGTATTCAACCTGAGACGTAGCGCCTTTATCAGTCGTCCAGGAAATAGTCCCGCCGGATGTAGTTATTGAACCGACAGTTACAGACGTAACATTGGCCGCAGGAACTATAGGTACTGAATGAGAGAGTGTTGAGAATTCATGATAACCAGAAATAGTGGCGACTACTGCACCGACCGGCTTTGATTTAATGCGATAAACGTAATTGGTATTGGGAGAAAGATTGGAAATAGTGACGGAGTGAGAAGTACCCAAAGCACTACTAAGGGTCGTGAGCGAGCCAAGATCAAGACTGTCGCCGTACTCTATCTGGGAATCGGACGGAAGATCAGTCAGCCAGGTGATGGTAACTTCTGATGTTGAAATCGAGGCGGTCTCGACGCTGGAAATGAGCAAGGTTGCGTTTTGTGAAGTAGTTGTATCTCCTGTCTCTCCGGTTATGGTTGCTTCCGGAGCGATAACGGTAACCTCACTGGAGACAATTGAAGCGGTGGTGAAGGTATTGTCTGGACTGGTGGCGGTATTGCCGATCTCGTCGGCGGTACGAATGCGGTAGTGATATTCGGTACCAGGAGTGAGTCCGATAAGGGTGATGCTGTGGTTAAGTGTGAGAGATGTATTAAGCGGTGTAACTTCACCGTACCCGGCTGTGGCGCCGTATTCAACTTATGAATTGGCCACGCTGTCTGTCGTCCAGTTGATGGTAACGCTATCCGTATTTACGGACGTGATCGTCACAAGCGAAATGTCCGGCGGCGTGGTGTCCACGATTACGGATATGCCATCGCTCGTACCTGATTCGACGGCCGTAGTAAATTCATGGTCACAGGAATTTCTGGTATTACCTAGGAGATCAGTGGCATGAATGCAGTAATAATAGGTTGTGCCGGGAGTGAGTCCGGTGAGAATTGCCGTGTGTACTAAAAGGGCGCCAGCCTCGAGCGTAGCATTCTGCCCATAGCTTTGCGTTATGCCGTACTCAAGGCGAGAGGTCGCAAGCTCATCGGTCGTCCAGACGATCGTGGCTTCACTCAAGCCAAGTGAAAGATCAGCCACGCCGGAGATTGTCGGAGCGGTTGTATCCGTCGGCGGTATGCCTGATACGGTTTCTGTCACCGTCTCTGTGGTGGTCTGTACTTCCGGCTCAAGACCTTCGGCTTCGGCTGGTGAGTCAACAACAGGAGCAGACTCTACAACTGGTTCAGGTGCGACAACCGGCTCAGATACTGGCGCTGGCTCAGCTGTCGGAGCGGCGATATCGCCAAGCTGGGCGAATGTCGGAGCGACCGGAAGTATTAGAAGAGAGAAAACAAGAACAAATAACAAAACTCTAAAGGAACTACGGGCAATTTTCATTTTCATCCCGTTAGATACTACATAGATATTCATAATATTTTGTTAATTCCTGCCGTTATTCTTGGCTTCAGGATCCACCTAGGTCTGAAGAAAATATCTAACAGGGGTGAATATTTAAATTAGTTAATAATTTTGTTTCAAAAAACGAGATGATGGATGTGTTAATTATAGCAGAGTGTAGCGCTATTTGATATCCATGTCCTCAAGAATCATAATTTTAAATATCTGATGAAAGTTTCAAAAAAGACTAGACACTAAAAACTGAACGTTATCGCCCGACCTGGACTTCCTTGACCCAGGCGGTACTGTACTGACTGGATAGAGAAAGTAACCAACTTGCCTTATATGGAAACCTATAGCCTACCTAATCACGTCCTAGACAGGTCAAAAACTACAAATCTTGAAATTCAGAAGGTGAGGTATTGTCTCTATGCTCGAAAATCGACAGAATCAGAGGAGCGTCAAGTTCTTTCTATAGATAGCCAGATCAAAGAAATGCTCCAGCTGGCTGAACGAGAGAACCTGGAGGTCGTAGAGATTAAGCGAGAAAGCCACTCAGCTAAAGCGACTGGCCAACGAGAGATATTTAATGAGCTCATAACGGATATCAAACAAGAGAAATTTAATGGCATTCTAACCTGGGCTCCAGATAGAATCTCTAGAAACGCTGGAGACTTAGGAGCTATTGTTGATCTGATGGATGAAAAACTCCTACAAGAGATTCGTACCTTTAGCCAATCTTTCACTAATAACCCGAATGAAAAGTTTCTTTTAATGATCCTTGGTTCACAAGCCAAGTTGGAAAATGATAATAGAGGCATTAATGTGAAACGAGGTATGAGAGCCAGAGTTGAGATGGGATTATGGCCAGGCCCGGCTCCAATAGGATATCTCAATCAAAAGAATATAGATAAGAAATGCCAGATCATTCCTGATCCTGATCGAGCTGCTATCGTAAAACGGATATTTGAAAAAGTAGCTTATGAGCATTGGAGCGGCCGAAAGCTCTATCACTGGCTTAAGTTCGAGATTAACTTTAAGACTAAGGGCAATAAGAATCTAGCGCTCAGTACAATATTTAGAATACTAAACAATCCTTTTTATTATGGCGTCCATGAATATCCGAAAGGAAGCGGTAATTGGTATACAGGGAAGCATAGTCCAATAATCTCCAAAGACCTGTATGAGAAAGCTCAAAATCAAATGCCTCGTTTTGTAGGAACCAAAGGCACTAAAGAATTTGCCTTCACCAAATTGCTTACCTGTGGCTTATGTGGATCAGGTATAACTGGAGAGGAAAAACATAAAACCCTAAAGGACGGATCAGGAGTTAAATACATTTATTATGGTTGTACTAGAGCAAGAGATCGGAATTGTAAGAATACCTATCTGCGAGAAGAAGAACTTATAAAACAACTGGCTGAGATTATAGATCAATTAGAAATTGATAGGCTCGGAATGAGGCACAGGCTTGAAGTAGAGGTTGAAAGATTTAATACATTTCAAACTTCCATTTTGGGTAGTACGAATGCTAAAGAGGTAAAATTAAGAGAAATTGATATTAAAGCTTATGCTAAATATTTATTGAAGAATGGAACCATTCAGGAAAAAAGGGACTTGCTGATATTACTACGAAGTAAATTAGTTTGTACTAATAAGAGAATAGAGGTTATTCAGTAGAGCGGCCATATTTGACAAACTACTCGTTATATGGTAATATACCATTATATGAAAAATTTCTTACGATCCCTAGTATTATCTTTAGCTCTAGTAACTCTACTACTTCCAAATCTTTCTTTTGCGTACGTAAGCGTTAAAGGATATTATCGTTCCAACGGTACGTATGTTCAGCCCTATGTTCGTAGTAACCCCAATGGACTAAAATATGATAATTATGGTTACACACCAAGTCAGGGGTTTTATAATCCCTCCTACGGTACGAAAGGCTCAACATGGGATACACCAACCTGGACGACTGATCCGGATTATTATACAGGTAAGCAACTTTATGAAAATGGACAGTCGGGAGTCGTTAGCCCTTCTTCTCAGACAGGCCAATTTCAAAAGACTCAAATTATTGTTCCATCGAATGCAACACTGAATTATTTTGGTACTGACTGGAGTTGTAACAAAGGTTATAAAAGGATCGGCACTCAATGTGAGCAAGTAACTATTCCTAGTAATGCCGTGCTCGATTACTGGGGCAGCGATTGGACATGTAACAAAGGTTATAAGAGGATTGGAAATTACTGCCAACAAGTAATAATTCCTCAAAACGCACAACTTGATTACTGGGGATCAGACTGGACATGTAACAAAGGTTATAAACGTGTAGATAATAGTTGTCAGTCAGTAATCATTCCTTCAAATGCATCCCTTGATTACTGGGGTACTGATTGGACATGTAATCGCGGTTACAAAAGGGTAGGTTACGGCTGTCAGATGGTGCAAATTCCAATGAATGCCCAGTTAGACTATTGGGGCAGCGATTGGACTTGCAATAGAGGCTATTATAGAACTGCAAATAGCTGTGTTCAGGTAGTCTGTGGAACCAATCAAAAATTAGATTATTGGGGAACTGGTTGCGTTAGTTACTAAGTTATTGAAAATATCTTTGCTCTAGAGCCAAATAAAAAGCATTAGCGAAGGCTAGTGTTTTTTGCTACTATTGTTCTATGAAAATACTAGCTTATCTCATTAAATCCTTTACAAGTGATAAGGCATTCGGCAATCCGGCTGGTGTTGTGATAGATGCTAATGACTTAACTGATCGTCAAATTCTTAAGCTGACTCAAGATTTAGGATTTGGAGAATCTGCCTTTCTTCAGAAGTCTCTTGTCGCTGATTATAAAATCAGATTATTTTCAGTAATTAAAGAGGTTAATTCCTGCGTCACAGCTACGCTAGCAGCCGCTTTTGTTATTCATCAGCAATCAGGAAAGAATAAAATTAATTTTGAGACGAAAGTTGGGAATCGGGAAGTTTTCATTGCTTCTGACGGTTTATTACTTATCAAACAACCGCCAGTCGAATTCAGCAATGTTGCAATTGATAAAACTAGAGTAGCTTCACTTTTAAACATACCTGAAAATAAAATCTCTGATTATCCTTTGGAAGTTGGGTCTGTTGGAACGCCTAAACTATTAATTCCTATAAAAAGCCTGGGCGATTTATTTTTTATCAAACCTAATCTAGATGCTATTGCTTTCTACTGTCAGAAGATTGGGGCTAGAGGATTTTACCCTTTTACCCTTGAAACAAAAAATCAGGGATCTGATTTCCATGCTCGTCAATTCAATCCATTGGACGGTATTGCCGAGGATCCTGTCACCGGTGTTGCAGCTGCCGTTTTGGCAGAGTATCTTAAAAAATATTCAATTGTATCAAAAAAACGTTTGATCGGTGAACAAGGTTATATTATCAATAAACCCGGAGAAATAATAATTGAAATGAGTCCGGACGGCATTTATGTTGGCGGTTATGCTAGAGAGTTTGGTCTGAAAAAGCTAGAGGTAAAATAGATCTTAGTTCTATCTTAACGAGCTTGAAACCAATAAAAAACAACGACGTTTAGCGCTGTGTCTTTGGTGTATTTGACCCGCATGGGTCACCGATACTTTTTAAATGTGGCGGGCCACTAAGGTCTGGTGCCACCAGTTTAGCAGACTTTGAGGGGGTTTTAAAGAGCTTTGGCTAGGGGTTGCTTTAGGCGGATGGGTCGCGCCTTTTTTTGTCAGTAAAAATATCTTCGTAGACTGGTTTAACTAATCGATAAAGGCATCCCTCAAATGACTTAGTATACCCAAATAACTCAAAGCCATTTTTTTCGACGAATAAATTATTAATTGCTTCTGTATTATCATCGGATATCAAATCTTGCGAATGAACGTCGCATACTATTCTCAAAATTGCATATTCTTTTGCAATATCAGCAATATAATCTAAAAGCTGACTACCTATACCTTTATTTCGCCATTCAGATTTTACAAAAACATCTTCTATGGATAATACGTCGCCACAACTATCAAACCTAAAATGTAACCATCCGACAATAAGGTTATCCCTGTACACATTTATAACATGCTGCTCCCGTCTAGCCGGAATAAGAGAGTTATATACTTTATACTCATAATCAAGTTCACCAACTTTTTTAATTGTGCCCTTTTCATTTGTACTGAACCTTCGATCTACCCACGCTTCAACCATATATCTATCAACATATTTATAGTGTAAATATCCCCAACCTCTATCTCCCCACTCAATTCCCCAAGAATTTAAAAATTTAATAATTTTCCTCTTTGGATCGTAACCACCAATCATAACGGAGTGATTTCCTTTCGACTTATGCCATATTTTGGGAAGCGGAACTAGTCCACTTGGAGCGGTATACATTCCCTTAAAATATTTAAAGCATAGCACGGTAGGTGAATAGGGGAGAACTCTTATAATATCTTGTACTGAATTAAGTCTTTCGTAAGTTGAACTTCTAAACCTAAGAGCGTTATCTAAGGCTCCTTGAGGAATTGGCTTTTTTAGAAACTCCTTTATGTGTTCCCTTGAGGCGTCCTGGAGAGAAAAATCATAGTCCTTCTTTAAAATAGATCCCCATCCCTTACCTACTCGCATAGCCCACCAACTAGTAGAACCTTCTTCAAAATCTAGGGTGCCATCTATCTGCTTAATCAGGGCGTGACTAGCCGTAGGGGAAAAGATTCTTTCCTCAATACCGTTTGAATCTTCATTTTTAATTGCCGTCTGTTTAGATATTTTTTGTATATTACTCGACCGTTGTCTTTTGTTTGGTCCACGGCTTATAGAGTCTCCAAAAACTTTTCGAGCTTTTTTGATGCTAATTCCAATTTTCTTCTTTTTCTCACGCTTCTTCATATCATAAAATAAATAACGATATATAGTAGACCGATGAAGCCAACCGTCGCCGAATAATTGAACAGTCCCCCCTTGCGTTCATGCACAAATAAATTTTCTGAGTACGCTTCTTTCATATCAGCAATAGTCTGATTCTTTAAATCTACAGTACTTGAGTTTACAGATTTATCGGAGCACAGCTGATTGATAGCAGGCGGGTCGGAAAAATTTCTAGTGATAATAGAATAGATTGTTAGTGAAAGGGAGATAACAAGAAGTATTACCCCTATTGCAAATGAATTAGCGGCTAATGGCCATGCATACAACTCTATTTCGTCTCTAAACCATCCAACTAATGCTGATAGTATTGCTGCCTGAAACCCTAACCATACAGCTATCTTATTATCCAAAGCATCAGTAGAATCATAAAGACGATCCAGCTTCTTGCTGATCACATCATATATAAAATCTAGGTTCTTTTCGTCATTCATTTTATAAAAAAACGCCTACCCGGCGACTCAATGATTATTGACCCCGCAAGGGTCTCCGATACTTTTTAAATGTGGTCCTGTCCACCTTCGCTAAAGCTTCGGTGGACTATCCTTCCTGATCTTCGATCAATACGGTTGGCCGAAGGCCATCCGTAGCTCGCTCCGCGAGCGAAGGATGGCGGACCGGACGAGACTCGAACTCGCGACCTCTCCCGTGACAGGGGAGCGTTCTAACCAACTGAACTACCGGTCCAAAAGCTTTATTTAAACGAGCCACGCCAACCAGGCGGGACGGTCCAAATTTGCAGACTGCACTATATAATAAATGTTACCTCTTGGCAAGGTACTGATCCCGTAAAAATATAACTATTCCTAAAATACCTAGCACCACACTCTCCCACTGCGCAAATCTCAATCCAATGAATATATGCTGTTGGTCTATACGCCAAAATTCCACCAAGAAACGAATCAAACCATAACCAATCAGATAAGCCGCGACTAATTTAATCGGCGACAGTCTGTCGTATAATTTCCAAAGTAATAAGGCTAAAGCAATCAAAGCTAGCGATTCATACAGAAACACTGGGTGAAAGGTTGGGAAAGATTCGTAACCAGTAACCCGTAACCATGGTTCAATATAAATTCCCCACCAGCCGGTCGTCTGTAAACCATACAGCTCCTGATTAAAATAATTTCCCCAACGGCCAATAGCTTGCGCCAAGGCGACCCCGGGGACAATCGCGGCGGCCAATGAAATAAATGATAACCCCCTACGCCGAGCAAACAAGTATAAACCAATGGCGCCGCCGATCAGTCCACCGTGAATAGCCAATCCTCCCTGCCAGACCTGAAGTATCTGCTCTGGAGCAGAAACATAATATGACCACTCCAAAGCAACATGCAATAATCGCGCGCCAATGAAGCCCGAAATCACCACCCAAAGCAAACAATCCTGCCAAATGACAGGATTGAATGTTTTTTTCGAGAGATAACGTGTCAACGTATAAGCTGCTCCTACGGCGATGGCTACCAACAAACCGTACCAGCGAATCTGCCAGCTACTCAAACTAAGTAGTACAGGGTCCGGAGCCCAAGTCTGCCACCACATACTTAGTTCGAGGAAGTAGAAGTAGCAAACAGTTGATCCAATCGCGTACCCAGATCAGCCCAGTTTTCTAACTTCACACCGTTCAAGAAAAAAGTTGGAGTGCTATTGAGACCTAGCTTATCGGCCTCACGCATATCGTTACGAACCGTATCAGCTTTGGCTCGAGAATCGAGACAAGCAGTGAATAATGCGGTATCGAGCTTCAGTTGGCCTGCGTAATCAATCAAGTCAGCTTTCTTTAACTTGGCCTGATTCTCATACATGATGTCATGGTAGGGCCAGAAGGCATCCTGATCAGCGGCGCATTCTGATGCTTGTGCTGCCACGAAAGCATAAGGGTGAATTGAAGTCAGGGGGAAATGACGATATTCAACTTTGACTTTGTCGCCATACTTTTCCCAGACCGGCTTGAGGTTAAAATAAGCTTGGCCGCAAGCTGGACATTGAAAATCACCCCATTCTGTCACCGAGACAGAAGCCAAACTAGGCCCTTTGGTCGGATGATAATCAACCTTAGAGGTATAATCTACTTTTTTACAACCCGCCAAAATAACAATCAACAAAACCGCTAGGATGAGAAATCTGCGGTTCATTAGAGCTGACCATCAATGATAGATTTGATCTGAGCGAATGGTAGAGCTCCGGCTACAAACTCTTCATTAATAAAGGTCCCTGGGGTACCATTGATACCAGCAGCTAAACCGTCAGAATAATCTTCTTGGACTTTGCTGGCCATCTTACCGCTATCAAGACAGGTGTTGAAGTTACCCGTATTCAGTCCTAGATCGGCCGCGGCTGTCTTGAAGCTGTCGACGCTCATATTCTTGGCGATATTCAAATCAAACAACTTATCATGCATTTCCCAGAATTTACCCTGCTCAGCCGCGCATTCAGAAGCTTCGGCCGCTTTTTGCGCCTGCGGGTGGAATGAGAGCGGGAAATGTCGGTAGACGAGGCGAACATCATTCGGGTATTCAGCCAAAACCTGCTCCATAGTCGGTGCAAACTGAGAACAAAACGGACATTCAAAATCACTATATTCAACTAAAGTAATTTTAGCATTTTTGTTGCCACGGATATGATCATCATTGCCAACTTTCTTCATCTTGGAAGCGTCAGCTGTCGGACCAGCCGGGGCTGTCGGTGCTGGAGCAGTTGGGTTATTGACGGTCGGATTCTTGGTACCGGAACCAAATGATAAGCCGCCATTACCGCTAGCGCCGGCCACGTAGACTGCTATTAAAAGGATGACGACACCAGCGCCACTGGCCACACCTTGAAGAAATGTCTTCTTTTTCATTTCTTGTTCACTCATATATTTCGTACTTACTAATAATAATTTTAATTAATAAATTGATTTTTTCGCTTCTGCCACCAGTCATCTATCGACAACCAATTGTCGCGTGTCACAGCCAGCGCCAAGGAAGCGCCTAACAAAGCCATATTTTTCCAGACCAAATGCCAGTTGATCATCAGGAAAAAAAGAACTATCAACAGGGCTGAAATGGTGGCCATCCAACGGGTTTTGATGCCCAGAATCAGCATTAACCCCAGGATAATTTCTAGCCATGATTGTACCAAAACGAACTGTTCGGGGTCAAATGGGAACCAAGCGTAGGTAGCCACCATGGCCGCTGCCTCTGCTTTGTTACTACATACACCGATCGCATCCTCTCCGGCGAACAATTTGCTATAGCCTGAGTAGAGATAGACCAATCCCAATCCCAAGCGCAGCCACAGACCAGTCAGCAGATATGGTGCTTCTAATAATACAGTCTTTTTCATAGATTTATTTCCCTATTAAAATTGTCAGAATTGTTTCCCAGTAGTCGAACGGTAACACGCCTTGATATAGCTGTCCATTGACAAAGAATGTCGGGGTGCCGACCACTCCTAGCTCCAACCCTGTCTGATAATCCTGCTCTATCTCCACGCGATATTTCTCTGTGGTATAACATTTATTAAAGAGAGTCATATCCAGATTGAGAGACTCAGCAATCAGACGATAAGCAGTGGGTGACAATTCATCTTGACGAGCATAGAGCTGATCGTGATACTCCCAAAATTTCCCTTGCTCCATGGCACAATTGGCCGCCAGAGCCGAGGAAAAGGCTTGATCATGAATGCTCTCCAAAGGAAAATCGCGAAATATAAGTTGAACGTCAGTCCCATACGTCTCCAACACTTGCTTGATAATAGGTACCGCCTCGCGGCAAAAAGGACACTGAAAATCTTCAAAAGCCACGATGATGACTTTGGGATCGTCACTACCGATTCGCGGGTCGTCGCTGGTTACGAGCTTGCCGTAGAGCTCATCCTGACGCAGATCATTGACTGTTTTGCCCACATCAAAGTTTCTAATTTTCTGCACGTACTGGACGGTCAAATAAAAATAATAAGCCACAATGACTAAAAGAACCAAAAGCGCGAATAAAGCCAATCTGCCCCACGGTCTTTGATACCACGGCTTATAATAGGCCTGATGTACAGAATTTAATATTCGCTCTTCTAAATCTATTTTCATAGTTTCTTGATTATAGTACTCCTGCTAATGTTTGCCAGTGATGTGCCAGACGTAATAATCTACTCTCTGACCAATGCGGACCAAGCAGCTGCATACCTACCGGTAATCCGGCTACCTGTCCGGCTGGCAGACTTAAACCGGGTATCCCACTAATATTGGCCGAAACAGTATAGATATCTTCCAGGTACATAGCTAATGGGTCGCTGGTCTTCTCCCCTAGTTTGAAAGCTGTGTTGGGTGTGACTGGTGTCAGTAGGACATCTACTTCTTGGAAAACTTTTTCATAGTCCTGCGCCACCATAGTACGTACTTTCTGCGCCTGCAGATAATAAGCATCATAATAACCGGCTGATAAAGCAAAGGTTCCTAATAAAACACGACGTCGGACTTCCGCGCCAAAACCGGCCGTGCGACTAGACGCGTATTGTTCCACCAAATTATCGGCTTCAACCCGTAGACCATAACGCCAGCCGTCATAGCGCGACAAATTGGAACTGACCTCAGAGGGCATGACGATATAATAGGCCGCCAAAGCATAAGCCGCGTGCGGCAAGGAAACTTTCTTGAAGGTATACCCCGATTTTCCTAGACGTTGGATGGCCTGTTCAATCACCTTGCGCACGCGCTCATCCAACCCAGCAGCAAAATACTCGTCGGGCAAACCAATAGTTAATTTTTCCGGCTGGCGGTTGGCCTCCTGGAAATAATTATCAATCGGACGAGATGATGAAGTGGCGTCCAGAGAATCGCTGCCGGCTGTAGTCTGCAGGAGTAAAGCCGCGTCCAAGGCGTCTCGAGAAAAAAATCCAACAGTATCCAGAGATGAAGCCATGGCAATCAGACCAAAGCGTGAAATACGGCCATAGGTAGGTTTTAGACCGACTACACCACAGAAAGCCGCCGGCTGTCGTACTGAACCTCCAGTGTCGCTACCCATAGCCACAGGCGCTAAATCGGCTGCCACAGCCGCCGCAGAGCCTCCAGATGAGCCTCCTGTCACGCGAGTCGGGTCTAATGGGTGCAAAACAGCACCATAAGCCGAATTTTCGTTGGAAGCACCCATGGCAAATTCATCGCAGTTGGTCTTGCCCAAGACGACCATACCCGCTTTCTCTAGAGAGCTCACGGCCGTAGCGGTGTATGGTGGGATATAGTTTTGCAGGGCGTTAGATCCGGCGGTCGAACGTAATCCTTGAGTAACAAAGACATCTTTGACTGCCAAGGGTACGCCGGTCAGAATAGTTCCCTGCCCTTGTGAACGACGGTCGTCCGCCGCTTGAGCCATTTTGACTGCCGCTTCTTCGTTGACGGTAATAAAAGCATTTGACCTATCGTGTTTAATAGCTCCGAGATAGCCGCGCGTCAATTCTACCGAACTGAATTCTTTCTTTTCCAGACCAGCCGCAATTGCACTAATAGTCAGGTGTTTAAGATTCATGACGGTCAAAGACATTTTTTACGACTAGTAACCCCTGCTCGGTCGGTACATTGGCTAACAAATTATCAGTAGTCCAGACTCTGCTCTGATCCGGACGCAAGAGAGCCTTGTGCGCGTAGTGATCAGAAAAAGCTTTGACACCGCTGATATCTACTTTTTGTAATTGACGCACGTAGTCTAAAATCGACTCCAGTTCTCCTGTCAGACGCTGTCGTTCTACTGAATCAAATTGTAATCTGGCCAAA
The DNA here is from genome assembly GCA_964360835.1 of uncultured Gammaproteobacteria bacterium. Classification (GTDB taxonomy): domain Bacteria; phylum Patescibacteriota; class Patescibacteriia; order UBA1558; family 2-01-FULL-52-15; genus CAYHYG01. The sequence goes on from CAYHYG010000003.1 coordinate 15,407, forward strand.
GCGGCTAGCCGGCTGATATCGTGTTCTGAAACTATAGTGCTCATAGTGCTGATTATACCTTAACTTAAGCCCTAACCCAATAATTTAGCTAATGACGCCTCGTCTAGTATTTTCACGCCTAAATTCTGGGCTTTGATTAATTTCGAGCCAGGATCATCTCCAGCCACCAGATAATCCGTCTGACTACTGACGCTAGTAGCTACTTTGCCTCCGAGCTGACGAATCTGTGTAGCCATCTCTTCTCTGGGTTGACTTAAAGTGCCGGTGATAACAAACGTTTTGCCGTGCAATTTCTGATTGGTCACTGGTTTACTTTTCTCAACGATCAAAACCTTTTGCAAAGCTTGTAACGATTCCCGATGCGACGGTGTCTGAAACCAATTCCAGAGCGATTCCGCCACTACTGGCCCTATGTCAGGTACCGATTGAAATTGTTGCAAACTGCCCTGCTCCAATTTGGCCAGTGAGCCAAAATGATCCGCCAACTGCCTGGCGGTTTCTTCTCCTACGTGACGAATACCAAGCGCGTAAATCAAACGGGATAATGGCTGTTTCTTGGCCTGAGCAATGGCTTTGATGATATTCTCCGCTGATTTACTGCCGAAGCGCGGCAACGATTCCAGATCGGTCTGTCTCAACGAAAAAAAATCAGCCGCTTTAGTCACCAAGCCCGCCTGCATTAATTGTTCGACAATTTTATCTCCCAGCCCGTCGATATTCAGAGCTTTCTTGCTGACAAAGTGAATCAAACCTTGTATCTGCCGGGCAAAGCATTGTTTATTGGTACAGTAATAGGCCACTTCCTTAGCCGGACGGATCACCGACTGACGACAGATCGGGCATTTCTGGGGAAAGACAAAGGCGCGACTCTTGGCTGGACGCAATTTTGGCAACACCTGCACAATATCGGGGATAATATCACCAGCTTTCTGGATGATTACCGTATCACCGACACGAACATCCAGACGTTCAATCTCATCAGCGTTATGTAAGGTGGCTCGTGAGACTGTGGTGCCCGCAACTAAGACAGGCTCGAGGACAGCGATGGGTGTCAGGGCGCCGGTGCGTCCGACCTGGATAATAATATCTTTAACAATAGTCGTGGTTTGCTCGGCCGGAAATTTATAAGCAGCCATCCAGCGTTCACTCTTACCGACGCTTCCCAAAGCACGCTCCTGGACTGTATCGTTCACCACAATCACAGCGCCATCGGTGTTGTAATCCCAACTCTTACGTTTCTTTTCCCAACGGGTTAAAAACGTTTTAACTTCTGACAAATTTCCAGCCTTCTCATTAAGTTTGGAGGTTTTAAAGCCCAGCCGAGCCAGTATCTCGTGAGTTTCTGCGTGAGTCTTTTGTCCGCAGTCAGTGATTAGTTCAAAAGCGAAACAATCTAGCCGACGTTCGGTGGTAACTGCAGGATCTAGCTGACGCACCGAGCCGGCCGCCAGATTACGTGGATTGGCAAATTCCGACTGACCATTTTTTTTCTGCTTCTGATTGATCAGAGCGAAACGCTTCTTACTGATAACCACTTCTCCACGTACTTCTATGACCTTTGGAATATTTTTCCAGCCGGCTATGTTTAATTGTAAGGGTATACTCTCAACCGTACGCAGATTATTAGTCACATCTTCCCCTACGACGCCATCACCACGGGTAGCGCCTCGCACCAGCATTCCATTTTCATAGGTCAGGACAACGGTCAAACCATCCAGCTTGAGTTCACAGTAATATCCCTTAATTTTTTGCTTTACTATTTTTTCAATCCGATTTTGCCATTCAGATAGTTCTGTGGGAGAAAAAAAATCCTGCAAAGAAAACACCGGTTTGCTGTGTTTAACTTTGGAAAATTGTTTCAAGACCTTACCGGCCACTCTTTGAGAAGGAGAATCAGACATCAGAAACTGAGGAAACTCTGTTTCCAATCGCACCAATTCGTGCTTCAGACTATCTAAAGCTGCTTCGCTAATCTCTGTCTTATCCAAGACATGATAGAGATAGCGATGTCTTTCAATTTCTCTCTTAAGTTTATCAATACGAATTTTAGCTTGCTTTCTATCCATAGGGAATAATAGAGTATAAATCTAGAGGTCAAGATCAATGCAAGTTTGGTTCGTCGGTGGCCTACAACTTATATCAGGACTGGGACACGGACTTACCCAACTACCGTTTACTAATTGCTTATTACAGGTACACACTCGTCTTTGAAACCCATTAGTGCATGGGGTCCAATTAGTGCAGGCCCATTGGTAAATACTACATTGAGGAGGGGTTACCCCTATGACTATACCGGAACAAGTAAGATTACATGCACCTTCTACAGAATTACTATTAGCCGCACCATCATCACAGACCTCTGTAAATCCTTGAGCGCCATTGGGTCTATTCACATATCCATCACCGCATGTAGTCAACCGACATTCGTTGGTGCAGGTATCAAGGTTAGATATATCTCCATCATCACACTGCTCAATGAAGCCAACGCCATTAGGTGATTGCAGTTGACCATCACCACAAACGGTATATCCAGTACAACGGGCATTACAACGACCGCTATTTGTCTGGGTAATATCAGAGCCATAGGCCTCACTACCAACAGTGTCAAAACAAACTGGCTGAACGGTATCTGTGATGGCTCTTTGTTGGCAATTGGCCGTTCCACAATGCTGACTGCATCCCACTCCTGTGTCAGCGCACACCCCACACAGCGCTCCATAGGGCTCCAGCTGTGGTGAGGTTACATTCTTGATAATGCTGGCTTCGGAGAATATCACGTACTGAAAAATATCAGACAAGGCGGGATTAAATGGCGTGGTCACGGTTATCTCTTGGCTGGCGTTTCGGAAGCGTCCACGCGTCTGTATGGAAACCAGCGAGGGTAATCCGGCGCTATTGTCTGTGGTGACAGAAAGTCGTTTCAGACCGTCGTCGATCGGGCGGATTGAAACATGGTAGAACTTGCTAGGAGTCAGGGATAATCTGCTGATTGTTGTATTACACTGGTTTGGAGTAACTCCACTACCGGTACAATCGCAAATAAAATAGTACTTCTGAGGCCGGCCAAACTGCAGACCGCTGGCATTCTGGAAAGTCACCAGGGAAACCTCCAATCTCTGACTGCCGCCGCAGGCCTTGACCTCCCAGTCAATCTTCAACTGATTGGCTTGTGTATCAATAACTGGATGAATAACCGTCGGCGTTTCCTGGGTTGGATCAAAGACATTTAACTGCGCCGAAGAAAAAATTGGTAAATCATAGACAACGTATTCAGGTGAGGTTGTAGAAATTTTGATGATATCATAGAGACGGTCTTTATCAGCATATGGACTTGGTGATATATAGGTTCTGTCCAACTGACGATTTAAGGTATTACTACGATTAAAAAACAAATAATAAGGATACGGTGTCACCAGCTCGTCCAATCCTTTAGACTCTTTTAAAAACCAGAGCATCTCCTCGGCCGCGCTTTCAGCCGCGTAATGAGCTACTACAGAGCTATCGAGATACCGCGCCGAGTTGATCTCTGTGATCAATAGACGACTGAGGGCAATGGTGGCAAACATGGTGATAGTTAATATCACCAGAGACATGAGCAAAACTGCTCCCCGGCTTGGATCCTGTAAAGACTTTCTTTTGCTACTGAATATTTCTGGGCGCATAATAACGTGTAGAAATCATAGTTTGAAAAAGGAGCGTCCGCTGACGCGCTACGTTAGCATTATTGGTGGCCGTCATCTGGATGGAAGTAAATGGCTGTTCTGTGGGATCGTCATTAGGATAAAATACCAAGGAGTCAATCCGAATACTGGGATCATTGAGGACTGACCAGCTAGCGCCCGAACATGAGGTACTATGACTAAGCTCGGCATTGAGATTAACGGCATTATGACGGATAAAAGTTGTCTGACCGCTCAAATCTTTGAGACAGATAAAATTGACATCCGGACAATTGCAGGTCGTCGGATCGGTATCAATAGTATGAGAGCGAATCTCGCGAGCAATCTGCTCAAATACCAACTGACTCTCGTTCAAAACAGCGACATTGGCTCTAGCATTATTCTGAGCTGTAGTCGTACCGATAAAAATCGAGCTAATTGCAATGAAAGCCAATGAAAAAATAGCAATCGTGACCAACATTTCTACTAGAGTATACCCAGCACCATTTTCAAGTAAGCTGTATTTAGCTCTTTTTTTAAACTCTCTTGAAGCATTGCCATGAGCTTTTAGCCTTTGTTCACGCTCTCGTGCATCAGCTTCCGAATTATATGCTTCATAAGCCACTACTTTCCACGGCCTATACGGCCTAGTTGAAGTAACAAGCCCTTCATTATGCTCGTTTAACCTTCTATCTAAATTTTTGGTTGAGCCCATATATGTTTTACCTGTTTTTACACTTTGTATTAAGTAGACGAAGTACATAAAAAATGGTGCTGGGCATATCCTTTTCATATTATTCACGCCAGTTATATAATTTCTCTTTGACCGTCACCATCTGACTACTGCCATACTTAACAATACCCGTGACCAATACGCCTATCTTGACATCACCAGTTGCACAGGAGAGACCGTACTCTCTGGTGCTCTCTACGTCATTCGTGTCATTCCAGCAAATATCCTGAAGCACCACCAGCCGATGGAGCGATTCGTTATAACCATAGCCTACGGGAATACCGAAAGACAGAGCACAAAGGTCGCCAGCCATTTTTAAACAAGAACACATATAGTCCAATCTCTGACAACCAGATGAAAACGGATCAGGTACATCAACTTTGGTAAAACTATAGGTATCAGGGGTTCCCTGGCCTACTATGAAGGCCGGCGCCACAGACGCACCACTAACACCGGCAAATCGATCCCACGTGTAGGGTGTCGTTCCGGCTAGTATATTCAGATCACTGCGCAGCCAATTGGTGTCACGAGTATTGCGTACGGCTTCGACCGCTGAGCGGGCTAGGTTAGCGGCAAAAACCCGACTGATATTATCTCGCGAAGCCCGATAATTTGATGTAGCCAGCACCAGAGCTCCGACCAAACCAGTGACAATGACGGCCAAAGCAATGATTACCTCTATCAAGGTGAACCCAGCATCATTTTTTTGCCGCTTATTTTCCTCGTGTAACGAAATGCCTAAATTTCCTTTCATCTTTTGATTTTCAAAAAATTGTATCATCTGCATAAAAATAATGCTGGGTTCATCTCAGCAACCACTTAAACTTTGCTCTATACGCAGAGAAGAATCTTGCGCTGTAGGAGCGAACTTGATTGAAGCAATACAACTATTACCAGTTACCCGTATCTGAAATATTATATTGCTACTATTCTGAGTCCAGAACTGTAAACAAAGAGGAGCTCCACAATTATTCTGCAGTTTAGGGAAGCTGTCTCCGTCAAAAATAATAGTCCCCTTGGCAATAGTACCCACACTACCGTTAAGAAAACGAAAATTAACATTGTTGGAAAGAGTATACGTCGCGACTCCTTCATCACTGTCATAGATACCGTCATCACTTTTATCCGCGAACAAAATATACTGACGTGGCGTCACGGTGTTATCGAGGTACAAACCCCAACCCCCGGCTGGATAGACACTATCAGCAGGGTTGACAATGCCATTGAAAGCTCTGTTCCTAGCCTGACGCAGGACAGCTACGACGCGATCAGCATCGGCTTTGATAATATCTTTGGTACCCACTCCGCGCATTGTGACCACAGCAATCCCCATCAAAATACCGAAAATAGCGATGACGACTAAAAGTTCTATCATAGTATAACCATTTACTTTCATGGCAGTAAAACTAAATTCTGATACCAGTCCCATATCTGGCCGCCGTAGAGCATGGCTATGAATGTAGACAAACTAAGAAAGGTACCAAATGGCACTTGGCTGGTCATTTTCTTGCGACCGAGAATGATCAAAAAAATTCCAATAATACTGCCGGATAAATAAGCGATCATCAGCGCCACCGTAATCTGCGGCCACCCCAGAAGTAGTCCCATCGCCAACCCCAGCTTGACATCACCGAAGCCAATCCAGCGACCATGTGAAACCAGATACTGCAACCCAAAGAATCCAGCGCCAACCAGAGAGCCTATCAAAAGATCCAGCCAGGATCGGCCTAACAATAAATTGCTCATGGCGCTGATCACGGCTAGTGGCCAGACAATTACATCCGGAATAATGTAATGTTTGAGGTCATAGACAAAGATGATAGCTAGTAGTGAAGTAACTATTATACCGCTAATAAAACCAATGATTGATAAAGGGTCTGTCAACGAATACATGGTACCAAGCATGACAAAAGCCAGGCCCATAGCTACCTCCACCAGTGGATATTGCACCGAGATAGACTTGTGGCAGTAGCGGCACTTTCCGACCAATATGATCCAGCTGATGAGCGGTACCAAATCAATCCAGCTCAAGGAATGTCTACAGTCTGGGCAACGGGAACGCCCTTTGATAAACGACTCGTCCAAGCGCAGACGGTAAATCACGGCATTGAGAAAACTGCCGATAATGAGGCCAAAGACAAAAAGAAAAAATAGTATCATTCGGGTGAATTATACCATAATTTCAGAGCAAAAACAGTCCAGTCTTATGGAGTTGTACTAGTTACACATCCCGTTTCAGTACATGTAATGGTTTTCCCGCCCGAGAGACAGGTTGTTGGTAACGGGAAAGTGGTTGATGATGGCTCACAAGCAGAAAAAGTAAAGGTCGCAGAATCTGAATTTGAGTTAGCCAAGAATTTATAAATCCAGGGGTTTCTAGTGTCTTTGGCTAAATCGGGCCATGTTCCAACTGCTGGGCTATCATTCAAACAGATAGCCGATGTCGCGTCTGGTTTTCCTAGCGGACCAGAAGCAGCTCCATTACAAGCATCCATACCCGCCGGCGCCGCGCAATTCAGTTGCACATTGCTCTGCAAACAGACTGAAGCCCCTTTCAGTAGATTATTCATGGTTGACTCCATCTGGGTCAACTTGGCTTTTGTACGGGTTGAAGATAAATTTACAACCGCCACAGCAGATAGTATGCCTATAATGGCAATGACTACCAAAAGTTCAATTAAAGTAAACCCAGCACCATTTTTCAAACTTCCCCGAGCTCTTCTCTTTAATTCTTTAATGGCATTTCCATGTGCTTTTAATTTTTGTTCATGCTCTCTTGCATCTGCTTCTGAGCTATAGGCCTCATAGACAGCGAGCCTCCATGGCCTGTATGGTTTTGTTGAGCTAACTAAACCGTCATTATGCTCCTGGAGCCTTCTCTCTAAATTATTTGTGGAACCCATATAAATTCTATTTATTTTTAAACTTTTCAAGGAGCTTGTCTAGATCTTTAGAGTAGTTCTAAGATTAAGACATGCCCCAGAAGATTCTAAAAGGTAGTCGGTTAAGTAACCGGACGGTAGGCAATATATAGACAAAATACATAAAAATGGTGCTGGGTAAATCCCTTCTTCATATTTTATTTTACTATTTATATTAAGTGCACTGCAATTTGTACATAGGTCGTATCTGACATTTCTTACCTTCCAACCCTTGACCAGACCAACGGTGAGACAAACGGAAAGAAATAGTATAACTCGAACCGTCACTGGTATAGGTTCCACCAGAATCTAACCTAGCATAATAATACACCTTTCCGGACGGGTTGCCAAAGCCGCTATCGCTGATCACCATGACTCCTGCCAATTTTTTGTCCGTCGCTACTGGATAGCTACGATGTTGTCCATAGTAAGCTTCCAAACCATAGCTATAGGCTTTCAATCCAGACAATAGGCGTACGTCGTTGGCTTTGCCACCGTAATACAAGGACAATCCAAAGACAAACCCCAAAATGATGACCGAAATCGCTAGTGAAACAATATAGAATCGGTATTTGTAGAAAAATTCCCAAGATAGTAACATATGAAACTCTAAATTCCTGCCTCGACTTGTCGTCTTCGGCAAGGCGGGCTAAATACTAAGCTCAATTTAATAACGTCTGCGACGATGCTACGTCAGACGTAGCGGAGGAAGCAGTCTAACATGCAAATATTAATGCTAGATTGCTTCCCACGTCTGACGTGGTCGCAAACAGTACAAACTAACAACTAGCAGCAACACCCTTTATACACCCATTACTCGAATCGCAGACAATACACACATCTTGATCAATATTACGCATAGAAAATTCCCATCTTTGACTGCTGGCAGTGTATTCGCATGGTAGATAGGTAAAATTATAGGTACCAATATATGGCCAGGTACCGAGATTACCAACCGTGCAAAAAGGATCTCCGTCTCTTGGCGTATTCTGAATAGGAGTACCATCACCACAGGTAATAGGTCCACTACCGTCGTTACGGCTAGTGATCTGACCACCAGAATCAGTACATAGCATCATACCGGCAATCAAATTATTAGCCGAAGCCTGACCAGCTGCGACTTTAGCCTTACCACGAGCGCTATTCAAGTTGACGATAGAGATAGCTGACAAGATACCGATAATGGCGATGACGACCAGTAATTCTATCAGCGTAAAACCTTTTGTACTCACTCCTTTCATACACATAGTATACCAAACAAAATACAGACTGTCTTGATGAGATAGTCTGTATTTATCTAATAACAACCGATAACTAACATCCAACGTATGTACATCCTGAAGCAGCGCTACAGGTAATAGTACAGGTACCATTAGATGCCTGAAAGGAGAAGGTGCTATTCGGCTTGTCCGATATACATCCCGTAGCACCAGCCGCGCCGTAAGTAAATCCGTTACCTAAAATAACTGGCCAATTACCAATATTGGCAACGCTACAGAATGATCCACCAGGAGTAATCGCAAGGCCGCTCGCTGCAACTGCTGGGCAGGTTGCTGCGGCTCCGTTTTGAATTACGCCGGTCGCATCATCCTGACAAATTACTAATCCCGGGATTACACCACTCAATGCAGCCTTGGCGGCAGCAATCTTGGCCTTATCACGAGCTGAGTTCAAGTTGACGATGGCGATAGCTGAGAGAATACCGATAATAGCGATAACCACCAACAATTCGATCAAGGTAAAACCTTTTTTATTCATGAAGTCACCTCCCTTCCTTGTTCGCCTTATTGATGGCTAGAATCCTGAGCTCAGATACTTCGATTCTAGGCATGTTTGGCGGAATTACTTATTAACAATGTCATTATTATAGCACAGTTAGTTGACAGTTGTCCCACTTGTAGGTCACGGTCGCCCCGCTTCGCCAAGGCTCTGCGAGGCGAGGACCTGCCCCTACGTTCATTTTTATTGAAAACTCCGCGCCAACTCCATCATCGGCACCATGACCGCGCCGACCATGAAAGCCACACCCACGCCTAAAGTCACTAGAATTATCGGCTCAATCAGTGAGGTCAAGGTCGAGACTAAGGTTGTGACTTCACGATCATAAAAATTACCCAAACGTTCCAGGATTTCGTCCAGCTTACCAGTCTGCTCACCCACAGCCATCATCTCCGTGACAATCTTTGGTATCAGACGACTCTCGGCCGTAACGGTAGTAATAGAATTACCATCCTGCACTTCCTTGATAGTTTGGACCAGTACTTCACGATAGGCAGCATTATCGACTACCTCACTGGTAATCTCCAAAGCCGTACCAATAGGCACGCCGCCTTTGATCAGAGTAGCCAGACTGCGTGTCAGACGCACCAGGATAACCTTATTCAGAATCAAGCCGAAAACGGGAACTTTCAAGATGATCCGACTCCAGACATCTCGACCTGATTTGGTCGCTGTATAGGCACGGAGTAGAGCTATGACACCGACAAATATGACCGGTATTGTCCACCAATAAATAGTCATAAAATCACTGATCTGAATCAGGATACGAGTGGCGATGGGCAACTCTCCTCCGCTTTCTTTCAATAAATTGGCAATATTGGGGATAACGTAGACCATCATAACGATACCCACGGCAATCATAACTAAAACGATGATAGCCGGATAAATCATAGCACCACGAATACGGTTGACCAGATCATAATCTTTTTCCATCTGATCGGCTAGATAATTCAAAACTTCGTCCAGACGTCCGCTAGTCTCTCCGGAATGAATCATAGCTACAAAAAACCGACTGAAAACTTTGGGATGACGACCAAACGCCTGAGACATAGGAAGACCGCCATCGACATCATCTGCCATTTGTTTGGCCACATCGCGTATCTGTGACGAATCTGTCTGCTGAGACAAAACTCTCAGAGCCGGCACGATCGGCACCGTAGCCTGAACCATGACCGCTAGCTGTCGGGCAAAAATTACAATATCCTTCATACGCGGGCCACCGATATTGATATTACGAAAATTTCGATGGACGCCTCTGACCTGATGCAGTCGTACCACTACCAAACCACGATCAGACAGGACCTCATTGGCCGCAGTTATAGTAGAGGCTTCGACGGTCCCTTGAGAAACTTGTCCAATGGGGCTGACTGCTTTGTAACGATATAACGCCATGAATCTATCTTATTGCTTAACCATTAGCTGGAGACCGTTAGGGTCTACGGCATATTTGGACGCCTGGTCTAGCGACAGAATACCTGCTTTGACCAGGTCAGCCAAACTACGATCCAGAGTAATCATACCATCCTGACGCGAAGTCATCATCACATTGCTCAGTTGGAAAAAATTACCGTCACGCAGAACGTTACGCACCGCGCCATTCATAGTCAAAATGCCAGAAACAAGCTGCAAACTGTTATCAGATTTGGGGACTAAGCGCTGATTGGTCATGATCAGGAGATGCTCCGAGATAATATCCTTGGCCCACTGCTGCTCCGATGGAGGTATCAGACCCATGAATGACTCCAGAGTCGTGGATATAGACAGACCATTCAAAACCACCAACACCAATTTACCACCCTCGACCGCCTGCAATATTGCTACTTCCTCAGCCGCTTCATTGACATGAGCTACCACGATGACATCGACATCAGCATCTACCGCTTCATGAAGTCCGTCGATGAAAGACGGCACATCAGTACCGACCTGACGCTGATGAATGACTGATTTATTATTGACCAACTGATATTCAATTGGTTGTTCTAAAGTTAAAATGTGTCGACTTTGTGTCTGGTTGACATATTCCACCAGACTAGCCGCAGTGGTCGAACGTCCAGAATTATACGGTCCAGAGATAAAGATCAACCCTTTGGTCTTGGCCATAGCAGCGATCAACATTGGTGAGATCTGTAGCTCCTTGGGCAAAAGTAATCTTGGCGGTATCACCCGTAAAGATAAAGACATATATCCACGTTGATAAAATACCTGGGCTCGGAATCTAGCCCGATCAGCCCAAGTATAGACCGTGGCCACCTCGCGCTGTCGTTGTAAGGCTTCGTTTTCTGCAGGAGACAAAAAAGATTCTGCCACAGTATTCAGGACATCAGGTGTCAAAATCTGATCCTGGGTGGCTGTCACCAGCTGACCATTGATGCGATAGACCGGATAATTGCCGACGGTCAAGTGAATATCAGTGGCCTTGCGCTCCAGAGCGTCGTTCAGAATTTTATTCAGCAGTAAGCTGGTGGTGGTGCTCATGATTGACTAATAATCTTTTTGATCCTTTCCACCACCTCTGACGGTACGAAATGCGCCTTGATCAGATAATCTTCCGCTCCCAGATTGAGGCATCTATCAATGTGTTCCTTTTGACCATAGTTAGTCAGGACTAATACGGGTATCGACTTGGTCTCAGGATTTTTCTTTAACTCTTCCAAAACCTGGAAGCCGTCCATAATCGGCAAATTTAGATCCAAAAGTATCAGATCTGGTCTTTCTTTGGTGGCCATTTTTAGACCCTTAGCGCCGTCCGTGGCCATAAAAACGACATAATTTTCTATCTCCAATTTGGTCGCATACATCTGCACCAAAAAGTCGTCGTCTTCGACAATGAGAATTTTTTTTGATTCTGCCATAGTGTTATTCATTTATAATTCACTTTCGCTGGCACGTAACACTTCCTCCAAAGTGGTGATACCTAGCAATGATTTGATAATGCCGTCTTGCTCCATGCTGATGAAATGCTGATCCTCCAGCTCCTTCTGCACGTCGGACATTTTGAATCCAGTAGCTATCAGCTCACGCATCTTGCGGGATACATTGATAGCCTCGACAATAGCGATACGCCCGCGATAGCCGACATCACCGCATCTACTACAACCTTTGCCATGAAAAAATCTCAAAGGATCACTCTTTTTGATGCCGCCATAAAATGAGGCCTCGGGAATACCGACTACTCGATTCTTTATTTTTTGCACAATTTCTGGCGATATAGCTATTTCCTCTCGGCAATTATCACAGATGCGCCTGACCAGACGTTGCGCGATTATCAGATTCAAAGTCGACGATAAGAGGAACGGCTCAACTTTCATGTCAAACAAACGCGGGACAGCGCCTAGAGCACTATTGGTGTGCAATGTTGATAGTAAAAAATGTCCGGTCAAGGCCGCTTGAATAGCTAGACTAGCTGTCTCACGGTCGCGAATTTCTCCGACCATCATAATATCCGGATCTTGACGTAGGAGTGACCGCAGACCAGTAGCAAAGTTGAAGCCAACCTCCGGACGAATCTGTGACTGATTGACGCCTTTAATAAAATACTCGACCGGATCTTCCAGCGTTGTAATATTGATCGCCTCACGGTTAATACGATCCAAGACAGAATAGAGCGTGGTAGATTTGCCAGAGCCAGTCGGTCCAGTCACCAAAAACATGCCGTTCGGTTTTTCTATGTTTGCCTCTGTTATCTCCCCTTGGATTCCCATATAACCCAGATCTGCCAGAGTCGGCGCCTTATCTGGCGTGGCCAGGATACGCATAACGACTTTTTCTGTATTTACCAGTGGAATAGTAGAAATACGAAAATCAACATCGCGCTTGTGCACCTGTAGACGGATACGACCGTCTTGCGGAGCTCGCGTCTCGTCAATTTTGAGATTGGCCATAACTTTGATACGAGAGATCAGGGCGGCGTGAACATAGATAGGCAACACAATGGTGGTATGCAAGATTCCGTCAATACGATAGCGTACTCGACTCTGGTCACCGACCGGTTCTATATGGATATCAGAAGCACGACCTTCAATGGCATGACGCAAAATAACAGAAATAATCTTGGTGACTGGCGCACTCTTGATAACTTCATCCACATCTTCACCCTGTTCATCACGCGGAGCAAAGATTTCTTCAGCCACGCCCAAGGCCTCGCCTACCTCTTCACCCAAGGATTCATACTGCTTGGTAGAGGCGCGGTAGCTGTCAGCCGATATTAAATAATACTTAGCACGCAAACCCAATTTGCGTGCCACAAATTCTACTGCTTCGATGGCTTTCAAGTTTGACGGGTCTATCATACCGACTTCCAGATCCTCCCTAGTCTTGGCAAAAACCACCATCTGATAATTTTCAGCCAAATCACGTGGTAGATTGTTCAACACCGTGGAGCCGATAAGCTTACCGACCAAATTGATGTAAGAAACATTTAATAGCAATGCCTTATATTCGGTCCACTGTTCCTCGGACATTTTTATCACGCCACGGACAATACGCTCCATCTCTGCCACCGTGGTCGGTGTCTGGGTGGATAAAAGACGTAATTGGCCCTGATCCAAGAGATGATCAGCGGCCAGTCGTTGTAGTAGCTCTTGATAACGACTATTGGGCATGGTTTTTTAAAATAAAAAATTACCTGACATTATTATTCTAGTTTTTTTAAGTAATCCTCAAAAGTCGTGACTTCACACTCCTCAGCAAATTTTAAAACCTCATCACATATATTCTTACTGTAATCGAGCGGCAGAAAAGGGTTTGTCTTTTGACCATACTCATCCGGACGAATATCCACTGGTATCAGCGCCTGCCCCGACAAGCTGATAAAACGATTATCCTCCCAGAGCTTTTTCCAAGCTGAATTTTGACTGTCCAGCTTTCGATAGGAACTTTGAGTTTGATTATCAATTACCTGTGCTTGCGTCAGGCCGGCAGCAGCTTGACTCGGACCAGCCGGAGTGGGCAAAAACGTAACATACTGCGGCGCAAAAAAATTGAAGTATAAAAAGACTCCAGAGATCAAAAACATCACTATAGAAGCTGACAATAAAATTTTATCTTTATTACTCATTTGATCCCGGTCCTGATTGATTAGTCTTATTTTGATTTTGAACTTCTTCGGCAATTGTATCCTTGATCGCCGTCAGTAATGGTGAGCGATAATAGGTAACCAAAACAATATTGAAACTGCTGATAGTCTCATCCTCTGCATTGAGACCACTGAAATTTATACTTTGAATGTTGTATAAACGCAGGTTCTTTTCCAAAGACTCCAGATAGGCTTTAAATTGGTTATAGGTACCACTGCCAAGCTGAATATTTACCGTCAAAAGATAGACATCTTTGGGTAATGATCCCAGGGCTATTTCGCTAGCTGATTGCGCTTGCTCAGCTGACGGTTCCTGACGGTTCTCCAACGGTCTTTCTGATGATTCCGTGATATCGACGGACTGTAATTCAAAATTGTGCAACTTAGCCAGATATTCGGCCTGGGCAAATAAACCAGGATAATCCGGCTGATCTGGCAAAGCTTTTTTCAAGAAATCTAGATCCGACTGACGTGTAATTTTTAATTGGGAAAATTTTCTATCCAAATCTTTCAACCGTGTCTCGATTTTCTCCATAGTTTCCAGAGTGCTGCGTCGCTCCGGTAGAAAACTCTGCTGTTGATCAATGACTTCAGTAAACTTCGGTCCCAAAACTAGGAAATAAGCCAGTAAAAATACAGTCAAAAATATCATGGTGACAATCCATGGTAAAAATTGATTCAATAACTGCAAAGCTGGTCCGACATTTTCAAGCTGTCGAGCTCGTTGTTGCAAAACGCTGGTCGGTTTTTGATTATTGGTTGGCATTGGAAGTCTTATAGTAAAGAAGCGGATTGATAACCAAATCAATGGTAAAATTGACACCACTCTCATTGCTACCACTCATCTGATTGACCGAAGCTGACAGCACGAAGCTTAAAGCTTCCGGTTGCTGCAATAATTTCACCTGTTTGGCCGCCGTCAGGTAGTCAGGTGCATGAGCGCTAAAGCTCATGACTCCATTCAAGCCAGCAGTAACCCCATCAAAGTAAACATCAGCTAAGGTAAATCGCTCCAAAGCGGCAAAAAAATTGGTCCAGTAGACATGCTGATTTATCAGCATCTGCATATCTTTGATAGTCGTCTCAGTTTGCGCCAAATCATCACGAAGCACTTCAAATCTGGCAATCCTTTGCTGGACAGTGGCGATCTGATCGTCTAGGGCGCTGCGTTGATTTTGTAACCTATCTCCCCACCACCAGAGCCCGCCGTAGAGAGCGGCTGAAATAATCAAAGCGCCCAAAAATGACCAAATAGCGATCATGGTTACTTGTTGCCAGTTGCGCATTCGGAATGAGGTCGGTATCAGATTTACAGCAAAGCCCCTGCCATTATCCTTATGGTTAAATGACATTGGCCAATGGAATGGCTGATGAGATTTATGCTCACCATCAGGTTTCGGCGCTTCGGGAGGAGTCACTATGTTCGGTTGGCTTAACACAGATTCTGGAGCTGGGGGCGTCAGATCTGCCGGAGCTATGGGTAACGGCTCGGAAACGGGCGGTTCTGGAATCACAGGAGTAGATGGTATTGGTGCGCTTGGTCGTTCGATTTTTATCGTCGACTGATCATAGATATCCGGCAGAGCCACTGTAGAGGTGCCACCGATTTTTCCTCGTTGCGCCGCGTTGACCAGATCATTATCATTGGACGGCAAATTGACCGCTGGTTTCTGTAAGACGTCCTCGATAATAGTTTTTTTCAATATTTCTTCTTTGGCCTGTTCCAGCTCTTGTTGTTCGCGCCGACGATCCTTGAGAATACGGAAAATCAATCGCGGTTTCTTGGTTTTCACTTCTGATGTCTCAACTGCTTTCTCAGACGCTTTTTTTTCTCTCTTGAACCAGGAGAACCAAGAAAACCAAGGCACCTTACCTTCATGCTTCTCCAAGACTTCGCGTTTGGGAATACGTAGTTCAGGATCAGCTGAACCAGTGTGCTTCAAGAGAGAACTCTCACGCCGACGCAAATCTTCCGGCAAGAGGTTGATACCTTTCCCTTGATCTTTGTCTTTATCTTCTGATGTATTCCAAGAATCTGCCATATTAAACAATATCTTTCATAGCTAAACCAATAGCCGAAGCCATGTGCGGAGCCATACTGTCGAGCACCGGCTTCAAATCTAATGGATAAATAACACGATCCCAAGGATTGCCGATAATAGTCTGGATCTTGACATTATTATATATATATTCGGTCAAATGCGGTAGGAAGGCCGAACCACCAGATAAAATTATTTTTTCTACCTTCAGCGTTCCTTGATTTTGATATAATTCGCTGACGTATTTAATTTCATTCATTATTGGATCCAGACTGGCGGATATTGTCTGTGGAATGCCTTTACTGGGATCACCGACCATGACACCAAAATCAATTTTAAATTGTTCCGCTCGTTCAAAGGTAACGTTGAGACTGTTCATGATCGACTTAGTAATGGTATATCCCCCGATATCAATGCCGCGGTTTAAGATTGGCACTCCTTTCTCAATAATGACAATGTCCGTCGACAATGAACCAATATCGACAATCATTGAAGTGGTCAGGTCATTACCGATAAGCGAGCGAGACAAAGCGAAAGCTTCTGTCTCCAAGCTCAGAAGTGTCAGGTTGGCCTGTCGAAATATCTCAATATAGCTAGCTACCAGATTCTTGGGCGCAGCAGTCAATAATAAGCGTATAGTATCTTTGGAGCTTTTGCCCGCGGCTTTGGCTAGGGCTTTCTGTTCGGCTGCCATTTCCTCTTCCTGAGCCTTTTTCAGCTCCTCAGGACTCTTGGCTTGCTCTTTTTTCTTACGAAAAAGTGATCCAAGATCACGACTTAAAGGATTGGTACTGAGTTGAGCGTCACCGGCTTCCGATAGCACCTCCCAGTCAAGTATCATCTCCTCCAGTGGTAGTGGAATAAATTTTTTGGCTTCCCATCTGACGGCTGCCGCCAGATCTTTGCGCGACATTTTGGGTAAGCTGATGATGGAATTAAAAACGGCGAAGGTAGGTAAGGCAGCTACGCAGTTGGTGGTGGTGACACGTGATTTTCGGACAAGCTCAGCCAGAATTCGCGCAGTTTTCTCTTGGTTAACTGCTGAATTACTCTTGATCATATCAGTCTGAACTTCAGCCACACCGTAGGTTACGAGGGCTGGTTGCTTATTCTGATCAGCTAATTCAACAATTTTTATGGCCGATGTGCCGATATCTACTCCTAAAAAGCTCTTTTTTGCCATGCAAAATGCAGTTGGGTATTAAATAATTTTTCTGCTGTAATGACAACCAAAATGTGTTGTTCACATTCCTAGAGAACAGATAAATTATACCATAAACTGTCGTAATTCGGTAGAGATTTAGAAACCAAATCCAAAGCGCGGCATTCGTTTGCTGAAATCAGACAGGCCTGCCGGCGGATTGGCCTGCAGACGACCATCGGCAACGATTTGTTCGGCTGGCTGTGGGTTGGTAATGTCACCAATATGCGTTCTCTGAAAATTAAACTGTCTAGCTACGGCTAACCCATTGACGACTAACGGTCGTCTATCGTCAGGATCATTACCAGTTATAAATCGGCCACAACCACCTGAATTCTGAGGACCTAATGGATCTTCAATTTGAGGACACATACGAGGATTGCCATCACCCAAAACTATGAAAGTTCCGTCAACTTGCGTCACCTTTTGGTGAATATAGACATCGCCTTTGACAATCCACACTAACGAAGGTATCTGCTTCAAACGGCTGTAATTCGTAGTCTTATAAATGACATTTGATTCGATCCTTAGATCGCCTTCAACTACAATCACTCCTGCCCCGGATTTGGTTATGCCTGGATTGATAAATTTTGGCACAGGAATAGGTATTGATGCATCGCCTACGACTCTATCTGCTGCATCAGTTGGTTTGACATAGAAAACTCGATTATCAAGCGTCACGCTGCTATTGCTATCTTCATTCCAGATAGCTGTCGTCATGTTGCTCGGGTTAGTGTCATCGACAACCTTGATGACAGAGCCATATTTATTGACAAGGTTTCCAGATGTTACATCTGTGATCAAACCCCCAATATCCAAGTATCCTAATGAGCTGGTAGCAAAGTTTGATCCAGGAGCCAAGAGAGAAGGAAACGTAGGGGGGTTAACTAAGTTTGGTCTAATTAAAACGTTGGTTGATGAGCTAAATTGCGAAACCAAATATGGAGCAATTGTGCTACCTGCGTCAATTAAATAAGACGCATTATACCGACCAGTCGGTAAAGAGCGGAACGTTCTAATGTCATAACGAGAATAAATACTTCCACTGTCTCCCTGAAAAAATGGCGTTGCCTGTCCATAGATAGCCGGATTCCAAGCAATCCACGTGAGACCAGTATTTTTGGTACCATCAGGCTCGCTGTAAGCATTATACGCCCAACCGCATAGCTCTGCTTTGGAATTTTTGAAAGTACAGCTTCCTCCAGAAGGGGTGCACTGACTATCTTGGGTACACCAAACGCCGCTCTTTTCACATGATTTATAATAATTGACTACCGTTCCTTTGGAGCGGTAACAAGCGGCACAACTATTTGGATTGCAGTAACGATCATTGGGATTCCCAGCGCCGGAGCAGGATCCTCCGCGTTGTAATACGGTACAGCTAGAACACTGAGTGCAGACAATGTTTGGATTTGGTGCCTCCACGCTATCCACGTAGCTACCATCGCTGGTCAATACGCAAGCGTCACAGGAACCGGGGAAACTACCTACGCAACCGATGCAATTCATAATCTTAGAGCCTAAGGCAGCCTTTTCACTGCTATCCAACACAGCTTCCGCGCTGGTAAAGTCTGCTGGAAAACCAATAAATGATCTAGATTCTTTGCCTGTCTCAGCTAGAGATAAAATTGAAGCCCGAGCGCTAAGGGTAGTATTGGGATCGCTATTATCCAAATAATACAACGGATAAGTGCTGTGTTTTTTGATCAAAACGCCGGTATCGCTGAGCTTGGTACAGCCCGGATAATTGCTATTATTAGGACAGTAGCTGGCATCCTGATCAAAACAAACCCAGCCAAAGGTAGCTGACCAAATACAACCCTGGACATAATCATTGCCATCACCCAAGATAGCGCTGGCGCTCGTGGTGTTATTGGTGCCGTCAACGTTTATATTTAAACCATAGCTAGAATCCGGACAACGATTTTCATCAATACCATCATAATCAAAATCATTGAGACAATTAAAACTCAACCAACCCAAACCTGTTAGCTGATAATTGCCGGAGTTAATATTGCTGGTATTGGTAATGGCGTTCCAGCCCCATTTGCGGAATACGTCTAGCGAACCGCTGCGTACTTCTGTCCAGATTACTAACCAAAGACCGACCGCCAGGAAAGCGATAACGATTAAACTAATGAAGGGTGATAGACGTCTGGTGATCATGGCCAAGTTGGAGTATGGGTACAAGGGTTAACTGCTGAATTACGGCAGGCTTGAATTATCGTATTTAATTGTGCTTCGGTCAGAGTAGCGCTACCAATACGCAAAACAATAGCACTCGAAGAAGTAGCGCTGACACCGCCGGCAACAGCTAGACCTCGACGACTACTGACTGTGGCTGTACCTATGACTCGCGTTTCTCCCATAGCTGTCACGGTATCGCTGATGGTAGCACTGCTGGCCTTCAGACTGCCGATACTAGCTCCTGTAGTTCTCATCAAACCGGCTACTTCCAGCTGATACTGGGGCTGGTTTGTCCCGATGCCGACACGTCCATGGACAGAACTAACTAGTTTATTGTAGAAAATCGAAGGCGGATATGTGCTAGAAGATTCCCAAAAAGCGTCAACCGGAGTTCCCGGTGGCATCCAACCGCAATTAGCTTGATTGGCTTTGCACAATACATTTGAACCCCAGTACAAATCACTCACTGCCTCTTGTGGCTGCTGAGTCGTGCTGAGAGCACTTTCACTATTGCCAAAGACAACTCTCTCCATTTCCAGACCATTACGGGCAATATTGAGTCGCCCAGAGATGACAGCCGAGTTACCGGTCTGTCCCGCCGCTATCAAACCCGGACCAATGGACTCATGCCAACCAGCTAGACCAGCGTATGAAGAGTTCAGTGAACGTGATTCACCTACTATAGCCGTAGATATTCCAAGCGCTGTAGAGCCATTATTGCCTACAGCAGCACTGACGCCGCCATTAACAGCTCCCTGTTCGCTGACCAAAGCTGCATCCGATGAAACGCTGCCGATATTTAGCACCCGGTTACCCATCATGTTTAGATCAAGTTGAGCTGTGTGCGGATCCAGGAAACCCAAATTATCCGGGACATATGCCGAAGAACGAAAACCGCATTTGCCAGCGGCGTCAGTCGGGTCGCAGAGAAGCGTACTGCCCCAATACAGTCTAGCAGTAGGAGCCACACTCCCGACTGCCACACTGGAGCTGGCATAGATATACTCTGTTCCGGCTAATCCCAGATGGAGTGTAGGCATAAAATCTTTATCACGAGCCAAAAGCGTAGTGCCATAGATACGTCCGCTGATCTCTCCATCGGATACAGCCGATAACCCCATACTGGAAAGAGAACCACTTCCAAATGGGTTATTATTGAGCGCTATCACCGTAGGGCTCTGACTAGTATTATTGGCAATCAAACCAGCCTTATTACTACTATGAATCTCCGCTCCCATCGCGCCGCTATAGGCCTGTACCTGCAAAGCCGGCAAATCGTTATTGGATTCAATGTTAAATATAGCCCAACCCTCCATATTGAGATCATAGGTAGCCGTATGACTGCCCGGCTGACCGGTCCGTCCCAGGTTATCACCACCCAGACTGGAAATAGTACCGATATCATCATTATTTCGAGGAGGTGTGTAATCGGGATTTGCCCAGGTCTGCGCTTCCAACCAAACAACCGCAGTCAAACTACCGACAATGATGACGACTAGGTATGGCCAGATAAATTTTGGGATGAAGTTTTGCATATTAGCTACTCAGCCAGACAAGTAATTGATCTAAAAGTGTTTTATCAAGTATGGTATTGCCGATTTTTATTTTGCCATTCCCCGAAGCTAGCGGACCGCTGGACAAAGTCAGACCGTTTTGTAGTGATAAACCTGATAAAGAGTAAAAATTATCAGTACTCAAAGCGCCCAAGATAGAAGCTGATCCGATATCGGCCTTTGAGGCTGAAAGATTGGTCGTGCTCGCACCTAGTCCGGAAAGTACATACAATAAATCAACCGAAGCCGGAGAACCGTCGTATTGTTGCGTATATAATTCTGTGCCCGAAACTGCCAATCCACGAAAACCGGCAGAGGAAGCAACATCACGGAATCCTAATATACCTATACCGCTTTCGGAGATGCGATAGGTAATAAAATCACTACCGCTTGGTGTCGATCGTACGGTGTATAAATATTCACCGAGCCACCCCATCTCTTCTGGAGCCGAAGGCGGAAAAATACGACTAGATAGCTCTTGTGGGCTGGTTGGCGAGGCAATATCAATCAGCCGTAACTTCATAAAATCCGGCAGCCCCGATCCGGTAGACAGCAACACTGCCTGATTTCCCTGAAGACGCACTAGATACATGGACTCCCCGGCTGAGGTGTATTGTCCGACAGAAATAGGCGCTGTCGGATTCTGCACGTCGTAAATGCGCAAACCCTGTGTACGATTAGCGATGTATAAATACCTACCTTGCATCGCCAGATCATCAATGTAGCTACCTACAGCTGAACTATGCAATAATTGCGGCGCAAATGGATTACTGACATCAATGACAAACAGTGTAGGGTCACCTAGCACCGAACCATAACCTCCGAGGAACAAAGTATGATTTCGCAAAGCCATAGCTCTCCAGACAGTAGTCCCAGGAATAGTCATAACAAAATAATTTGGTGTGCTGGTATTGGGATTTGAAATATCGAGCACCAACAAACGCTGATTGGTCAGGGTCAGATAAGCAAAGTTACCAGAAACCTCCAGTGATGGATCGTCAACTTCTCCGATAAAGGGTGTACTGATGGTGCCCAATAGCGTCGGCGCGGCTGGGTTGGTGATATCTACAACTTTAACTCCCTGATTAGTCACAGCATACAGTCTATTACCTTGTATCTGCATGGCAGAGTATGATCCGACGGAGCTATAATTCAGTGTTCTGACTGTCAGACCCTCATTACCGGTCATGCCGATAGCTAATTTTTGTTGCTGATTATCAGTCAGAGCAATACCAGCCAGATGATGCGTATAGATATCACCTTGGGCATTAGTTTTCCAAATATTTTCGGATGAAGCGGAGTCAGCCCAGCCACAATTCGGCAGAGACCTGTTGCAAAGTAATTTATCCCCCCAATAGAGATTCGAGGAGGCCGTACTGGTGGCTGACATTATGGACAGACGATTATCATCACTGCCAAAAGTCAGCTGTGGCTCCAAACCAAGATCATAGTCATGATCAATACGTACCCCAGAATAGAATCTTGCCCCAGGACCAGCTACGCTCCAGCCGAGAGCTCCGTAACCTGATCCGCTGTTATAGCCAATCGCGGCTGAAGCTACCCCTGCTACCGTCGCCCCACCGTCAGGAGATAACAACGCTCCACGGTAGGTGGACATCCAAGAATTATGACTATTGTGGGCTTGCCAAGTAGCCGAGGGGCTCGACAAGTCAAAGCGTAGCGATGGCGTGCCAGTCATTTCCAAAAATAAATTATTCTCATAGACAGCCATAGACCACGCCCCGTCATTAGCCGTTGTCGGTGGTGTCATGCCAGCGGATGTGATCGTAGACCACGCGCCGTTCTCATATTTCCAGATTAGATTAGTGATACCAGCTACATACAGAGAATCATTGTACCAAACCCAGCCGTTTCCCAAGTTCGGATAAGGAAAGGCACCAACGGTACCGATATTCGGCGGCTGTAAACTACTGGCAGTCGTACCATTATATTGATAGAGCTGTACAGGATTGGCTCCAAAACGATTTGTCCAAAAATTAAAATACAACTTATCACCGCGGCTCATCATTCTATATGTTGAACGGCATTCAGTCATGGGTGAGCTCATAGTCGAAAAAGAAAATTCCTTTGTCCAGCTTGTGCCATTAGTTGAACTCAAAACATCGCAGGTGGCATTGCCGACGCCTATATATAGTTTATTTCGATAGACACTCATGGCAGCAATGGAGTTAAAGTCGGCAAACCCACTTGGCAACGTCAAATCAGTTGAGCGATAACATGTTTCAACGTTGGTTGCGGCGTCATACGTGTAGAGACGAGTAATGGGATGTCCTGCAACAGAAGGGTCAGAAATCAATATGGCATAAAGCTTGTCACGGTATACCTCGAGAGCTACAGGGCTCAAGTCTAATCCAGCACAATTGGCATGGGCTATGCTAGCCGTATTCTTTTTGACCCAATCATCCGTAGGATAGAGACCGCCATGCTGATAGAAGAAATCTGCTAGAAATCCTTCATTCTTGGTACCCCAATATATTTTATCGCGATAAACAGCGGCATCAGGTGAGAACCTGCTGGCTTCAGTAAACTCACGATAGGTTGTGAAGCTGGAGTTGTTAGTTAATGAAGTCGTAGCTACAATTCCGTACGTAGCTGGAGAAAAACTACGCCAACCTTCCCCCGTACCAGAACTTAACGCCTGTAAACTAGTGGTAGCTAATTTTTGAAAAGTAAAAAGTCGATATACTCCGTTGCTAACGTTATGTACCCGCAAACCGCGCATATCCAGATTATACGTAGCTACATGACTACCAAGATCATCTCCGGTTGTATTCAGCACGCGGCCGCAGTTTGGCTGAGTAATATCACACAACCATTGATTGCCATAAAGAAGTGACAAATCAGGATTGTTGCCAAGACCAGTAGAAGCTACTGATAAACGGTTATAGGTGCTCGCGCCAACACCAGACCATCGGAGCTGAGGAATTTCACTTATTGAACTACTGCTCAGCTGTAATAATCCAGAAAATGATGCCGCTACACCCTGAGTCGAGCTGGCCATCAAGGCATAACCACTACCCAACATGTTATTCTTAACTATTAAGGCAGGAGTATCAGTAGCAGAACTGCTAACTTGTAACCCTGTGTTATCCTGACTGCGGATGGAAGCCGCCAAGCCGGTTAAATACGATGAAGCAGTCAGTCCATAGGGCCGTAAGGTGTTATTGCCGATGCCGTAGAGATGAAAATTATTGAGATTGACATCCTTTGTAGCTACATGGTCGCCCAAACCGTCGTTACCAGAACCTTCGATTAATTCAACGCCAGAAAAAAGCGGCGGAAAATCACTTGCGCTTGGGGCCACGTACTCATTAACCGCCTGAGCCAAATGCAAAGCCGTACTAACTGAAATGATAGCCACTGTAATCAGAAGCCGATACCAAATTTTGACAGGTAGCTTCATACTCATAGGCCGGCTTTAGTCTTTAAACCGCTTAAGCGAGTCTGATCCAAAACAGTTCCATTTAAGAGTAACCCTTCAGTGGCCGGTAAAGTTATCGTGCCCCAGACAGACATAGACCCTCCTAGCGCTCCGGCTCCAAACGTCGCATTACCACCTATTCGTAACGTCCGATCAACATTCAGATCATAAGCAGTGAAACTGGCGGTAGAAACTAAACTGGAACGAAATCCTTGATTGTTTATCAAATACAATCCTTGATCCCCGTAGGAGATAAACATAGTATCACCCTGTATGGTAAAACGATCTGAATTTCCTGGTATGGATCCTATAGGTAACGTGTCGCTCCCACTAATTGTCGGTACTTGTGACGTATCATGATAATAAAGCGCATTATACGAAATATGCACATATCCATCTTCCACCACAACCCCTCTAACAGAGGGATCAGCATATGTATTAGGAAAGCTACCGTCATCGGTGTCAGCGATGTGAGTCAAACTATTACCCGAAAAACGCCAGATGTTTAATTCATCAGAGACAAAATAAAGTAAATCTCCATCGACCGCTATGCCCCTTACCGGTTTGACAGATCCTGATGTTAGGGCGTCCTTCAGGAGGAAGCTGGCGGGATTGCTGATGTCATACCATAAAACCCGACCATTACTAGCATTTGAGACCTCGCCAACAAATAAATTATTACCTGAGATTGCCAAGTCCCTAGGCCCTGTGACGTTGAGACCGGCAGCTAGAACAGGTGTGCTAGGAGTACTAACATTTATCGATTCCAAACGTGGTTGACCATTACATGGTCCAGAGTTTGTGCGATAATAGCTGACATAAGCGTAATTGCCGCTAACAACTACATCTGTAGGATGGCTATTGGGGAATTGAAAGGTTGGGATCATTTCATTGGATTCTGTGCAGTAAGAATAACCACTGCCTACTTGAGATGGCTGATGAGGCTGACTAATATCTACAATTTTTAGACCTGTCATTGTGGCTATATAGGCATACTTACCCGATACTGCCAGACCCCAAGCAGGAGAAGCCAATGCTAGAGTAGAAATAACACGGGGCACACTTAAATTCGTAACGTCAACAACGTGTAAGCTACCGCCTCCACTCACCCCAGCATTATTTTGAGTACTTGCTACATAAGCATATTTACCCACAACCGACACATCGCGTGCGTGAGCACCGGAAGGTAGCGCTACTATACCCAATATATAATTTGAACTTGACTCCTGTCCGGCTACATAACTATGTCTGACATCCAACTTGGCATCACGACGGACATCGGTACCAAGTAAGACATTTTTGGTAGCGCTGGGCGGTTCTGGGAAATGTATACCCAGACTATTAGCTGTCCAGG
Source organism: uncultured Gammaproteobacteria bacterium (assembly GCA_964360835.1). Lineage (GTDB taxonomy): Bacteria > Patescibacteriota > Patescibacteriia > UBA1558 > 2-01-FULL-52-15 > CAYHYG01. The sequence continues at coordinate 41,349 of CAYHYG010000003.1, forward strand.
GACTCGTTCCGCCGCCTGGAGCCACAATACCGCAATTTGGCTGTGAGCTGTCGCAGAGACGCGTGTTACCCCAATATAGTGGACTCTTCGGCACTATGGCTACACCACTTGTATTTAACGTATCACCACTCCGTTGTCCAAAATGTAAAACTGATTCTTGACCCACCAGCGGATCTATCATAATTTCCAGCGGACTACTAACTTTCAAGCCATAGCCGCGCCAAGAAGACGACCGTAAACCTGGACTATTAGCCAGACTTCTGGCATAGATACCGGCTGAGGTATCAGACTGGGGACTGCTAGCGCGACTAAAAATGCCATAATTATCTAAAGCCCTGATAGCCACCGAGCTGGTGGCTGTTTCACCGGAAATTTGCAGGATTGAAGTCTCCACCGTTGAAGCGGCGGAATATAATCTTTTACCCGACATATTCAAAGTCGTGGTAGCTATATGATTACCCAGACCATCACCTACACCGGTAGCGTTAGAAACAAAGCCACAATTTGACCTGTCTGGATAACATAAAATTTGGCTGCCCCAGTAGAGCGGACTTTTGGCCTGACTATGACTGCTGGTGGCGAGTATATTGGTTATATTATTACCGATAACCAGACCCCTCTCAGCGACCGTATTGCCGTAAAAAAGCGCCCCTCTGCCACTAACTGAACGGGCATCTAGGGCCAAACTCTTACTTTCATTTATGACTGACAATCCAACGTGAGTCGGCTGATTGGAAAACGTCTCCGTCAAGATCGCTGAAGCATCAATACTGGTAATCAAACTGCCTGTCGCCTGCCCTTGATAAACACCAACTCTCAAAGCTGTCTCATTATCGGTGCTGGAGATACCGTGCAAGCGAAAATGATTCAGATCCAGGTCCTGATAACCTTTATGAGGATTGATAAAAGGATTTCCACGTCCCAAATTATCTCCATTAATAGGATCAAGCGGCAATAAATTTGGAGTGTTGTCTGGCGGTGGATTTACCGATATCTGCCAGAGCTGCGCCTGTGCCGAATGATGTTGCACAGACAAAAACCAACCCGCAGCCACAATCAAAACAAATGTTAAGAAAAAATAATAACCTGAACGAAAATTCATAGCTAAATTCCGTTATATTGTACCACAGAATTGACGTCAACGACAACAATTAGCTATACTTAATACTAATGCAAACACCATCTAACTCCGACCGATTCCGACAAATCCTGATACTAGCGATGCTATTACTGGCTATAGCAGTTGTTATCTTTGCTTATTTGTCATATCGGTCGCGTCAGACAGCCAGTCCGGCTCAAGAATTTGAAGCCAAGATCAAAGATACGCCAGCTATACCGAGCGAGCCGGAGATAGTGACAACCTACTTTGGACAGATAAAAAGATTGGATCAAGAAAATAAACTACTGACACTGGTCACTCTCTATGGAGAAAAACAAGCTCAGTTCGATCAGGGCACGATCGTGCGACAGCTCTCTCGCTCCACAGAAAATCTAGGCCCCCCGCCTCTGGAACCCAAAGAAGAAGATTTATTCTTAAAAAATGTCATTCAGCTATCTTTGGCTGATTTAACAGAAGGACAAATGGTCCAAGTCTCTAGCTTGACTAATATCAGAGGTATCAGTAAGTTTAGAGTCGACGGAATAACAATTATTAAATAACCTATGAATACGACGCTATATGTCATTATTGTAGTCATTGCCTTGATCGTTCTTTGGCTGGTGTCTATCTATAATAAATTAGTAACCCTGAAAAATCGGGTTCAAGAAGCCTGGTCAGATATCGATGTCCAACTCAAACGCCGCTATGACCTAATACCGAATCTGATGGAAACGGTGAAAGGCTACATGCAACACGAGGAAAAAGTCCTGACCGCCGTGACCGAAGCTCGTAGTGCGGCTATGCAGGCTGGCTCTCCTGATCAGCGTTCTCAAGCAGAAAATGCTCTGACTGGTGCCCTGAAGTCACTCTTCGCGGTGGCAGAACAATATCCCGATCTCAAAGCTTCAGCCAATTTTGCCAAACTCCAAGATGAGTTATCAGATACTGAGAATAAAATTCAAGCCGCCAGACGCTTCTACAATGGTCAAGTACGCGACTTTAATACTGTTATTCAATCAGTACCGACAAATTTTGTAGCTGGTTTCCTAGGTATGAAACAGTTCAGCTTCTTTGAATTAGAAAACGAAGCCGAGCGTCAGAACGTTGAAGTCAAATTTTAACTTTACCCCTCCCTTTGGAAAACCCTTCCAAGGGGAGATTGGTTTTAAACTATGTACCAAGAAATAGCCGCCAACAAACGTAAAACCTGGCTTATGATCATACTATTTATTGGTCTGATCTCAGGATTGACCTATCTCGCAGCAAGTCTCTATGACTGGGGATTGTCTCCGGTGATTCTGGCTGTCTTTATCTCGCTGATAATGAGTTTGACCAGCTTCTATGCTGGCGACAGTCTAGCTCTATCAATGGCCGGCGCCAAAAAAATTGAACCGACGGATAACCCTTATGTCTATCGCCTAGTCGAAAACCTTGCCATAACAGCTGGGACACCAGTGCCCAAGGTTTATATCATCCCTGATACTGGTCTCAATGCTTTTGCTACCGGACGCGATCCCCAACATGCCTCTATTGCAATGACTACGGGAATTATTGAGTCTCTCAATAATGAGGAGCTGGAAGGCGTCATTGCTCATGAGCTATCACATATCAAAAACTATGACATACGACTCATGATGGTCACTATCATTTGCGTTAGCATTATCACTCTTTTGGCTGACTGGATTGTAAGGATGGGTGGCCTTGGCCGTCAAAGATCACGAGAGGGATCAGCCAATACTATCTTATTAATCGTTGGTTTGGTCATTGCTCTTTTGACCCCCCTTTTCGCTCAGTTACTGAAGCTTGCCGTTTCTCGCAAGAGAGAATTTCTAGCTGATGCTTCTGGTGCGCTGCTGACGAGATATCCTGAAGGATTAGCATCCGCTCTGGAGAAAATTTCTCGCAGTCAGCCACTGAGACGAGCCAACCATGCTACGGCTCATCTCTATATCTCTGACCCGACCAAAGAAGCCTCCGAAGCTATAGAACAAAAACAGTCATTCTGGAATTCACTTTTTTCGACACATCCTCCCATTGCAGAACGCGTCGCGCGTTTACGCCAAATGGGTCATTAATCAAATTAAATAAAGACTATGAAAAAAATACTAAGCTTATTTCTCCTGACCGTTCTGACGCTTGGTTCGCTGACGCTACCAGTCATGGCCAGAGAAAATGAAATCGAAGACCGAGAAGATGACAGAAGAATCAATGAAGCTACTTTTGAAGCTTCATCTATTGTCAATTCTAACGGTACATTGATTGAGATTGGTAATACCACCGCCGCACAAACAACTATCGTGCTACGTATCAATCAGAAAGACGGTAGCAAAAAAGACGTCACTGTGGAGATAAATGAAGCCACTAACATTCAATCTGAGACAGGCCGTTCCGCTAATCTGAGCGACTGGATAGCTGGAGATGAGATTTCTCTGACAGCACAATACTTCGCTAACAGTGATACTTGGGTGGCCAAACGCATCCGTAATTTATCTTTTCATCTGCGAAACCGAGGTCTCAATGGCTGGGTTACTGCTCTACGCTCAGATCAGAAACAGATGGATATTACTTGGCAGAATATCGTTTATACCTTGGACATAAGCTCGGCTAAGCTAGTAGCTGGTAAATCAAATCCGGCCTCGACTACTGACTTCAAAATTGGCGATCGTGTCCGTGCCCGTGTGATAGAAGATAATGATGGCAAAACTACTACCTGGAAAGCAGAGATTGTCGTTGCTCTGAGACGAGATAAAGATTTATTTATGCGGGTCACCCGTTGGGTAGTACCAGCAACTATAATCTCTCTGCCGGCTTCTTCGACACCACCTACTACTATTGAAGTAAAAATTCTGCCATCAAAATTCTATCAAGAAGGCGATGTCAATAACCTGATTGGTCAACCGCGAGCCAACCTGACAGTCGATGTCACTACCCAAACTAAATTGACCAGACAATATCTAGGCACAGCTACCTTAGCCGAATATAGTGAGGGTGATGAAGTACGCATCATTGGACGACTCGATGAGAATACTGGACATCTGGTAGCCGAGGTTATAAAAAATAATAACTTGCAGAAACTTGATGCTGTCCATCAACTAGCCAGAGTTACGACTATAAACCTTAGTAATAATTCTCTACAAGTAGTGACTATTGATGGAAAAACTTGGACCGTGATGATAAATGATCGCACTCATATCACTATGTACCGAAATACTTTGAAACTAGATCAAATAAAAATCGGTGATATCCTGCGCATACGCGGTATAGTCAATCTCAACCAAAGTACGATTGCAGCTAGTTCTATCGGCGTCATCACCATCAAAGGTGAAAAGATACAGGCTTTGCCTGCATTCTAAAAAACATTCAATTGTCAAAATCAGGGATCCCGTCTCGTTTGATTGTGCCTAGCGCGATCACTCGGCGGGATTCTTGACAATCAGAGATAAAAAATTCTATAGTATCATTTCTACTTGAAACCTTAATTGTGTTACACTAACTATACCTATGGATAATCTTTTGGACCGTTTTACCTCACATTTCAAGCAAATTTTGATCCATGCTCAAAATGTTGCCTGGCAAAAAGGGGCTGACAGTATTCAGCCTATACATTTATTGTATGCGCTTCTAGTACAACAAGGCAGTATTGCGACCGAAATCTTACAGAAACAAAACCTGCGAGCCGACCATTTACAGCTAGACATTAGTGGTCCCCTCTCGACAGATAAGCTAATGCAACATAACCCCTGGGATCTACCACAACCAAATGATGCCAGTCAAAAAATTATTGAGCAGGCGGTCAAGACAGCTTATGAATTTGGTCATAAGTATGTCGGTTCAGAGCACCTGCTCGTCAGTCTGATCAACAATTACGACCATGAGATCCAGGCTGTCTTGGTACGATACACCATAGACGCCAAAAAAATCTCCCAACAGCTTGACCTGATTTTACGCGGTACGGCCAAATTTACTCATTGGCAAGAGGATCAAGCAGAGTCTCGTGAAGGTGAACGCAGTATGCAAAATCAAGGTAAAGAATCAATACTAGAACAATATACAGTTGATCTGACCAGCAAAGAAGCGCAGGCGAAGATTGATCCGGTCATCGGCCGTAGTCCGGAGATTGAGCGTTTAATTCAAATACTTTCACGTCGGACTAAAAATAATCCGATTTTGCTAGGCGACGCCGGCGTGGGTAAGACAGCTATCATAGAAGGGCTAGCCAAGAAAATCGCCCACGGTGATGTACCCGATGTTCTGCTTGATAAGCACATTCTCAATCTTGATCTCTCCTCTGTCATCGCCGGCACCATGTATCGCGGAGAATTTGAAGCTCGACTGAGACAGATCATTGACGAAGTCAGTGCTAATCCAAAGATTATTCTCTTTATTGATGAGATACACAACCTCATAGGAGCCGGATCAACGAGTGGTTCTCTTGACGCTGCTAACATATTGAAGCCAGCTCTAGCACGAGGACAACTACGTTGCATCGGTGCCACCACCAGAGAAGAGTACAAACGCTTCATTGAATCTGACAAAGCATTGGAACGACGCTTCCAAGCCATTATGATAGAAGAAGCTTCAGAGATCGAGACCTTAGAAATTCTCAATGGCATCAAGAACAATTATGAAAGCTATCATCACGTCGAGTTTACCCCAGAGGCGCTAGCCAGCTCCATTGAGCTCAGTCAACGATACATGCCTGATAAAAAACTGCCGGACAAAGCTATTGACCTTCTTGATGAAGCCGCTTCATCTCTACGTGTAGCTAAAGAGAAAAATAAACACGTCAAAACTATACGTGATCTTGAGAGACAGCTCGATGGCATACGGAAAAATAAGCGCCAAGCCATTATCGAAGAAAATTTTGCTACTGCCCTCAGTCTCAAGGATCAAGAAGAAATAATTTCGCAGGAATTAGAAATATTGAAACGTTCTCAGAGTAAAGATCAGACCAATATACTAGGGATTATCACCGCCGAACGTATTGCTGAGATCGTGGCGCGAGCCACTGGTATTCCTGTGTCGGAAATTTTGAAATCAGAGAAGAAAAAAGTTTTGCATCTGGAGAAATATTTGTCGAGAGAGGTGTACGGTCAAGATGATGCAATGAGCATTATTGCCGACGCTATCCGACGCTCACGAGCTGGACTAGCAGATCCCCACAGACCACTAGCCTCATTTATCTTCCTCGGACCTACTGGTGTAGGCAAAACTGAAACAGCCAAATTATTAGCTCGATTAATGTTTGATAACCCCAATGCTTTGATTCGTATTGACATGTCAGAATATGCAGAAGGTTTCAATGTTTCCAAGCTTATAGGCGCGCCTGCTGGCTATGTTGGTTACAAAGATGGAAATGTTCTGACTGATAGTATCAAAGCTCGTCCTTACAGTGTCATTCTCTTTGATGAAATTGAGAAAGCTCATCCTGAAGTCTTCAATCTACTTCTACCAGTATTAGAAGACGGCCATCTGACAGATGCTAGTGGTCGTGTAGTCAACTTTCGAAACGCTATCATTATCATGACTTCAAATATTGGCCTGGAGCAGTTTAATGCTCAAGCAGGGCTAGGTTTTGAAGATAGCGACGGCGAAGGACACAGACAGCAACAAAGTTTTGAAACTGTTTCTGCTAATATCAAGGAGTCTATGCATGACTACTTTCGACCTGAATTTCTCAATCGTATTGATAAAATAATTGTCTTTAAACCTTTGACAATTCAAGTAGCCAAAAAAATAATTCAGACAGAGCTAACAAAATTGCAGCAGCGTCTAGAAGCCAAAGGAGCTCATCTACAGCTTTCTGGCGAAGTCATCTCTTATCTGGCACGACAGGGGTTCCGAGTCGAAGAGGGGGCCAGATCTTTGAAGCGGTATTTCCAGGAGCAAGTAACCAATCGGCTGGCTCAGACAATGTTGGAGCAAGACAGCGCCAGAGATTTCAGTATCGAAATAAAGGGCAAAGAACTAGCGCTCAAAGCGTCATAATTAATAATCGAAAAAAAATAAAACAGGGTTGATCCCTGTTTTATGTTCAAAAAAACTCTAGGACTTATCCTAAACTTTCTTTACCCTCAATCATGCTTGATCTGCCACCAAGCGGCCTATTGGCTCTGTCCTGCTTGTCTGCTAAATATTGAAGTCCGCTCTGACAATATCTCTATTGAAGGACTAGACATGGCATACATAGCTTGCGACTATAGCTCCCAAATCCGCAGCATTATCTGGTCGTTTAAATATGCTAACCAGCCGCAAGCGGCTGAACTTTTGACCGAGCTACTGAGCCGACGATTACATTCCTTAACGCTTCCCTCGCCGCTCTATCTCGTACCGATACCACTTTCAAAGAATAAGCTAAAATTTCGAGGCTACAATCAAGCTGAATTACTAGCACAACACTTAGGAGAAAAAATCGACAAAACGACTTTTAACCCATTGCAAAGAGTCAGAAAGATTCGCCAACAAGCGCATCTGGGGAAAAACGAGCGATTCAAAAATACAGCTAACTCCTTTCTCTCTGAGAAACTTAACTCTGCGGCTACCTATATCATTATTGATGACGTCTTGACTACTGGAGCTACTATGTCGGCTGCCGCTCTGGCTCTGCGCCAAGCAGGCGCCAAAAATGTCTGGGGTCTAGCCGTAGCCAGAAATGACAGGAAAAAATTGCTTAAATAATTTTGTGATAGATTGCCATCAGCCGCTGACCCATTCTATCGGTCGTATAATTCTCGGCCTCATGTCGCGCAGCTAGACGCAGCGCTTGTTGCTTGCTTTGACTTAAAGCCGACCATTCTGCCAGAGCTTTGAGATACTTTTCTGCTCTGTATGGCAATAACCAAGCAAAATCAGGAGTAATAAAACTGCTCAAACCGCCACGATTTGGCGCTAGTAAAGGTAAGCCAGTCGCCATCATTTCCAAACCTACCAGTCCAAATGGCTCTATGTCATTAACCAAAATACCCAGATCAGCGCTGGCTAGATATGGTATTATGTTATCATGTTGCAGATAACCTATAGCTTTGACCGCCGGAAATAATTCTAGCGTTTTTTTAAATTTACCGTCTCCAATAATTATTAAACTGTATCTTTTGGCATCTAAGCCCCTGGCAAAATCTATTAATAAATCTATTTTTTTGTCTTGCTCTAATCTGCCAACATGGATTATGACCCTCCTTTTTCCTCCATCACTCAATTGCTGATAGAGTTTGTCATCACGTTGGGCATGTAAATAAGGGTCTACTTGGATACCGAGAGCCAAGACGTATACGGGTTTACTGCTATGTCTTTTTGCCTCCTCAGCGGAAAAATCAGAATTAGCTATGACCGCGTCAGCCGTAGCTAGAAACCTGCGGCGTAATAAAGCTGTCAGAAAAGCTGCAGTAATCTGACGAAATGGTCTAGTCAGCAACCAACCACCTGTGACATGAAACACCTGACGGTAGAAATTATCCAAACGCTCGTGCACAAAAACTACTACTCTCCCGCCCTGACTGGAGACCAATTTCTTCAAGCGTCGGCCGTAAAAAAAAGTGCTAAAGGAATCTCCAATCTCCAAAATATTCGGTTTCTCCTCTTTGATAATTTTCTCAATATCATCATAACTGCGAAAAAAATAATATTTGAGGGAGTCAACCATGACGATCCGTGACGGTAGGCGATAAATGACTCGTTTACCGTGATCTTCTTTAATTATCCCATCTTTATTGTCTTGCCTAGGCGTGATGATAATTTGACGAATATCATGTCGAAAAAAATATTGTCCCTTAGCGTCAATATAGGTCGTGATACCGCCTCCACGTGAATAGGCGTAGGTCAAATCACAGAGCGTCAATTGCTTCTTGGAACTACCGTGGTTTGAATTATTATTGTTTGTTATTGTCATCAAATAAATCTATGTCTAGAGCAGGGAACTACACGTGCTAACCTGACCATGGATATGATCAACCGAACCCATATTACAATCAACTTTCACTTTATCTTTTTCACACTGAACAAAATTAAAGCCGCTGTCATACATTAATGTATAAAGAGTTGGATATCCTGCTTGAGTACCAGAAGATAAATCGACGGCACATGAAACCGGTGGGTGGTCACGATCAAATAAACATCGATTCTGCGATCCACCATAGTGCCATGAATCTCCGTGTTGACAATCGCTGGTCAGAGTCCCGTCATCATTTCTTTTACAATTACCTAAGAAAACATTGCCATCAGAGATACTATTTAAATTAGCGATTATGTGAGCTTTATCGGGAGCTGCTAATCTGTCGTCCAATTTTTTGAGAGCTTTGATGATATCAGGATGAGCAGTAAGTTTCTGCTTGCTGGCCGCTCCCATAGCAGAAGTTTCACCGATTTTGTATAACTGCTCCCATGGTGCTGGAGAAAAAGCGCATGAACCAACCCTACCTGGTATAGCCGGCGTACTGGTGGCAGTTGGTTGTAAATCTAAGACCGGAATATTCAAAACTCCCCTGTCGGTAATCCTGGGGTTAATAAGATTAAATAGTAAATAGGAAGTCAGGGCTAAAACCAAACCAATAATAGCCACTTGAATAGTTTCTTTGGCATCGCTTAACTTACCTTGATTACCGAGAGCAAATAAATACTTAAAGCCGCCGATGACTATCATCAACACTGCCAAAATAATGGCTGCTTGAACCAAAAAAGTATACAGCGAAGAAATATAACAACCCAAAAAATTTCCAGCATCGGTCACGGAATTACAACCGGTCAAATCAAGGCCAGCTACCGCCGGCTGATAATCTATTGGTTTTGGCGGATTGACATCGGTCGGCACAGCCAATGCTCCCGATATAGAAAAAAATACGCTCATGGCAAAGGCCATGACGAAGAATAGAAGATAAGTTGTTCTTTTTCTTGAACCTATTATCATTTTAAGTCGGAAATTATTGTCTGCCATTGAGCCAGATCGACGTGACCGCTGGCACGAACCTTATTGTTTACATCGAAGTACGGCAGTGAATCAATTTTTAAAAAAGCAGCATCAGCAATATCCTGCTCTATCGCTGGAACAGTCTCATTTTCCGTCAGACATTTCTGAAAAACATCCTGCCGCAAACCTAAACGCTCGGCATAATCAAGGAGAACACCCTGACTGGAACCTCGGCCTTGGTTGGCGAAAAGTAAATCATGATACGGCCAAAATCTTCCTTGCAACTGAGCACATCGTCCTGCTTGTGCTAGTAGTCGAGCTTCATCAGTGTCAAAGGGGTAATCCCGATGTACAACGGCGACTTCTGTGGGATACAAAGCGCGAATCTGTGCCAACGTATCTGCTGTCTCTTTGCAAGCGGGGCAGGTATAACTACTAAATACTTGGATAATGACCGGTGCCTGACGCGAGCCAGTGATAGGACTTTCAGTTCTAACAGCTAATGACGGCCCGTTTGATGATGATTCTCGAGTAGGCTCATTGGGTCTGACAAACCAGAGACTAAGGGCAAAAAAAAGCAGGACACCCAAAACAATGAAGCTAAAAAAATAAATAAGTCGTTGCATAATTATTTCAGGCGTATGCTGTGAAGTCTCTGCGTGGTCTGATCGACAAAATAAAGCTGACTTTCATCGGGCGACAAAAATAAATTGCCGGCAGTATAAGAGCTCTGACTGCCCACCGGCAGAGCTAATGGCACTCGTACGCCGCTAGTAATATCTACCCGATAAAAAATATCAGCAGAATCTTTGGCTAATTCAGGAAACAAACCAGCTCCCTCTGGTAAAGTTGTAGGCACGGCGCAATATAATGAGGAGCCCGAACTGTCAAAGGTGCACTTATCAGCCCAAGTTCGTAATCCCAGATCAGTATGGCTGTAACCCAGAGAATCGGTAGCCCCTTCCGTCAACCATAAACGCGGCTCATAGCTATCTTTGGCACTGGAGGCGTTATACAATAGATAATTACCGGAAGGAGAATATTTTGA
>CAYHYG010000004.1:0-11144 GCA_964360835.1 uncultured Gammaproteobacteria bacterium
GGTCTCGATGACCTCCTAGACATGGTACTCTTGGTAGCTGACATGGGAGATCTGACTGCTGATGACCAAGGAGAAGCCGTCGGTACTGTCATTGAATCACATATGGACAGTCACGAAGGTCCGGTGGCTACTGTTTTAATCCAAGCTGGAACTTTACAATGTAATGATCTGGTCAACGTCGGCTCCGTACCCGGAAAAATCAAAGCTATGAAAACCTGGAAAGGTGAAAATATTACCGCAGCCACCCCAGGTACACCGGTAAAAATTTTGGGTCTCAAGGCTGTACCGCAGTCAGGTGATTTGTTGAACGTCACTTCTGATAAGAAGGCCTACCGTCAAAGCATGAAACACCTGCCGCAAAACCGCATTGGTCATCAACAAACAGCTACCATAAATAGTAATGGCTCAGAAGGATCGACCGGCAACATACCGACTATTAATCTGATTATCAAAGCTGATGTGCTTGGCTCACTGGAAGCAATTGAACAATCGTTAATGAAGCTAAACAGCGATAAAGCTCAAGTCAAAATTGTAAAAAAAGGATTAGGTTTTGTAACTGAAGGTGATGTCTTGAGTGCTGACGCTTCTCAGGCTATTCTCATCTCCTTTCACTTGCACAATGACCGTCAGGTAGAACTGCAAGCTCGTGATAAGAAAGTCGAATATCTGCAATATGACATTATCTATAAACTGTTGGAAGATATTGAACGCCGTCTCAAAGCCATGATCCTGCCAAATATTGTACTGGACTTCATCGGTAAATTAACTGTCTTAGGAATTTTCCGAGCGACTAAGAATCAGATGATTATCGGTGGTCGGATGACAGAGGGCCGCGTGGCCAACCCATGCAAAGTCAAAGTTTTACGTAATCAGCAGATTATCACTTTCGGTGACTTGGTAACACTGCAGTCAAATAAAGAAAAAATTACCGAAGCAGTGGCTCCAAGCGAAGTCGGTCTACAGTTCAATGGCGAGCCGGTCATTAAAGAAGGCGATATGTTAGAATTTTTCTTGGAAAAAAATGAGTCAGCGAACTGAACAAGTAGCCGCCTTACTACAACAAGCAGTCAATGAAATCCTGGTACGCGACTTTGAATCTCCCAAAGGTTGTCTTGTCACCATCAATCGAGTGGAAGTCACGCCCGATCTGAAACATGCCAAAGTCATGGTCAGCGTTTTACCGGAAAACGTCTCCGGTACGGCTCTGTCAGCTTTGCGTAAACAAAGTGGTCACGTCCAGTGGAACCTTCGTCGTAAATTGTCTATGAAATTCGTGCCGCAGATTAGCTGGGAATATGATGAGACAAATATAAAACTCGATCGTATTGATCAAGCTCTCCGGAACAGCTAACCAAACTTTCTTAACCCCGCGTTATGGCGGGGTTTTTAATCATCCAACTGACAGCAGATCATCTCTATTGACCATCCGGCCTTTAACCGCTACACTCTGTTGTTATGCAAAACCACCAGATACAAGCTAAAGTCATCTATGATGCCTGCCAACGCGCCGTCTCTATCTTGATTATTTCTCATCAATCTCCTGACGGTGATACCTTGGGAGCCGGCACCGCATTGATTGAATACCTGACTTCTCTGGGAAAGGATGTCTACGCTTTTTGTACAGATCAAATACCACCCTACCTCCAATATTTACCCTACAGTCACCTCTATACTGATAATACCGCTGCTTTTGATCGCGAATATGATGTAATTATCGTAGTCGACGCTGGTAGTCTGGAGTATGCGGGAGTAACACAGCACTTAGAAAAACACCACCCCAAAACTCTGACCATAAACATCGATCATCATCAGACCAATCCTCATTTTGGTGATATCAATCTAGTCATCACGACAGCCAGCTCTACCTGCGAAGTGATCGCGCGTCTACTGAAACATTGGCGACTGGAGCCAAGTCAACGCATGGCCCAGTCATTACTGACCGGAATCATTACTGACACCAGTGGTCTGCGCAATGCCGCCACCAGTCATCAGACCATTACTACTGCTGCCGACTTAGTAAAAGCCGGTGCTGATATCCAACAGCTCTATCGTCAAACGCATCAACAAAAAAGTATCAATCAATTGCGTCTCTGGGGTTTGGCTTTGTCTCGTCTGAAAATGAACACCCACTATCAGATGGCTGCAACGTACATCCGTCATGAAGATATCCATGAACATGAATTGACGCCCGAGAGTCTGGAAGGCTTAGCCAACTACCTAGCAGTCCTGTCTGACGCGCGAGTGGTCTTGGTCTTGAAAACCGAACCCGGCATTATCCGTGGTTCATTTCGGACCGTCTTTGATCATCCAGACGTCAGCATCTTGGCTCAAGCCATGGGTGGTGGAGGACATAAGAAAGCGGCCGCTTTTCGAATATCGGGTGATTTACAAATTACTGACACTGGCTGGAATGTTGTCTAATCTTGACCAACTAGACGCATCTATGATAAATCTAGGAAAAGGACAGGTCTCGACCTGTCTCTACAAATACAAAAAAACTCTTCCCAACTTCTAATCTCTAACTTCAAACTCTCAACTTCTCATTCATATGAATCTGATCCCTACCGTCATTGACAAATCAACCTACGGCGAACGTGCCTACGATATTTACTCACGCCTACTAAAAGAACGAATTATCTTTCTTGGCAGTGATATTGATGAAAATATTAGCAATAGCATTGTAGCTCAATTACTTTTCTTATCCTCCCAAAGTGATGTCAAGGACATCAAAATGTATATCAACTCACCCGGGGGCTCAGTTACCGATGGTCTAGCCATCTACGATACTATGCAGTACATCAAACCTGATGTCTCCACTATTTGCATCGGCATGGCAGCCAGTATGGCAGCGATTTTACTTTCTGCCGGAGCCAAGGGCAAACGCTTTGCTTTACCAAATTCTGAAATATTGATTCATCAACCTATGGGCGGTACGCAAGGACAAGCGGCAGACATCAAGATCCGGGCTGAGCATATGCTCAAGCTCAAAGACCGTCTCAATCTAATACTCAAATCCCACACCGGACAAAGATTGGATAAAATCGAAAAAGATACAGACCGTGATTATTTTATGACTGCTCCAGAAGCTATGCAATACGGTCTGGTTGATAAAGTTATTTCCAAAGCTCCTTAGATCTGTCTCACACCCACACCCTAGAGGTGCATCGTGCGAAAACTCAAATCCCGTCTGGCGCGAAAAATTCGCGTTATGTGGCATCATGCTCAACACCGACATGGCCGTGAAATGTTAGCCGGGACAGTGGGAATTCTTCTCGGTTGTCTGACCATCGGTATCGCCCTGAGAGGCAATTCGCTCCATATCATTGGTCCTTTGGCCAGTTTTTCACTGGCCATCTGTGGTTTAACCCACTACTTCTCACGGAGGTGAATAATGGAACAATTCCTGCTGATAGCATCACAAGAAGAGCTGATGCGCAGTCCAATGATCAGATGGATCATTGGCATCGTCATGGCTGGTATGGTAATTATCTACGTCATCATGACTGTGGCTATTTATCTCAAGAAGAAACCACCGGATCAACAATAGCAGAAGCCGCCTATCCCCGCAGGCGGCTTCATCATTTGTGTATAAATATCTCTTGCCTAAAATTCTATAGTCTATATACTTCAGATGAAAAACAGGGTTCGCAAAGCGCGGCCTTGTTCTTTTTATATCTGGAGGTAACGATGACGAAAATTCTGAAACCACTGGTCTGGCTGACGTTTTTGCTGCTCAGCGCTTGCAGTCAGAACCTCAGCCAACCAAAGGTATATCAACCGACGGTACAACCAGTAGCCATGACGGCTGACCATCGGCAGTTACAACAGCGACTGTCGATGCTGCCACAAATTCTCGGCTGGCAAGAATGGGATCGGCTGTGGGAGGTACAGAGCAATGATCAGCGTCTGCTGGTCGTGCCCTTAGAAGCTGAAGATGAAGCGCGCTTTATCCTGATCGACCTTGATCAGACATCTGTCTCAGTCTGTATCCTTGGTTTTGGTGTGGCTGAGGAAGCTGGCGATCCTGATTTTAGCGGCTGGCTCTGGCTCTATGACCTAGAGACCGGAATGCGCAACCTCAGTCGCCGTTATGTTTCTGGAGTGTTGACCTCTAGTGATCTACCGCCGAGTGACAGTCGATTACTGTTGCCTCTAACAGCCAATCAGGATTGCCTGGTGACCAGCACCGTAGCGCCACCACCTTTGCCAGCAAACTTTTATCAACTTGAGTGGCAGACTAGGCTCGAGCGGCTAGCTCCCTATCTGCTATCGCTGACGGATTGTTGGTAAACAAATTCCCCCGCCACGTTTAACGTGGCGGGGGTTTTCTTTTTCCTGATGAGACATCTAGCATAGTGAAAACTAGTTTCATCTTCATCCCTGTCTGATCAGATCTTTGATAAGAGCGGCTAGCGCCTGGACTATCCGGTCGGCAGTCCAGAAACGCGAGTAGCCTTTCTTGAAGTAAAGCTGCTCCCGTTCCGGCGGCAAAACCTCATCGGAGCAAATGATAATGCGCGGACGGAGACTCGGATTGATAGCCTCAGCTCGTAGGAGACTGGCACTACCGTGATCGACAATCAGCCCGCAGAGGTATTGCTTCCTCTTGGTGCTGCGCTGCAGATCAGAGATCTCGCTACGATTGGGGCGTGATTCGTCCCACTGAACTTCGTTCTCGGTCGGCCAGTCAAATCTGACCTCACACAGGTCATGCAGACAGTTAGTAACTGTAGCGACATCAACCATGGACAGACAGTTATGATGACAAAGAACTAGGACCACCCTCAGCTTATCTTTCGTTTCAGACATGGCACCCTCCGTGAAAGTAAAACCTCTGATAGAATCCTGTGACTATACGAACTATACCATCAGCTGTCAATCGGTACTTGCCAGCCAAGTCAAGGCCATGCTAGTATGCAGGCGCTAAATCCTCTCTGTAGTCAAGGAGAAATTTAGCTAATATAAGCATAAATCTGTCCGCTGGTTCTGAAAGCTTAACGGTTGAGTCCTATGATCAATTACCCCGGTTTTATCTCTGGTAATCTCCAACTAAACTCTCACCCTAGCAGTCTCTAAGGTCTGCGTTTTTTGCTTTCCGCCTCGGGCAGAATCTAATTATCTGCCTATGAGTCTATTGTATCCAATTATCGCTTTGGTCATTGGTGGTGTGGCTGGTTTTGCCCTCAAAAAGTTCTTGGGTCAAAACGCCGTCAACTCCGCTGAACATCGGGCCCACGAGCTTCTGGAAGAAGCCAAAAATAAACAAAAGCAAATCCTACTGGAAAGTAAGGATCAGGCTTTAAAAGTAATCGAAGAAGCCAAGCAGGACGAACGTCAACGCCGCAAAGAAATCCAGGATCTCCAGGATCATTTGCAGAAACGCGAAACTATGTTTGACACCAAGATTTTGGAATTTGAAAGTAAGCAGCAAAAGCTCTATGACCAACTGGAGAAAATGGAGCAGGCCAAAGAAGAAGTTAAAAAAATCCGCGAAGAGCAGCTGGCAAAGCTAGAAAAAATTGCCGGCTTGAAACAGGAGGAAGCCAAAACCGTCCTGATTACCAACGTGGAAACTCGTATGCAAGACGAACTGCTGGCTCGCATGCGTAAATTGGAAGTGCAATCACAAGATGATCTGGAGAATCGTGCGCGCACAATCTTGTCTACGGTGATGCAACGTGTGGCTAGCACTCATACAGCTGAGAGCACAACCTTAATCGTGCCGCTGCCGAACGATGAAATGAAAGGACGTATCATTGGTCGAGAAGGACGTAATATTAAGACTATCGAACAGCTGACCGGTGTCGAAATTGTGGTTGACGACACGCCAGAAAGCATCATGATCTCCGGTTTCAATCCTATCCGCCGTCATCTAGCCAAACGCGTGCTGGAGAAATTGATGGCCGACGGTCGTATTCATCCGGCCCGCATTGAAGAGGTGGTAGCACAAGCCAAAAAAGATATGGTCAATGATATTACCAAGTCTGGTGAAGAGGCCGCCTATGAAGCCGGTGTTATCGGGCTGGATCCAAAATTGATCCAGATACTCGGTCGTCTCAAATATCGTACCAGCTACGGTCAAAATCAGTTGCGACACGCTCTAGAGGTTTGCCACATTTCAACTTTGCTAGCGCAGGAGCTCAAAGCTGACGTCGGCGTCTGTCGTAAGGGAGGGTTGCTCCATGATATTGGTAAAGCTCTAGACCATGAAATTCAAGGTGGACACCCTGAAATTGGTTATGATTTGATGAAAAAATTTGGTTTACCAGAAGAAGTCGCCTACCTGGCTATCGCCCATCATGAAGACAGCCCCAAGACCCTAGAGGGTGTCATTTGTAAGGTAGCTGACGCTATCTCCGGTGCTCGACCAGGAGCGCGTCGCGACAGTCATGAGAATTACATTCAACGTCTCGAAGAATTAGAAGGCTTAGCCAACTCATTTGAAGGCGTAGAGAAAACCTACGCCATCCAAGCTGGTCGTGAGATCAGAGTCTTTGTCAGCCCGGAAGCTATGGATGATTACAAGATGAAAACATTAGCTCGCGATATCGCCAGCAAGATTGAAGATGAATTGAAATATCCTGGCGAAATTAAAGTTACCGTAATTAGAGAAAAGAGAATTGTTGAATATGCTCGCTAAACCAATACGCATCCTTTTTTTCGGTGATGTCGTCGGCAAGATTGGCCGCCGAGCCGTGACTGCTATCTTGCCCCAGTGGCAAAAGAAATATAAACCTGACTTAGTAATTGCCAACGTAGAAAATTTGGCTCATGGTAAAGGAGTGACCGAGAGGACGTTGCAAGAATTAAAATCAGCCGGCATCAATATCTTCACCGGTGGTAATCATATCTGGTCCAAAGATGATCCTAGTAGCGAAGCGATCCAAGCAAACTATGTACTAGCGCTTCCTGCAAATGATCCGCAGACTCCTGTGACACATCGTTGGCAGACTATTCCGGTGGGTGAACAGGAGTTATATCTGCTGTCGATGCTAGGTCAGTTCCAGATGGAAGGAGAGAATATTCGTAATCCATTCCACGAATTTGATGAGCTGTATGAAACCATGGAAAAACCTAAATTACTTCTGGTTGATTTCCATGCTGAAGCCACCAGTGAGAAAGTTGCCTTTGGGCTCTACCTCGATGGTCGAGCTTCTGCCGTCCTCGGTACTCATACTCATGTTCCCACAGCCGATGGACGAATATTACCAGGGCAGACGGGATATCTTTCTGACCTCGGTATGGTCGGTGGACTCAATACGGTCCTCGGCGTCAAAGCGGAAATCATCATAAATCGCTTCAAACAGAGCGGCATTACCTCTTTTGACTGGCCCGATGACGGTCCAGCCGAAATAAACGCCTGTGTCCTAGAGCTTGACCCTACAACTGGGCACTGTTTGCGTCTTGAGCCGATTCACGCTACTATAACTATATAATAATTAGCTCACCTTCCGGTGATAAAGCAATTACTATGAATAAAGCTGAACTCTGCGAGCAGATTGCGGCCAAGCTCGGCTCCAACAAGAAAGAAGTAGAACAAGTCCTCGATATTTTCGAAGAGACTGTTATTAACACTCTCAAGGCCAAACAAGAAGTGACGCTGACTGGTTTTGGCACCTTTTCGGCCAAAGAACGTTCCAGTCGCATGGGTGTTAATCCCCAGAATCCAACTGAACGTATCCAGATTCCGGCGGTAACCATTCCCAAATTCAAAGCTGGCAAAGGATTGAAAGACGCTCTCAAAGCTTCCTAAATTATTGCAAAAAATAAGGTCAGTGACCTTGTTTTTTATTTCCTCAATCAGAATCGAATATCTGAGGTTACGTTGCCCGCAAGCAGTTTAATTACGTAACAGCCCAAACAGACAGCGATGTGGGTGATATTAGATAAATTATCCGTGATGCCACCACCGACTGATTTTTACAAGTATTGCGTCGAATATACCAACGAAGAAAATAAAGACTCCAAATGCCATTAGACCGCCTTTCGATTTTCCGCTCGCTATATTAGCCATTCCAGCTATGATTAGAATCAAGCCTAGAATTAGTATAGACACAGCAATCGCAATGTCTCTCTTTATTTTTTTACTCGTATATTCCACAGATGTAATCTTAGTCTCAGCTTGTACTATTGGCTGAGAAACTTGTGGTATTGTTGGGTTGCCACAGTGAGGGCAGACGGTCGCTTTATCTGAAACCTCTTTTTTACATTCTAAACATTGTACTAATGACATAGATTTATTAATTATATTTAATTATCGAAGCGACGCCTCGTATCCGTAATTAGGTGATGTAATTGTCTATTAATTATGCCACCAATTATGAGTTTTATGACTAAACTGAAAAATCACTATTTCTGGATCACTATAATATTTATCTAAATATTTATTAGTCATTTTCCAGGCACACGTCTTCCCTTTACTAGGAAAGATCTCGAGTAATTTTTGCATCGAAAGAATAAAACAATATATTTTATCTCCAGCATCGATGACAATTGCAAAGTAGGGCACACAATTAAACGCAACGCAAGCTTTCTTTAATTTATCAAAATTGTCGTTTTTGATGCTAAGATGTGTGCTTTCCGTGCCGGTATTTCTACTCCTTCCCTTTACCGATATACCCATGAGCTCGTTAGTGTGTGGGTTTTTTGCAATAATATCTAATCCGATGTGATCTACGTTAGCACACTCAAAGCCATGTTTTGAAAGCCAGTACAAAATTAAATTCTCGGAGAAATTCCCGGTGATTTTTGAGTGGCGCGAACTTTTGGATATTAGCATGATAGAGAGAATTATTTCACATAACTATCTATACATCACCAACCCAACCTTCTCACCTTCAGGCGCGCTACCGTCCCAGTCGCGGATGGCATTCATCAAAGTTCTTTCGGTATAGATATAGTCAGCACCATTGCGTGTACCCGGGTCATTAGTAATAAATTTATTGTCAGAGGTAAAACCCTTAATTACCAACATATGGTACAGTGGTCCGGGATCTTTGAAATTCGGATTATAGAGTTCTCTGCCGGCGGCCGGTACGATCACCGGACGTCCCAATCTTAATTGCTGACGAATCTTCTCGGCTGTCAGACTTGAAATGATTTCAAATGAGTACTCGGGATAAAATTGCTGGCCCAGAGTTTTTAGTTGGCTAATAGAAATATCATAATGCCCTCCCCAAGTTTTTTCCTGCCAAGCGACTTGGGTATCAATATCATCTTTCATTTGTTGCTTGCTAAGCGTTGCTCCGCGTACATAATAATCCACCATAATAATACTGGCCTCCTCGCAGGCTTCTTTGTACGGCATAGACCAATCACCGAATGGCGCCTGAGAGGCAAAAGGAACGGATAAATTAATTGACGATGATTGCTCTACGGGAGGCTTAGGAGTCACGACCGGCGGCTCTGGTATCTCTGGGACAACAGGGGTATCTATCGGCTGCTCTTCGATATTGTCTGGCTTAGAGGTGGTGGCAAAATTCTGATAATCCTGTGCCGGTGGTAATGGTTTATTATTCAAATTTGCGCCAAAGGCATACCACAAAGCCACTCCAACAACAAGGAGAAAGGAAAGGGTAAGAATAATTGGTTTAATGCGTCTCATATAGCGATTGGGTTATTTATAACCCATAGGTCGAGTTTATACAAGACCATAATTATTATAAATAAGCAATATGAATTCAAAGGTAGTAATCGCCGGCATCGTGACCTTAGCTCTGGTCACCTCAGTCGGTCTAGCTAGCGCCAAAAGTAACAAGAGTTCTAATGGGCAGCCCTTCCAAGCGCTCTGGACAGCCATAAATAATTTACAAACACAATTTAATGCCCACACGCACACCGGTACAGGTGGCGGTACGGGTACCCAAGGACCTGCTGGACCTCAAGGACCAGTCGGACCGACCGGACCACAGGGTTCTCGCGGCATTAGTGGCGCCGGTGTTATAGCGTTCATTGACGCTGATATGCAAGCAACTTCAACTGTCTACGCGCTGAAAACCAATGGACAAGTCTGGAGTCAGACCGAAGGAGGCGCCTGGATCAATAGCAATATGAATATTCCGACCACCACTAGCGCTGTCGTACAGTTTGAGAAAGAAAGCTTCTTAGACATCATGGGAAATATCTGGCACTGGAACGGTTCTGCTTGGGTCAATGTCAGCCATCCCTAACAATCAGTCATAGAGCCCACTATAAAAACAATCCTGGCGATTTCGCTGGGATTGTTTTTATAGAGAACGCGATATCCAGCCGATAAAAAGAATTCCGAGAAAACTAAAAATAAAGGAGATCAAACCAAACCAACGCTTATTTACTTTGGATAACCCTAGGATCATCATACCTAGCTCATCAGGCAAAGGTGAAGCAATCACCAATGCTCCCAATAACGGCGGTAGCCATTTAAACAATTTTGATCTAAAAATATGCCGCCAGCGTTTGTGTGAAGCTAAATTAAATAAATAAAGGAAATCATCAGTCAAGTCATCCTTGAGAAACCGATAGATAATTGAATCACCGATGACAGAGCCTACCGCTCCCCAGAAAGCCACTGCCCAAATATTATATTGATAGGTCAAGTCTGATAGCACAGCTATAGCTGGAGCAGTGGTGAACATCGAAGTGAAAAAAAATCCAGCAATGAAACTTCCCAGATAATGCCACGGACCGAAGAAATTTAGAAACTTATGAACTGTTCCTGTCTCGACGAGAATGACAGCTACCAAGATACTGAGAACTATCACCGCCAAATCTCGCGTCAGGTCGGCGGCATGTTTTTTGTCGACATATCTACTTATAAATGGCAGTCTCATCGGCTTATTATATCATAAGGAAAGACCGCCACGAGTGAACGTGGCGGTCATCTAGGGTTCTCCCGCGCATCAAAGCGCGGTGATAGTGTTGGTATTGGTGGCGCTGTTGACAGCGGTGTGAACGAGTTGCTGCAACAGCGTCAATACGTCAACTACTATGCTGACCGTGAGGTCAAAAACCTGGGGAGCGAAATAATGGAGGACTGCTAGAGTGATTGCCAGCGTGAAGCCGGCTTCAAGGATACGAAACATAGGTGTTTCGTTAGTTCAAAGCCTTGGAAGGATACGATGGGTTCGACAGCCCAACAAGACTTTTCGCGTCATACGCGATGTGCA
>CAYHYG010000004.1:11154-48622 GCA_964360835.1 uncultured Gammaproteobacteria bacterium
TCTCCTCAGGACCATAGAAACATCTATTTCCATAGTGCTGAGGAGAATATCTCTGATAAAGAACTCCTACTTTCTTGGTATCATAAACTGGCAGAATGTCAAGGATTGGCTGATTTTCGATATTGCAGAGCCTCCAAAATATGTTCTGGTTGAATTTCAGAAATTAAGGCCAAATCAGCGATAGTGCGAGCTACTTTAATCACTTTATGAGTAGCTCGCGATGACAGTCGCAGTCGTTCAGATGCTTGATCAAGTATCTGCCGACAAGCAAGAGAAATATGACAGCTTTTATTCAAGGCTCTCAGTGAAATCTCGGCATTGGTCTGAAAACCAAAAGATTGATAACGAGCTTTCTGTTGCTGGCGCGCTGCTATGATACGCTGCCGTACCGCCGTAATGTCAGACGGTTGACGATCTGGCTCGAGCAAAATTTTCTGTTCTACAGGTACTACCTCTAGATACATATCGATGCGGTCTAACAGTGGTCCAGAAATGCGTCGTTGATATTGTAATAACTGCGATGGACGACAAACGCACGGATGCCACTGCTCATAGCCGTAGTAACCACAAGGACAGGGATTGGCAGCAGCTATAAACATAAAATCAGCCGGAAATCGGATGACAGCCTGCGCGCGCGAGATAGTTACTAAGCGTTCTTCCAGTGGCTGACGCAAAGCATCAAGCACGTGACGTGGAAATTCAGCCAGTTCATCGAGAAATAATACACCACGATGCGCCAGTGTAATCTCCCCTGGTCGCGGCCATGAGCCACCACCGACTAAGGAAACCAATGAAGCTGAGTGATGAGGTGAACGAAATGGCCGCTGACGAATGAGTGGTTGATCGGTCGGTAATAAGCCGGCGCAACTATAAATTTTACTGACATCGAGAGATTCCTGTAGGTTGAGCGGCGGCAGGATCGAGTGAAAACTACGAGCTAGCAGTGTTTTACCTGATCCTGGTGGTCCGGAGAAGAAAACATTATGTCCACCAGCAGCTGCAATTTCTAAAACTCGCTTAGCTTGCTCCTGGCCACGAATATCTGAAAATTGTAATGGCTGAGCATCGCCGATAGACTCAAAACTATCCATTGGTAAACGTTGATACGGAGCAATAACTTCTGCGCCACTATGATGCTCTACCAATTGCCGTAAATTATGAATGGGAATAATTTCTATCTCCGGTATCAGACCAGCTTCGATGGCATTAGCTTTTGGAATATATATACGTTGTATGCCTTTGGCTTGAGCAAAAGCTGTCATAGTCAGGACATTGCGTACCGGACGCAATTCACCATTTAAAGCCAACTCTCCGATGTAGATGGCCGCTTCTTCGACAGGTATGGGTAATAATTTCTTCTGCTGTAAAATACTGACGGCAATCGGCAAATCAAAAGCCGTGCCTTCTTTGCGTACGTCTGCAGGTGCCAGGTTGACGATTACGCGCGTCCGAGGAAATGGCAAGCCACTATTCTCACAGGCTGAACGTACCCGCTCGCGTGATTCTTGGACGGCTGTATCGGCTAAACCAACAATGGTAGTATTAGGTCTCTGACGTGAGATATCTGCCTCAACCGTAATCAACTGACAGTCCAAGCCCAGACAGCTGATGGTATATATTTTTGACATCATAAAAAGCCCTTATTGCTCGGCAACCGGTTGCCCGCAGCAGTTATTAAGGACTCCCTGTCAGATCCTAGCCACCGAGTCGTCATTTACGACTAGGTAGCCTTTAAATTATGCCTATACCTTAACAGAAAACACGGATTTTATCAATATTTATCTAATATTAGCCAAATATCACTTATCATTGATACTTGTCTAT
This sequence comes from uncultured Gammaproteobacteria bacterium, assembly GCA_964360835.1. Lineage (GTDB taxonomy): Bacteria > Patescibacteriota > Patescibacteriia > UBA1558 > 2-01-FULL-52-15 > CAYHYG01. Next base: position 12,979 of record CAYHYG010000004.1, read on the forward strand.
TGACAAATCATATTATAGATTGTATTATATAATATTATATAAATATATGACCATACCTAAATTTTTGACCTATTTTCTCGTCTGCACGCTGATGACTTCAGTGCTTTTTGCAGCTACAGCCAAAGCTGAATCGCTGACTATCAAATCTCTAGAAATCTCCGCTCTGCCGGCTGAAACCAAGAGTATCGGCATTGATATTAAATGGACAACCAATCTGCCAGCCTATGCTGCTATAGTGTATGGTACTGACAGTAAAAAACTTGGTCAGAAAGTTACGGTCAGCGGTGTTCAGCAAACTACGTTTAATTCACAGCTGACCGGTTTGAAGGGCGACACCACTTATTATTTTCAAATTGAAGTTAGCCGCGGTAGCGAAAAAGCTGTCTCATTCGTTCGCAGTTTCAAGACTTCCAAGACCGTCAATTATGTTATTCCGGAAATAACTAATGTCACTGTTGCAGAATATACCGGCAAGACAGCTGTCATCCGTTGGCTGACATCCAATATAGACAGCAAAGGAACTCTTCGCTATGGAACGACACAAGAAAAATTATCAAGCCGTGCCTCTACACCAAAGGGTAAGTTGCATGAAGTGGTTCTAAAAAACCTAAAGCCTGGTACTCGTTATTATTATCAAGTTAGCGCTGAGGCGGCCGACAAACGAATCCATAAGTATGTTGTCGAATCATTCCGCACCGTTGACACTGATTTACCTGATCGTGAAAACTTGAACATCAATCAAATCCGACCTCTGACGATTGATGAAAATTTGGTCGGTAGTACTGACATGACTATAAAAGTTCAAACTAATCGTTCCAGTGCGGTCAGCATTACTTTGACGCCGGTAGAAAAAAATCGTGGTAAAGCTCAGACCAAGAAGACCACTGGTTTCCGTGACACTAATAATCAATTATATTTTGATAAATTACAACCTAATACAACCTACCGTGCCGGTATTAGCGTGCGAGATGTTTTGGGACGTAATTTAAAAGTAAGCAACGTAACGTTTGCGACGCGTGCTGCTGGTACAAGTAAGCCCGTAGACGTAACAGTTAATGGCGGCATTGATTATAGTCAAAAGCGCGTAGTTAAATCGGAGAATAATCCGACCGTCTACATTCTGATTAAAGATGCTAAGTTTAATATTACCCGCCGTTTGGCCGTTATGAACGAAAAAGCTTTTATCGACTATGGCTTACGTTGGAACCAGATAGAGACCATTTCACGGGCAGAATTACAAAGTTATCCTTTGATTCGTTTGGTTCGTACCAACGATAACCCTACAGTCTATATGGTCGAACCGGAACGTCGCCTAAAATTGTCAATACCAAATGAGCTTGTTTTTAATGCTTATAGCTTCGACTGGACGGAGGTTGCGCGCGTCAATGATTCTGATTTATCCGGTTATTACCAGACTGCCTTGGTTAAAGAGCCAGGAAGCGCAACTGTCTATATGGTTCAAGGACAAACGAAAAAAGCTTTCACCACTGAAGCTAGTTTTGCCCGCGCCGGGTTTAACTTCGAACAGGTATTTACGATACACCCGCAACACTTACAGTGGTTTACGGCTACTACGGACGTGATCTAATAGTGGGCCGATAAGTAACCAGCCAACTGCCAGCACAATCATGCTGTCGCTTAAATTAAATACCGGCCACCAACCTAGATTGATATAATCAAGCACTCCGCCATACATTATTCGATCAAACATATTACTACTGGCTCCTAGGATAATCAAAATCCACGGCCAGTAGTTTTGTTTTTGCTCTAATTGCCGAAAGACTTGATACAGACAATAAAAAATTATCAAAAGCGCCAACGGCCACCAGACTAACTGCGGTATCGCCAGTGAAAAAGCTGCTGCAGGATTTAGAGTAGCAACAAAAAAACCATTCTGGTAGTCAGAACGGTTTTGCCAAAAATAAATTTTCAAAACGCGATCAACAGTTAAGATTAATGCACTGTAAAAAACTACAGACCTTTTCGCTTGCAATCCATGCATGAGGTAGCTGAAGGAAAAGCTTTGAGACGATCTATTTCAATCGGCTGACTGCATTTCTCACATAAACCATAATTCCCTTCCTCTATTTTACGCAAGGCCTTCTTGACGTTAAAAAGTGAAACCTCTAACTCTTTTTCTAGTGAGAGATTATTTTGAAAAGTTGCCACTTCAGCCGCACTATCGTCATCCTTATCACCATAATCTGGGAAGCGTGCCTCAAAATCTCCGGAGGTATTCGGACGTGGTACTGCGTCGATATTCAATTCCTTCAAAAGTTCCGTCTGACGCTGTTCTAATAGGTTTTTTTGCTCGGCCAGAAAGCCAGAATCAAATGTTGTCATAGCAAATAGATAATTCAAAGATAACGGCAGTATAGCGCAAAGTTTTGGGCCTGTCCACCATTATAATCCCCAAAATAAAACCGTAAAATAGCATTTTTTCCATGATTAAAGGCCAACCCGTGACTCCATTAATAATTTTATTATTGAGCCTAACGGAAACGTTGGCCTTTCTCCCCTGGCGGAATTCTTTGGCGTTATGCCTATGAATGTTATCTCTACCAAGAGACAATATGCGGACGTCCAATCTCGTCTGCGACTTCAATCATACCATTCTATGGTGTTAGCTCCCTTGGCGGAGGCTAAACCTTTTTATATTTTTGATTTTTGTTTCACGATGTGAGCCCATTGGAAGAACTCGATAGTAGAATAGTGATGATTATTTATAAAAGATCGTTTGTAAAGCCCCTCTATAAAGCTTTACCAATCCATTATAGCATAAAATTGACAAACGATCAATACTATTTTATGGCTAAAATAAGCAGTTATTTGCAAAAAAATATATTAGACAACAAAAAATTAACCTTTTCAGGTTGATACGATTCAACAACTTATCCACAATTAATATACTTTATCCACACCTTATACTTTTTGGCCTAAACTTAGCGAAAACACAGAGAAAATCCCCTTGACTCACCCTGCTGAACCTCAACCATGGCTAATTCCTTAATTTTCTCGGTTTCACCAGACCAAAAACCTGAGGTCAAACCATTTTTTAACCAAATTACGCCTCCGTTGGACACCTGACTATCGGCACAGACCGTGACTAAAGCAAAGTCAGGCGCCGATTCGGCATCAAAAGCGAGAATATCTAATGAATTGGTAATATAGGACGGTGTACTGGTACCTGTTAGGTAGTACAGATCCCTTTCTTGACCAATCCAGTGATCCAAAGGTCTCCCCTTCCATTGACTACTGGTTGCCGCCAAACTATTACGAATAATTTCACGATAGGGACTGCCATCGGGAAGCTTGCCAACCTTTTGTTTCCAACCAAAGCCAAAAGATAATGAAGATACCAGCTGTCGTATGTCGCTGTCATTGCCAGCCAATCGCCATCTATCATTAGCAACAACCAGCTCAAGCTGATTTTGCACTTTGCCGATATCATCTAAGCTAACCGTGTAGTCCAAAGGCAAAGTTCTCTGCCAAAATTCTTCCATAGGTGCCCATGATTGCAACCAAGAAATCATTTCTGGCGTCGTGAGCAGATAGATATCAGCGCCGGCCAACGGTTTAGCTGACATAGTAGCTAGATATTCTGATTTCTTGGTCTCAAGAACCGTCAGCCGAGTCATTTCTTCTGAGCGTTGCCAATTTATTTCTACTGGATAGTTTAAAGAAGTTATATTTTTGATAATTGACTGATCAATATTTGTATCTGAAAGATACGATAGACTCTCTGCTTTTTTCAAATAGATACTAACTCCAGATTCATCGATCAATTTGGCATAATCTGATAATGACTGCTCCGGTTTTTCGTAATTATGTGAACTCAATAATAACCATCGAGGATCAAGCTGTGTGATCACTGGTTGATTATGTGTAACTGGTAACTCCGGCCAGACAACTGTATCTAATTTCAATTTTTCCTTCCGAGACAGGTTTGCAGAAACTTGAATAATGACATATTCACGACCAGCTGAGTCATAAGCCCAATAAATTTTATCAATATCTTTCCCCAATACTGTGACCCAAGCTGATATCTGACTATTCAACTGTTGACGCACAGAAGCTAATACATCCGGCTGGCCGGTGATGGTCGGGTCAACCGTCATACTGACAACGATTTCTGTTTCTGCCGGCAAATAATCCATAGCCAAAAAATCACTTGGCTGTCTGACAAACAACCAAGTGACTATAACGATAAACGCTAGTACGACCGCCGTGGCTACGACACGGTCATACGTTAATTTCATAAGCTTTAGTGATTATTAAAGCGACGACGTGGAGGAAAACCGTTACCAGAACGTGGCGGTCGACCATTACCATGACCGTTGCCAAATCCTTGGTCATCGCTCATTCCTTCCGGGCGTGGCAATAAAGCTTTGAGTGATAGCGAGATACGATTCTTTTCTTTATCTATATCGACAACTTTAACTTTGACAGTTTCGCCGACTTTGAGAATATCACTGACATTGGGTACGCGTTCATAACGTAACTCCGAAATATGTACCATACCATCTCGTCCACGACCAAACTCGACAATAGCTCCAATCTCAGAACCGTTCATTTTATCCGCCACAATTTTGACCACTTGACCTTCGACTACTTCGCCGATTTCAACTTCACGTGTCAGGTCAACAACCCACTGACGGGCTTGTTCGCCGCCTTCAGCGCTGGTAGAAGTAATCATAACCAGACCGTCATCTTCGATGTCAATCTGCACACCGCAAGTATCTATAATTTCGTTAATAATCTTACCGCCAGAACCGATAACATCTCTAATCTTTTCCGGATCAATGCGTAGAGAGATGATTCGAGGAGCGTATTGCGATAACTCCGCCCGAGGCGAGGCAATAGCCGCCTGCATGACAGCCAAAACTTTCATACGTGCCTCGCGTGCCTTCTGAATCGTTTCGCGCACCACCTGCAGAGTAATAAATCCCAACTTAATATCCAACTGAATAGCCGTAATACCGTTTGGCGTACCAGCCACTTTGAAATCCATATCACCGGAGTGATCTTCTAATCCTTGGATATCAGTCAAGATACGGTAATCTTCATGATTATCCGGATGAGTAATCAAACCCATAGCAATACCGGAGACCGGTGCGGCTATCGGCACTCCAGCGTCCATCAAGGCTAAGGTTGAACCGCAGACGGAAGCCTGAGACGAAGAACCATTAGAAGCCAGAACTTCAGACACTACACGGATGGTGTAAGGAAAGGCTTCCTTGGTTGGTAAGACCGGCTCCAAAGCTTTCTCGGCCAGAGCTCCGTGACCGATCTCTCTCCGAGAAGGCATGCGAATCGGTTTGACCTCGCCAGTGGCAAAGCCCGGGAAATTGTAATGATGCATGTAGCGCTTCTTGCCAGATTCTTCCATAGTATCGAGTGTCTGCTCATCTCCGGGCGCTCCCAAAGTCACGATAGATAAAACCTGCGTCTCGCCTCGATTAAACAAACCGGAGCCGTGGGTGCGTGGCAAGATGGCAACTTCAGCCGCCAGCGAACGAATCTCATCCAGTGCGCGGCCATCGACGCGGCGATTGTGCTCCAAGACTAAACGTTTCGAAGCTAATTCCAAAGCCTGATCAAATAAGTTCAGACCGATAGCTCGGGCATCCTTAGAAACTTCATTATCAGCTTTCAAAATACCTTCTAGTTCATGTTTAGCTTCTGCGATGGCAATTTTCATAGCTTGCTTCTCGGGATGAAACAGTTTCTGTAAATCTTTACTGGCCAGAAAAGTATCTACTTTGCCTTTGATCAATAGTTCAATGGCTTGCGCTTCAGCATCAACTGTTTCTTCATTTTTTTTCTGCCCAATCTGACTGACAATATCATTGATAAAGGCAATCTGTTGCTTCAAATGCTTGTGTGCAAACTCAATGGCGCCGATAAATACATCCTCAGGCACCTGTTGCCCACCAGCTTCGATCATAATTACTCCCTGCTCAGTACCGGAGACAACTAAATCAAAATCTGATTTCTCACGCGCTTCGTAGCTGCCATTCAAAACCCACTCACCATTAATACGACCGACACGTACTCCAGCTAATGGACCGCTCCACGGTATCGGAGAGATAGCCAGCGCGATTGAAGCGGCTGTCATGGCCGGGATGTCGGCGTCATTGACATTGTCTACGGACAAAACGGTGATCACCACCTGTACATCACGTCGAATTGATTCTTTGAATAATGGTCTGATGCTGCGATCGATCAATCTGGCGGTCAGTACGGCTTCATCGGAAGCACGACCTTCACGTTTGATAAATCGGGAACCTTTAATCTTGCCGGCGGCATAGAGTCGCTCTTCAAAATCAACCATTAACGGAAAGTAATCAATACCTTCGCGTGGTTCGGCCGCGGTAACGACTGTAGCCAACACTACCGTATCGCCATAGCGCACCGTACAGGCAGCGTGGGCCTGGGGTGCTAATCTACCTACTTCGACAATCAGCTGTTTGCCAGCTATCTCGATAGTAAATTGCTTAATTTCTTTAGACATTGGTCTTTTCCTTTCTTTAGCGATCACCCTTCGCTAACGCTTCGGGTGACCTTCGGCTGACCAACAGGCTTTAGACTCTCGTGCCACGTTCGACGTGGTTAAAGGGCCTACGTGTCTATTGGTCAGGGATTTGTAATTAGTAATCAGTAACTAGAGAGGGATATCAAAAACCCTAATTACGAATTACTAATTACTAATTCCTAGTTACTAATTACTAGTATTTAATTAAAAACTTCCTCTTATTAGCCGACAAATCTGTAAATGAATCCAAACGATCAATCAACTTGGATGAGCTAGTTTCTCCGAAGGCCGCCCCTTCTACCATGACTCCATTATTCTGCAGATATTCTACTGCTGGTGCAAAATCACCGTCACCAGAAGCTAGGACAACGACATCTAGATTGTGTGCCATACGGATAGCATCGATAACTAATCCGACATCCCAATCACCCTTTTTATTACCGCCGGCATATACCTGCAACTCCTTGGATTTTATTTCATAGCCCATTTTATCGAGAGCTTGGAAAAAATTATCATCAACTGATTGCGGACCTTTGACTACGTAGGCCATGGCCCGTACCAGTCTACGACCGGCTACAGCTTCTTCCAGTAATTTACCAAAATTCACTTTGGCCTGAAACAAATTCTTGGCCGAATAGTATAAATTTTGTACATCGACGAAAACTCCGACGCGTTGCTCTTTGTGTTTTATCATAGATAAAGAAAACCCCACTGCCTCAGTTTGACTGAGGCCAGCGGGATTTGTATTAGGCAGTTTCATTAGTCTTTTCACTGGCATCGACAGGCTCTTCGAGATCCGGCATCATATCGAGATTCCGCTCTCGTTTACTAATATTTAACTTCAGGCCTTTGACCAGTTTATCAAAACTCTTCTCATTTTCTCTCTCCAAATATCGTAACAAACGTCGGCGCTGAGAGACTTTGCGTAGCAAACCGCGACGTGAAGAAAAATCTTTCTTGTGAGTCTTGAGATGCTTGGTTAATTCTTTGATTTCTTCCGTCAGAATAGCAATCTGCACTTCTGGCGAACCAGTATCACTTTTGTGAGTTTTGAACTTCTCAATGATACTGTCCTTTTTTTTCTTTGGTAACATCGTATTTTCTTTATGGCTTGACCGAGTACACCGCTGGACTAGCGGTTAACCCAGTACAAGTCAGGTTATTAATGACTGGATACTACTAAATACCAGTTGTTTTGTCAAGTTTTACGGGATAAAAAAGAACCCCCCGGCTCAAACGTTCCGTGATGGCAACGACAAGAGCCAGGGGGCACATTGAGAGGTAAGATCTCAAAAAGATGGTTTCGGCATACCGGCGGCGGCGGGATCCTGGAAAATTTTGCTCACGTTAGCTGAACGTGAATCGAATCATCCAATCCCACATGCCGGCTTGGGGGTAGTACTTTCGTCGGTATCTAATCGACGAAACCCGATACAACTGGGCGACTCGACCACACCGTAACATCCTCAGAGATTTGGCTCTCAATGTTTCTCAATGCTAAAACTAAGAACAATAATAAAACCAAGTTACTCCTAAATGGCCTGGCTGTCAAATTAGAGTGTTGCTTTCGAATAAGCCAAAATACTCACTAATTAATTTTTAACCGTACTAAATAATTAAAACCAAAACGGCTTCAATGGGCTTGTTAGACAGTTTTTGATTTAATGTTCTTATTGTTTTATTTGATTATTTCATACTTGTGTCATAAAATTAAAGTCATGGCCTATACTACCAACCAATTGATCAACAGCTTCCTAGAGCACTGGCAGTACATACGTAAACGTAAGCCAGAAACGGTTCGCAATTACGAGTTGTACTTACGACGCTGGCAACAGTTCTACGGTGCACTTTCTCTAGCGCAATTGACTGATACTAAACTTGAATCTTACCATCGCTGGTTGCAGCACCAAACCTTTGGAGGCAAGAAATTATCGGCCAATACAATTAATTATCATTTCATCGCCTTGCGTAATTGGCTACGGTATTTACAGCTTCATCAGATAAAGACTGGGGTGCGGGCAAGGCCAAAATTGACCAAACACATCTCAGTCCCGAGAAGTAAAATAACGTCATCGCAATTTAATAAAATCTTGCAGACATTCCGCTTGTATAAAAAAGATAGCTTATTGACGCGATTGCGTGATGAACTCCTACTATTGTATCTCTATGAGGCCAGGTGTAAGGTCCATGAATTGGTATCTATGACACGACAAAATTTGACCACAGTTTCTACAGCTGTAAAAAGGGTAGGCCAACATTATCTTCGGCTTCGTCATGATGAGGTTGAAGCTTTGTGGCTAGCTCATGATCGCGCCCAGACACAACGGAAAAAAGTAAAAGCTCTGAGCCAACGCTCAGCTCAACGTTTGATACGAAAATATGCTATCATGGCTGGGTTGCCTGAGATTACGGCTGATAGTTTCAGTCGGTAGTTAGGTGCCACGAACAAACTAGATTGCTTCGTCGTCTGACTTCTCGCAAACGTAACATAATTAACTTTATACCATGATTCTACTTCTCGGCGGCAGTGGCTACGTCGGCCAAGCCTTCAAAAAATTCTTCCAAGAAAATAATATTACCTTCAAGAATATTCCTCGCTCCGAGCGTGACTATACTCAACCGGAAATCTTGAAACAAATTATTACCGAACTTAAACCTGATTTTCTGGTTAATTGCGCCGGCTATACTGGCAAACCAAATGTCGATGCCTGTGAACTACATAAAACCGAGACTATCGATGGTAATGTAGTTTTTCCGGGAAAAATCATGCAAGTCTGTAATGAACTTCAATTGCCGTGGGGTCATGTTTCATCTGGCTGCATTTACGAAGGCAACAGTCCCGACGACAAAGGCTGGAAAGAAACCGATGAACCAAATTTTGACTTCCGACATAATAACTGTAGCTTCTACTCCGGTACCAAAGCTCTGGCTGAGGAGATTCTAGTCGAAGCTGACAACTGTTATCTCTGGCGCCTGCGGGTGCCGTTCAATAACCTGGCTGACAAACGAAATATTCTCAACAAATGGATGACCTATGAAAAATTACTTGATGTCGATAACTCGCTGTCTCAAATAGATGAATTTGCTCGCGCCTGCTATCAATGTTTTGAAAAGAAGATTCCTTTCGGAATCTACAACATGACCAATCCAGGATTTATCAATACTCGTGAAGCTATCGAGATGATAAAAAAATCCGCCACGTCAAACGTGGTAAAAAAAGATTATCAATTCTTTGCATCTGAAGCAGAATTCATGCAAACAGCCGCCAAGGCACCTCGTTCTAGCTGTGTCTTGAACTCTGATAAACGCGAAGCTGCTGGCGTGCATATGACGGAGGTACATGAGGCGATCGCTGCGTCACTTCGCGACTGGCGAAACTAAAAGTCAAAAGGTAAAACTATAGCTTAAAACCTAAAAACTTTTCCTTTTTTCAGTTTTTTTTACTTTTGACTTTCCCTGATTCATTCCTGAATAGTACCCAGCGGCAATAAGGCGCATTTTAATCTACGATTCAAACTTAGTATCAATTATCTTTTCAATTTCTCTTTTCATCTAATAAGTAACATTCAGACACTTAGATATTTTTTAATCAATATCCCACAGCTTCCGTCGATAGAAAAAATTAAGATCTTTCTAGTTAATTTTCATACGCAAAGCTCCTCAAGACTATCAACCTTGGTTGAGAAAAAACAACTGGCCAAAAAAGTTGATTCCTTAGAGATCAAGGGTTAGCAACTCCGCCGGGATTTTTACCGCCGCTTGAACGTCGAATATCGAAAATATAGGTTTTAGACTTCATATTACTAGCTGCATCAAGAGCTTTAACCTCAAGTGTGTAGAGGCCGTTCGTGAGCGGCGTTGCGTCCCAACTATAGAGACATGAAGAATTCTGACAGCTATGCAGTAATTGACCGTTAATGTTTATGATAATTTCTTGTACATATGTGGTGGTATCGTATGACTCAACATGAATAGGAATAATCCCTGGATTCGTGATAACTGTCCGACCTCCTTCGCTGAATTTGGGGTTCAGAATAGTTACATCTGGGGCTTGCCCATCTACAAAGACAACCGAACTCATAGACCTCGAAAAATTTGGTGCTGTTACATTTTCAATCTCATGACTCACTGAGTATACGCCATTAACCGCATCCGTAGGAATATCAATACTGAATCTAATGTCCTGAACAGATACGGGATCAACACCTTGTAACCATGATGACGGCGTATAGAACCAAGAATCATCCGGAGGAATGGTGCTAACGTTAAATAAGGATGAGCCACAAGACCCGTTATCATTATTTGAAAACTGCAAAGTATAATTTGTGCTCTGGCCGGGTTTGACGGCCAATAAATCAATATTTTCATCTAGCACTATCCTGGCTGTAGGAACGGTGTGGACGCAAGAAAAATCCACTCTGACAATTGCTTCTGAGGTTGACGTACTTATTGTCGAGAGCGAAATACCCGTCAATGGGTCCGAAAACGTTTCATTCACACCTAGTACACTATTCTGAAAATCACTTCCTAAACCATTGTTGGGGCGGGCATCTACTAACAAACTTCGATAAAAAACTGACGGAAAGATATCGGGAGCTAAATGAAGAGACACTCCTGCCAAAATTGGATTATTACTCGCGAAATTATCAAATACGCCACTTGACTGTCGATACGAGATATACAAATATTGGCTTGGGACTCCCGGAAATTGTTCATAGAGCCGAGGAATACGTAACATTTTCGGTTGACTGTTAGAAAATTCAAGAGGCCCCAAATTATAATATGCACTTTGAGATGATGCGGGGATAGTAACAAGAGAATTCGTGTCGATGACCCCTATCTGACCTTTATGATAAGCGGTCATTTGACGTTCCGACAATGCCATCATATCAACCGGGTCAGCATAATATCGGATCTGACAGGATTCGCTGAGCGATACTTTTTGACCAGCACTATAGCATTCAATGGCATCCGCATGATTTGCCCCCAACCAATGACCCATCTCATGGGCAGTATAAAGAACTCCCGTTCTACCGTTGACGATTGACCAATCCTGTCCGCTAGAATAAGACCCGCCCATTGCGGGGCATCCCGCCATCTGCGCAGAAAAAAACACAATATGATCGTAACCCGATAGATTAATATTTTCACTCGATGCCTGCTGTTTGACCTGATCCGTCAAGCCAGCTAGATCATTACAAACAGTCAAGTCATTATCTCGGTCAATTGTGATCCAACCATAGACGTCCCCGTCTGGCCTATCACGACCGACCAAACTAATCTGACCGTAAGTCGTTTCTTGGAGCAAAGTATTAACACTCCTGCTCGCCGTAAAGACTTGACTGCGCATAAAATCAATTGTTGTCGGCTGAGACACATCATCGCGATAATTGAATAGGACGATGGCGGTCTTTTGCGCACCATTTACACGGACGGTCGGATTACTGATTGCTTCAATGTCCTTCTCATTTTCTATATACAAATTCTGATTAAACTTCCAAGCCTGTAAACTAACTTTTTGAGAGCCGCCAAAAAATGAGAGTGGGTTTGCGAAACGCAAGTCATATATTACACCATCCTCTCCCTCGAGAGTGTAATAATCGTCCGCCTCGGGAGCACCTATGATATCTCGGTGGTGTTTCTGAATAGTACCGCGGACTTTTATTCTTGTTTCCAAGTCTGTGGCTAGAGAGGCGGGCAAGCGTCTCCGTTCCTCCTCAGCCATGACTAGGTTAAAAAAATTCCAGGGTTGGCGGCTCAAATGTGTCTCTATAATTTGTTTTCTTCTAGCCGCTGTCTCTTTCAATTTTTGATATATTTTTTCCGCCTCATCATTTGTCTTATGAAGTTCGTTGTTTAAAGACATCAATTCCCGAATCAGTCCTCTGTTTAAATAATTGATTGTCTTTGGCATGGGTACATGTCGCACCTCATCAAAGGTGACCGTGGCCTGAACCACTAAAGAATACGCCACAAAGGCGACAGCAGATAGTATGGATACAGCAGCCAAAAGAGGTATCTTTTGCATACCAGAATTATACACCGTTTATCAAGATAGATATAGTCTCTAAGAATCTCTCGTTCAAGTTATAATCTTAATGTCGATAAAGGCGAATCAGCCAACGTGTATATCCAGAGATGCGCGCTTTTCATCAATGTGCTTCATTTGGCGAAAGCAAAAAAAATAACTTAAAATCCAAAACTTTTGTTTCTTCTGTATTATTTTTTAGTCTTAACTTTTTACTTGTCTTCTTGCCCTGATCTTGCCGAAAGGTGACTTTCCTTGATCCCTTCCTGAATAGTATCCAATGGCAACAAAGCACACTTCAACCGACTTGGCCCCATCTCTACTCCTAATATTTCCTCTATCTCCTTCGTACCCCAAGACAAAACCTCATCCAAGGTTTTGTCTTTCAACATTTCCGTTAACAGAGACGCTGACGCCACACTAACCGAGCATCCAGTGCCTTCAAACATTATCTTCTCAATAATTTTAAGCTTTGGGCTATCGGCTTTAAGTTTTATATACATCGAAACATGGTCACCACACGACAGATTCATCCCAATTTTAATAATATCGGCTGTCTCATCTTTGCCGAAGTTCAGCGGATGTTTGTAGAGTTCGATGATTTGTTGGGCGTGCGGGTTCATAAATTTTACCTTTTGCGAGCTGCTCTGAGCGAAGCAATCTAGTTTATCTAATCTACAAGCTAGATTGCTTCTCCCGCTTGCCCGCCCCGCTCCGCTTGTCGGGCCGGGGATGCCGGGATCGCAAATGATGTAGGTTTAGCTGCAGGTTATTTAATTGCTGTATGTACTAATCGTTTCTTTCAGCGCTGAAATTAAACTATCAGCTTCTTCTTTCGTATTATAAATGTAGAAACTCGCTCTCGTACTACCATTCAACCCCAACTGCGTATGCAATGGCTGAGTGCAATGATGCCCAGCGCGGACGGCAATACCGTGTTTGTCCAACTCGGCAGCAATATCATGCGGATGGACACTATCAATGGTGAAAGCAATAACTCCAATACGATTATCAACGTCAATTGGACCTACAATATGCAATTTTTCAATCTGCTTCATCTGTTCCAGAGCATACGTCGTCAATTCTCGTTCATGCTCATGAATAGCTGACCAACCAATAGCTTGCAGATAATCAATAGCCACACCTAGACCTATCACTCCAGCCATATTCGGCGTGCCGGCTTCAAATTTCCAGGGTAGATCATTAGCTACAAAATCTTCTTTGGTCACTGCCTTGATCATCTCACCGCCACCATGAAACGGCTTCATCGTCTGTAAAATAGCTTCTTTGGCATAGAGCGCGCCAATGCCAGTCGGACCGCACATCTTGTGCCCGGAGAAAGCAAAAAAATCACAATCCAAATCTTGCACATCAATCTGCGTATGCGGCACAGACTGGGCGCCGTCAAGGAGAACTAAAGCTCCTGCTTCATGGGCTTGCTTGATCAATGGTTTGACGTCATACAGCAAACCTAAGGTGTTGGAGGCGTGGGTCAGGGCGACTAATTTTACTTTTCCGCTGGATAATAATTGTGCCAATTTTTCATGTACGGGCGATTCATGAATCGCCCCGACAGAATCCAGCCATTTCAAACCCACGCCTAGCTCCTCCGCCAGCATCTGCCACGGAACAATATTAGAATGATGATTGATAATGGAAACAACAATTTCATCTCCCGCTTGCAGACTGTGTCTGGCCCAAGCATAGGCGACCAGATTGATACTCTCGGTAGTACCACGAGTGAAAATAATTTCTTTGGTTGAAGAAGCATTGAGTAAACCACGAACCTTCTCCCGTGAATCTTCATAGGCTTTGGTGGCTTCTTCGGCTAGGGTATGAATACCACGGTGCACGTTGGCGTTATACTTTTTATAATAATCGCTTTCCGCTTCAATCACTACATTTGGTTTTTGAGTGGTAGCTGCATTATCAAGATAGATTAATGGTTGACCATTAACTTGTCGATTTAAAATTGGGAAGTCCTGACTTAAATCTAACATTTTAAAAATTTCTCTTGATCAAAAGGTGGATATAATATGACCCGTTTCTCAAGTATGTCTTTGACTGGTATCCAATAAGCATCAAACTCATACTTCTCTTCGACAATGTGGATTTTATCTTTGTCCTCTATATCCTTATATACCAGTGCGGCTCTAAAAAGGTATATAGTCTGATGTCTTGACTGACCCTCGTAGATAAATGGATTATCAATAATCCCCAAACTTTCCAACTCATCTAACTCAGAATTCAGCTCCTCTCTAATCTCACGACGAATACCCGTCTCTGGATCTTCTCCAGAATCCAAACTGCCCCCTAGCAAACGATAAAATATTTCGTCTTTAACCTTGTCGTAGCCTTTGCTAACTAGAAGACGCCCACGATTATCCATCAAGATACACATTACCTTCTCGACTGATATAATCTTCGAATTATTCATAGATTATTTAATTTCCTTACTAGTAACTCTGCTGTCACCATCTTTACTCCTTCCTCCTTTATACTTTCTACTATCGCAGAGACGAATCCCTCCAGTATTAAACTCCTCGCTTCGCTTTCCGTCAATCCACGGCTGGTTAAATACAGCAAATCTTCAATCTTTAATTTACTCTGGCTAGCGCTGTGACTAGCCTTCACATCATTAGCATCAATTTCCAATCCAGGGATAGTAATATTCTTGGCCGTATCGGATAATACGTAAGTATCATGGCGCAGATAGGAATTGGTCTGCTGAGCGTCTTTTTTGATTTTAATCAGCCCATTAAAGGCGGATTGGGCCGATCCAGAGAGAATTGTTTTGACCGTAATATCTGAAGTCGCGTTTGACGCAACGTGAATGTTATTAGCCACAAGATTTATCTCTTGCTCACCGGTGCCAACTACCACAATCTTTTGAAGGCTCGTCGCGCCAGAACCTTCCAAATATACTTCTTGGATCAATTCCGATGTTGACCCACCGAGGATAATCGTGATTAACTCCAGCTTGGCATTCTGCTGTAAATAAAATTGTCGCGTACGAAAACTATCCTGCTGAGCGGGATCGTTTTGGAATATGACATACTGAATATCAGAGTTGGCCTCAACAATTATCTCCTGACAGTCAATAGCGTCGGTTAATTCATCAATAATGAATTGACTGCCATTTAGTTTCTTTTCACTTGAACCAAAATCAACATCTGCCCAGGATTTTTGTCTAGCTGGAACTGGAAGGGTCTGTAATGTTTTAAATATTTCTGACATATTTTATATACCAACGAACGGTAGGGACAGGTCGCGACCTGTCCCTACAAATGCATCAATTACCCAACTGACCCTTCCATCTCCAACTCAATTAATCTATTTAATTCCACCGCATACTCCAGCGGTAACTGCTTCACAATCGGATCAATAAAACCATTGACGATCATACTCATAGCGTCTTCTTGGGTCAACCCGCGAGACATAAGATATAACAACTGCTCTTCACCAACTTTACCAACTGAAGCTTCATGCGCAATCGTCACATCGCTCTCACTAATCTGCATATCAGGAATCGTATCCGATGCAGATATATCATCGAGGATTAACGCGTCGCAATTAACAGAAGTAGTGACGTTTTTTGAACCTTTAGAAACTTTTAGTAATCCGCGATAGACTGATCGGCCTCCTGCTTTGCTGATAGACTTCATAATCACTCGTGAGGAGGTGTCAGAAGCCAGATGCATCACCTTAGCGCCCGTATCTTGTACTTGGTCTTTGTTAGCAAAAGCGAGTCCCAGATGGTCACAGGAGGCTCCACGACCTCGTAGGATGCTGCAGGGATAGAGCATAGTCACTCCAGAGCCCATATTGCCGCCAATCCATTCCATATGGGCGTATTCATCAACGATGGCTCGCTTGGTATTCAAGTTATAGGTATTACGACTCCAATTCTCGACACTGCTGTAACGAAACTTGCTGTGTGGTTTGAGAATAACCTCGACGCAACCAGCATGTAGTGAAATTTCACCACTGTTATATTTTGGCGCACTACAACCTTCGATATAGTGAGCGTCCGCTCCTTCCTCGACAATAATGAGTGTGTGTTCGAACTGTCCCATCTTACGCGCGTTCATACGGAAGTAGGCTTGTAATGGTTTTGTCACCTTCACGCCTTTCGGTACATAGAGAAACGTCCCACCAGACCAGACAGCAGCGTGTAGGGCGGCAAATTTATGATCAGCCGGTGGTACTGATTTGGTCATGAAATATTCACGCACCAGCTCAGGATGCTTTTGTAGTGCTACATCCATATCTTCAAAGATTACACCCAAATCTTCCCATTCCTTTTGCAATTTATGATAGACATTGTTGGATTCGTATTGCGCGCCTACTCCTGCTAAAACTTCCCGTTCAGCTTCAGGAATACCCAGACGTTCAAACGTCTTTTTAATTTCCGGCGCAACATCTTCCCACTTCTCTGTGCCTTTGATCTCTCCTGGTCTGGCATAATAAATAATATCGTCAAAATTAATCTTGGATAGATCGGGGCCAAAATTTGGCATGGGCTTTTCTAAAAATATTTTCAAAGCTTTCAACCGCAGCTCCCGCATCCAATCAGGCTCCTGCTTATCATCGGCGATCTTATGAATTAGGGTCTCAGATAAACCCTTAGTCGCCTCAGACATATACTCTGCTGAATCAGCATGATCAAAAATATCCCGATTTAACTCCTGGAAGATATGTTCTTTGGTTGTGGTTTTTTGTTCTGTTGGTTGCATATTATTTTCTCCATTTCCCCTCCTTGGTAAGGAGGGGCGCGGGGTGGTTCGTTGATCTGGTTTGGACAGGTCGCGACCTGTCCCTACAGTGCAAATACCGAAATTAACTTTCTCTCAAATAAAACTCCAACCGTATCCCATCCGGATCATCGAACCAGATGAATTCTTTACCACCATATTTGTCTATTTGAATCCCACTATGCTTAATATTGGCTATATTTAATTTCTTCTCATATACTCTCAATTCATCAATAGATTGCACGCCCAACGCTAAATGATTCAAACCGACATTTTTCTTATCGAAACTAGGCAGACTACTCTCTTTTTCTGCTAAAAATAGTTTTACTTCACCAATCTGCCAAGCAACATCGTCACCTGAGCTATGAATTGGCTGGCCTAAGAAAGCTGTATAAAACTTTGTCGCTTTTTTTAAACTATTTACGTATAGTACAATGTGATCAAGTTTCATAAGTTTTAAATTTTAATCTCTGATTTTTTGCTTTTGCGAGGCCAGCGGCTGGCCGAAGCAATCTAGTTTATCTATGCCACCGGGCCAGATTGCTTCGTCGTCGCGTCTGACGCGACATCCTCGCAAATGGTAAATTTCAAGCTTTAACTTTAAAACTTTCATACCCGTTTCGCTCCACCTCCTCCGCCAGCTCATACCCTCCGGACTTCACAATCCTGCCATCCACCATGATATGCACAAAATCCGGTTTCACTAGTTTCAGGATTCGATCATAATGCGTGATCAACAATAGACCAGTATCTTTCCTACTCAGACTATTGACGCTGGTACTGATAGCGCGTAGAGCATCAATATCCAGACCAGAGTCAATCTCATCCAAAATTACATAGCGTGGATCAATAAATTGCATTTGTAATATCTCTAATTTCTTTTTTTCTCCGCCTGAGAATCCATGATTGAGATAGCGATGCATGAAGGTCGAATCAATACCAACTTTCGTCATCAGATTTTCCAAAGTTTTGGTAAAATGAATCATCAAAGTTGGTTTGTACTCATCACCCATAGTGGCTTTGCACTTGGCTTCATAGATAGCTTTGAGAAAAGTCGAGATTCGTACACCTTCGATCTCGCGTGGATATTGAAAGCCCAGAAATAATCCTTGCAAAGAACGATCGTGCGGCTTCATCTCTAAAACATTTTTTCCATCCATGATGATCTCGCCGTCAGTGATCTCATATTTCGTGTTGCCAATCAAGGCTTGCGATAAACTACTTTTACCAGAACCGTTCGGCCCCATGATCGCATGAACTTCACCAAGATTAATCGTCAACGACAAATCATGGATGATATCCTGACCCTGACCCCCAACCCTGACCCTGATGTCCTTAATTTCCAATGCCATATTATTTCAAATCCAACAACGTAGTCTTTTTAAATTGTTCATCCAGCATATCCGTCACCTTACTCCAATATTTCCGATGACCGCAGGTCTGCTTAGTCAGACAAACATGGTCTGCTGCTAGACAACTGATCGGCTGTACTTCACCATCAAGCGCAATCAGAACTTGGTGTAGGTTGATGCTCTCTGCTGGTTTTGCCAATCTAATGCCACCGTGTATTCCTTCTTTGCTCTCAATTAACCCGGCCTGTTTCAAGGGTTTGATAATCTGCTGTAGATAATTAGCCGAGCGATGGGTCAAATCGGCAATTTCAGATAACGAAATATAGGCCGCTGGCCTGCCAGCCAAAACTTCCATTACTTCTAGACCATATTGTACGCGAGTAGATAGCTTAAAACTCATAGTTAAGTGCTATGAGTTTAATATATTCCGCTAATATGGTCAATTCTTTGGCTAATATTTTTATACTTAGACAATAATTCCCTAATATTAGCCAGATTTCTTTTTTTTATACTTGACAGATATTAAAGTATATGCTAAATTACTATATTCTTTTGGAAACCTGAATACCAGGCCCTCAAGGGAGGTTCCTTACATATGAGCCCGTCACGAAAAACGTGGCGGGCTTTTCATTTTCTATACTTGTCAAAAAGATAACTCTGTGTTAAAAAGCGTAATCCTATCAGATTGTCTGGTAGGCGTTCATCAAAGGAGTGTAAATGAAGCGATATCTGTGGTTCGTCGCTCTGGCGATCGCCTTCTTGGTCGGTATCCCCGACGCCAAGGCGCAAAATACTTCTGGTGCCTACCTGATTCCGCGTGGCGCTGAATTCGTACTCGTGATCAAGTGCGAACATGTCGGCGACGGAAATGGTGCCGATGTTCAAGTCCAGCTCGATCCTCTCGCGGGAGACAAGAGCACGGCCATCATGGCCATGGTCACCCGGTTTGGTTTCGACAGCAACACGCATCTGCAATTGATGCCGCTCGGTTCAATCGCCATTCCAGGCATCCACCGTCTGACGCCGCGCTTCTACTGGCACGACATCAATGCAAATCAGCTCTGGCACAACATCAATGCAAATCAGCTCGAGATCAATCTCTACCGCGCCCGTCCTGATGGAAAACCGCCCAAGGACGACGACATTCCGATCTACAGCGTTTCGTCGTCTGTCACTGTACCGGAACGCACGGTTCATACTGTCGACGGCTGGAATGAATTTCCTTCCTTCGTCTTCATTGTCCAGTAAGCAATTCAACACCAAACCTCAGAGCCCCCGACGCGACGCGGCGGGGGGAGTCCACCTAACATTAGACTTTAATCCACTTGCAGCGAAAAATCAACACCGCACTACCGCCCCACTGCAGTGCCCAAGCTGATAAATATCCTAAATGTCCGGTCAGCATTAAAATCCCAACAATAATGATCATAGCCGAACTAATCAGACGAATGACATGACTCAGGTGACTAACCCTGAGCAGGTATGGCTGCAAGGAACGGAAAAATAATGCCAGCAAGAAAAATGGCAGTCCCAACCCTAGGCCAAAGACCAACAAGAGAAATATTCCTTGCAATTGAGACTGCGCCTGTGAAGCCGTGTAAAGTATCACCGCCAGAACCGGGCCCAAGCATGGCGTCCAGGCAAAGCCAAACGTCAACCCGAAAATAAAAGAGCCTAATTTACGCGCACGTAAATGCTGAGAAGGTTGAAACTGCCAACTGCGCCAGAGCTGTGGTAGTTTTATTGTCTCTGACATATAGACACCGATAGCGATCAGAAACACGCCGCCGATTTGTTCCAGAATTCTACGTTCGGCTGTCAGATATTTACCGAAGGTAGTAGCAGTCAGAGCCAAAAAAATAAAAATTAGCAAAAAACCAAAAATAAAAAAAAGACTATTGATCACCACCCGCCGGCGGTCATCTCCGCTCCGACTGGTGACCGCGCCCAGATACCCCAGATAACCAGGGACGACCGGTACCAAGCATGAAGCAAAAAAGGTTAAAAAACCGGCGATGAAACTGGCTAATAATCCTATATTATTCATTTGCTTTGAGGGTTTTCCGATGCTGACTCAATAATGAAAAAACCATGGCGATGATTAAAACATTTTTAATAATGTACTGTCCCTCCAGCGTTGGTTGCATCAGTCCGAGCCAGGTATGAGTCGGTAATAATACCATCGGCCCAAACGTCATAATCATGTGGGTGATGGTCAGCACAAATGCCAGCTTAGTCGCTCGCGGTACCAGCCACACGATAGCTAGCAAAATTTCTGCGGCGCCCAATAAAGGTAGGAATATCGGGAAAGGGATAAATGGCATCGTCTGGGCCAAGAGATCTTTGACCAAGCTTTCCGCCGGACTGGTGGCAAAAATTTTGAGTAGGCCAAACCAGCCGTAGACCAGAGCCAGAGCCAGACGCTGTAGCCAATTTGTCTGTATATCCGTCAGGTTGAAATTCAGTTTCATGTGGAGATATTGTAGCAGACCATTTGCCCGATGGACAATATGTATCTTTTTGTCCACTCGGTGTACAATTATTAAATAAGTTATTTAATTTATTAACTATTACAATTATGGCTATCAAAAAAAATCCAAAAGCAGATAGTTCTACCCTTGATTTTCATGATATAGCGGAGCAATTAATGGGTCGTGTCATGCAGGCCAAAGACAAATATGACTCGCTTGATCCCAAGACTAAGAAAAAAATTATTAAAGGCGTGGCTGCTGCGGCCGCCACTCTAGCCGCAGTCGGCCTGGTGAAAAAAATGGCCAGTAACAAAAAACGGCTCTAAGCCGTTTTTTCTTTGCTCGATCAGCAATTATCTTTTCCTACGATAAACCTCATTAATGGTGCGATGAAAACGGTAGAGAAACATGACTATCAACAGCAGACCCACGATAGAAAAATATTCCTGATACGGAGCAAACTTTGGTGTGCCTAGAGCGTCCAATAGTTGCATTAATTCCTTGGCTACCAGGACAGCGAGGGCCACAGAGAAGATCTTGAAGGCTTTATCAAGTCCTTTTTCAGATTGCCAGATGACAGAGAATGACAGAGCCAGGGCAATCAGCGAGACAACGAAACCAATAAGATTGACAGTAAAGTTCATAGCTTATATTTTAGTTAAATAACCCAGATGACGCAAATCATTCTCAGAGATAGGATGATCGAGTCGTCCCAAACCTTGCAATAAACGATACTCAAAGTATACTGCCAAGAGAGCCATTAAGAAAAAAGCAATAATCGTCTGTAAGACGATCGACCAATTTATTTTTAATGATTCCAAGAGCGGAGAAGCTAATGGCGTTACAAAAAATGAAGCACTTGATACAGCCGTTACTGGACCGTAGGGAAAGGTCACTGTTAGTTGATAGACTCCTGGCTTGAGGTTAAATGGCAACTCCAGATCTGTCTGAATATTATTCTGACGTTGAACAGTATGCAATAAATTGTGTTGCCAGATAGCCTCTCCTTGCTGACTATAGACCGTATAGGTCAGCTGCTGCTCTGGAGACTCCGTCTGACTATAATGATTCATGACCAGACGACTCCTGATGACTTCGCCGACTCTATACTGCTCATTGGTACTGAGACGCATATCATAGGCAATATATTCTCCGAGAGACTCAAAAATAATTGGACTTTCAAAAGCTAAGCCTTCCTGCAACAGCTTGGCTTTATCGACATCAGGTTGCTGTAGCTGCTCTAATATTTTATTTACATCATCAACAAATTTTCCACTGTGACTAGCGTCGACTATGAAATGTATCACAAATTCTTCGATCAAAACCTGTCCACCGTCAGCGCTATAAACAGTTAAGAACAAATCATGAGGCCCATCAGTTAGCTGTTTCTGCGGTCGCCATTGCCAGGCACCTTTGGCATCAGCTTGTATGACGATTGTCTCAATCTCTGACCGAACTAGGATACGGATCAAAGCAAATGGTACGCCTACCACTCCCCGAACCGTTGGACGGCGAGATGACATGATCGGTATAGATCTACCGGCGCTATCGATATCTAGATTTACTGCCTTCGACTCTCCTCCCTCATCTATGAGGCGAACTTTAAGTGTGGTTAGTGGCTCGGATGGCGGACTCGGCGGAACCTCTGGATCTTTGATCTTCGGCTCTACCCGAGGTAAAGGCAGAACTATCGGCGTCGGACTAATATAACCTCCTCCACCTCCACCCGAACTGCCACCACCTCCAGTCTCAGTCTGACATTGGGCGCTACATCCATCTCCATTGGTCGTATTACCATCATCACACTGCTCACCATTTTCAGATACTATATTACCACAGATCGGCGCGGTGACAGCGCTACACAGATCGTTGCAATAATTTGGCGTACCATTACGGGCAGTACCGTCATCACAAAATTCATCAGCATCAACGACCGCATCGCCGCAGACATCAGCGCCATTGATGACCAAAGAAAAATTTACGTTGCTGGCCCGGGTCTGCATCAAAGTCAAAACCAAGAGACTACCTAAGACCAGCGAGATGATAACTAAAAAAGTAAAATAAAACATATGCCGACGTCTCCGTTGACGTAAGTTTGACCAATGCCGATGAGCGGCATACAAATGTATGGTTCCTTGATGTGTGTGGGGCATATATACAGGTAAACTGTAGCAAATAAACTAGACGAGCGATATGTCCATCGGCTACTAGAAGCTAAGAAGCCACGACTGACAGTGTCATATTGATGTCATAATCGCTGGCAACTGGCTGCTCAGCTGGTATTGTCTGCGAAATACTAATACTAGTGATATCCCAATAACAGTTTGTCTGTGCTGATGCTCCAGCAGTAACTAAGGTAATGGAATTCGTCACACCCTCGGAAAATCCTGCCGAAGAACTTTTTGTGAGTCCGGTTGTGGCACATCCCGATTGCGGCGTTATAGTTGAAACAGACGCGTCGACAGTCATCTGTCCACCCAGTGAATCAGCATCTCCACCATCAGTAGCGCTAGCCGTCGGATCATTAAAATCATAATCAGTTCCGGCACTATCCCAAACAGCTGTTGTGCCAGCAGCGGCAATTGAGAGAGTCCACGTAGCTGTTCCGGTGGTATTGGTTACTCTAACCTTCTCGCTAGCCGTGCCAAAAGTACCGCTGGCTGTTTGATAAACGAATGCCACGGTACCGGCGCTCATGGTCATGGATGGACTAGCTACAGAGCTACCACCCGAATCCACAATGTCTACAGATAATGATCCACTAGTCGGTGTAAAGGGAGATCCGCTGACCGTCGTACCGGAATCATAGTTACCATAACTGTCTTTTTGAAATATTTTATACGAGTAGGCCTGTCCGCCGGTTAATGCCGTTGTCAGACACCCACCGCCCCCGCCTGTACCATCGATAGCATCTGAGACGGCTGTTGAGGCGGCATCTGCTGTACGGACACAGGCAACAGTGGCGGAGGTAATGATGTCGCCAGAGGTATAGTCAGTACCCTCGGCCGGAACCTCGCTGCCGGGCGTAGATGCAGCCCAGCGTAAAACGACCGAACGGCTAAAATCTGAGCTGGCTGAAGTGGTCCAGCTCAAAGTAACCTTGGCATTGCCGACCGTGCCACCAGTAGACGTAGCACTACTAGGCACTGTATTATCCACGGTAATAGTTGTACCAGCGGTATCTGATCCAACTGTGGCATTGCTGGCAGTGATACTCGTGACTGAAGCTGTCACGCCATAGCTTCCGGCCGACAAACTGGCATGGCTGGTGGCCGTGAAAACAACTCGAAAAAAGGCTTCCGTGGTTGACACCGGGACAGGCGTACCGCCACTAAAAGACCAATTATTTCCAGATGGCGTAGAAACGGTGCTGTAATACTGCGTCGTCATGGCTTCATTCCAGATTTGAACGCTGGCCACCGCTGCCGTATTTACTGTAGTCACTGTCACGGCTGTAATCGAATCAGCGCCTATACTAGTAGTTAAACTAAACTGATCTATATAATTCCCAGTACTTCCGGGTGCGACTGTTGAACCTCCAGGATCACTGCCCGTAGCCAGTACTGTCTGTGGTTTCAAGGCAATAGTCATAAAACCCTTGACCGTAGCGGTACCATTCGTAACCGTAGTGGCGTCATAAATCCCGGCCGTAGTCTTTTCACCTTCAGCAACAAATAAACCTCCTCCATTACCGCCTATACTTCCGGCATCTGCTCGCTCAGCAATATTAGTCAAACTAGCGTTCGTCTGCCCGCTAAAATGAGCAGCTACGCTATCATTCATACGAGAGCCAACTATGATCACCATAGTATTCGCGACAGTTGTCGTATCTCCTGTGATGGACCAGCTGGTATCAGATGTCGCCTCTACTCCACCGCTGGTAACATCCCAGGGGTTACCGCTGGTGATAACGCCGCGCCAGGCGCAGATAAGACCGTCTTGGTGGTCACCGGAATCAGCAGTTGTGGGATCACCTTGGGTTCCATTGTACCGTGACCAGAACGCTGTTAGTCGAGTGGCTGAAGCGCCGGCAGCTGTACCGGTGCCCTGAGGTGAATCCGTCACTTCGGTCCATGTACCTCCATTAGCATTGGCAATAGTAATAGCTTCATTAGCAGTCTCTAAAAAAAGCAACAAAATATCATTACTCTGAATACCTATCGGAAGAGCGGGAATTATGGCATTCGAATTTTTAGTAGCTTGGTATGCTCCACAGGAAACAAATGACGGTGAAGCTGCTTGCGTCTGCTGAATATTAAAAGGCCATCCCTGCAATAAGGATGAGACAACCATTATAAACACTAATAGTCCGCGAGCAAAATTTTTGACACGCCTGCGAGTCATAGTTTAGAGACCTAAACTTTAGGTTTAGCCCTGACAACTTTCCTAGCCATGGTTATTTTCTTCAACTTTGGCGGTACTTTCAGACTCATACCAGCCCGCAGAGAATACGGTGGCTTCATTCTATTTACCTTAGTCAAGATTTTCCAGTTAACTTGATATAGCGAAGCAACTGCGTGAAGATCATCACCTGACTTAACTTTATAACTACCTGTCCAAGATTTATTGATCCAATCTGACTGTTTACGTTTAAACCAGAAGAAAAATAGCAATCCCAAGACAAATACTACGATACCAATCTCAGCGATCAAACCAGCAGTTTGCGGCATCAAGAAAAACCATTGTGTTGGCCAGTCAAGATTCTGATCATCATAAGTGATGTCTAAGCCAGTACGATAAAAACCACCCCAGAAGGTATCGGCAAATTCAAAGTTCCAGGCAGCAGTGTCCTCGCGCAATATTGAATAGATTCCGCCAAACTGCTGTACTTGCTGACCAAGCAGATCTCTAACAATCAATTTTACATCAGCATCAACTGAAATATTACCACTATTTTTGACTGTTGGTTTCATAATCACACCACCGTTACTGGCGGTAGATATTTCAAAACCAATAATCTCTAATTTTTTGAACGTCTCTCCCGGCACCGTAATAGCCACTCTCATACCGGCACGCGTTGCCAAACTAATGCCTGACTCCAACTTATCTTCCTTTTTTTCCTGGATCAAAATACAACCATCATGCTCACCCACACTAGCTGTCTTGGGCACGCGAATACTAAAAGGTACCAAAACCTTAGCTCCTCCGGGAACCTTCACTATCATCGGCTGTGTCAGATCAGACTTGGCTTCAAACTCAGCTCTATCATCTATGCCATCATTGTCGCTATCAGCTGAAAATAGATTACTACTCAGTTCTTTTTCTTGAATATCAGTCAAACCATCATTATCGCTATCCAATGTCTCGTCAATTTCTGTTTTTTTAGCCTCCGTAGTTGTAGCTGTGGTGGTATCCTCTGCCTTATCCCAAACAGGTAGATCAAATTTGATCCAGCTACCGACGCTTTCTTTCGGCTCTGTCAACTGACGGCAAGCGAAGCCGCCATCACTAGATGGCGTGGAGTCTGCCGCATAAATCATCAACACCCGCTCACCATCTGTATTATTTATAACCTGTACACCTTCGTTCTTTTGCTCACCTAACTCCAAGGTATGAATAAAAATAGAATCACTGCGCGGATTATCAGCACGAGGATAGGCCGGTCTGCCACCAAAGCCTCCATACTCAATGGCCTGAGCTGTCGACGAGATCAGTAATAATAAATAAATGAAAACTGATCGAATTATTTTTGTTTCTTTTTTCA
Source organism: uncultured Gammaproteobacteria bacterium (assembly GCA_964360835.1). GTDB lineage: Bacteria > Patescibacteriota > Patescibacteriia > UBA1558 > 2-01-FULL-52-15 > CAYHYG01. The sequence continues at coordinate 39,823 of CAYHYG010000004.1, forward strand.
TGAATTTCCGATTTATTATACCATAGTTTGAGCAATCGTAAAATGAAAAATCACACTGCTAATTCACAGTGGATTTTTTTGGAGACAATAATTATTTTATTTATGAAGCTACGACTGATAAAACCATACTAATATCATAGTCAGATGCAGCTGGTTGCTCAGCTGGTACTTTTTGACTGATGGTCACTCCAGTCAATTTCCAGTCACCGATGTCATTTGAGGCTATTGCTCCGGTCAACACTGTAATGCTATTAGTAGTGCCTTCAAGAAAAGCAGTAGATGATCCTTTGGTTACGTTAGTCACAACGCAAGAAGCACATTGACCGACTGCTAATGTCCCAACCGATGGATCTACGGTCATCTGACCACCAAGAGCGTCAACATCAGCACCGTCAGTGCAGCCCGTACCAGTAGAATCGTTAAAATCATAGTCTGTACCGACACTATCCCAGACAGCCGTGGTGGCTGAGCCGGCTAGCGATGCTGTCCAGCCGCCATCAGCCGCGTCAGGATTTTTCACATAAATAACTTGAGAGGCAGAGCCAAAGGTACCTGTAGCTGTCTGACAAGTAAAGCTAAAGGTTACCGCGCCCATTGCCACACTAGGACTAGCGACCGTGACATAGCTGGCATCAACGATGTCTACGGCTAAGGTGCCGGCGCTCACGACCTGAGTAAAATTTGAAGTTGAGCTAGCCAAGACATAGCTAGCAGAACCAAAACTTACGGTCGTAGTCAACAGAGCCACGATCAGACTGAGGGAGGTAATTTTTCGTAAAAAATAATTCATACGTAATCTAGATTTATGTAGCTACGACTGATAAAACCATACTAATATCATAGTCAGATGCAGCTGGTTGCTCAGCTGGTACTTTTTGACTGATGGTCACTCCAGTCAATTTCCAGTCACCGATGTCATTTGAGGCTATTGCTCCGGTCAACACTGTAATGCTATTAGTAGTGCCTTCAAGAAAAGCAGTAGATGATCCTTTGGTTACGTTAGTCACAACGCAAGAAGCACATTGACCGACTGCTAATGTCCCAACCGATGGATCTACGGTCATCTGACCACCAAGAGCGTCAACATCAGCACCGTCAGTGCAGCCCGTACCAGTAGAATCGTTAAAATCATAGTCTGTACCGACACTATCCCAGACAGCCGTGGTGGCTGAGCCGGCTAGCGATGCTGTCCAGCCGCCATCAGCCGCGTCAGGATTTTTCACATAAATAACTTGAGAGGCAGAGCCAAAGGTACCGGTAGCGGTACCGCAGGTGAAGCTAAAGGTTCCGGTAGTAAGGACAACCGAGGGGCTAGCAACCGTGACATAGCTGGCATCTACGATATCGACGACTAACGTGCCGGCACTAATAGTATATTGAAAATTTGAGGTAGAGCTAGCCAAAACTATAGGGGTCAAAGTCAATCCAAAGCCCAGAAAAGATACCAAAATCATCACTGATGTGGCGGTCAGATGCCGTAAAGCTGAATTGACTAACTTTGAACTCATTTTATTTTTATTTTTTCGACTTTTATCTCAAAAAACCTAGGAAAAAGTAATTTATAGATACATTATAGCTCATTTTTAGCAAAATGTCAAATATATATGCCTAACCTTAGGTAAAAAATGACTAAAATTGACAAATATGGCTGATTTTGTTACTTTCAAGCTTGCATTCCGCCTCGCTCTCGTAGTTCAATGGATAGAACGGGAGCCTTCTAAGCTCTAAATCTAGGTTCGATTCCTAGCGGGGGCACCAAGGGAGCCTTCCCGCAGACTCTCTAAAGCGAAGCGAAAGAGGGTAAGCTCTGTGATGCAGGTTCGTCCAGTCATCCGACTGGACTGTCAGGTTGCATAACCTGACGATTCCTGCCAGAGCCACCATTCGATTCGCCCTTCGTGAGACGAAGGACTCACTCATAGTCTACGACCACTGTTTATTTAAGTGAAAACCCTATAAAATAGGATCGAATCGAATGCCCTGAGCGTAGTCGAAGGGCTAAAAAGTAAAAAATCAAAAATAAAAGATCAAAATTACAGCAAAAAAGTAGAATTTTGAGATTTTTCTTGATACTTTGCAATTTTGCTTGTAAGTTCTGAGTTTTCTTATGGCGACCTTAGTTCAATGGTAGAACACCAGGTTGTGGTCCTGGTTACAAGGGTTCAATTCCCTTAGGTCGCCCCATCACGGCACTCGTCCCTAAAAGACGAGTTTTGTGCTTTATGTTACTATTTAGATGTTATAAAAATGATGCTTTGTCCCTATTGTCAGCAAAATCTTAAGGAAGTCTCTGTATACAGCCACCATAGTCTCAAGCCGGACATTTCTATCGACCAGTGTGAAAATTGTGGCGGTATTTGGTTTGACTCACACGAAATACATAGAGTAAGAAAAGATGAAGTCAAACGGATAGATGCAATCGATACTAAAAAGTTAGCAGAGCCGAAGAACCTGACCAACAAGGAAATGCATTGCCCTCATGATAATAATTTGCTGAGATTACTAAGTGATCACGGTATTCCAAAAGAGCTTCAACTAATACAATGCCCAGACTGCCGCGGATTATGGTTAAACCGAGGAGAGTTCACCGATTTTCATGCCAAGAAGACTGAGCGTCTCAAACAAATGTCGACAAAAAATGATACGGAGTTTACCCGTCAGCTTGATAGACTTCTGTCTTATCATGATAATTCCAAGAAATATGAGACCATTGGAAACTTTGGTAAGTTCTTGTCTACACCCATGTATCAAACGAATAATTCTCTCATACTTGCCTCTAGTTCCGGGGATAAGAACGCTTTAGCTGTTGCCCAAGCCGTAATGACAGTTCTAGCCATGCTACTGAAGCTTCTGCTAAAAATCTAAAAACAATTAATACATAAAATATATGAAACTGTCCCGTCCTGTCGCTCTGCAAGCATTATTGCAGGCAGCTGGCGTTAGTCTCTACATAGGTTTGGTCTCATGGCTTATGTTCTCTATTAGTCAATGGCTACCCCGGGAAGATACCTTTCTGACACCCGTCACCTTCTTATTACTCTTTGTCTTGTCAGCCGCTGTTGTAGGTTCTCTAGTTCTCGGCTTACCTATCTTACTGTATCTAGACAATCAAAAAAAAGAAGCACTCAAATTACTAGGTGCCACTCTTTTGTGGTTATTCATCATTTTTGTCATTCTGATCTTAGTTCAGATTGGTCTCTAAAATATAAAAAACGAATAGCGACTAAGCTATTCGTTTTTTTGTACCTAAAAATTGATAACTGTCTTGAGCCAATGCGTGTGAAAGTTTACCAGGATATAGAAAAATAGATAGACAAATAGAATTAATCGATTACGAATATGTGAGGCGCCATAAGCCGCAATGAGTGATAATAATGGTACCAAGATCAGACTCACTCGTTCATTCTGTGATGGCCAGAGTAAGAAAAATACTGAAGCTGGTAACAGACAGATAAGGCTGAAAATAATTTCTCTCGAGCTGTCACGTAACTTCACGAATCCCAATACAACGAGCGGCCAGCCCGCCAAAAAAAGCCAAACCAAAATCTTGATGATTAAAAGCAAACTATAATCAGCTGCCCCACTGCCAGCGGCATAGACAGTCACGTTGTGACTAAACCAATCGAGATAAGTGAAACCAAAAGTCTGATAGAACCACCAATAATACAGTAGTGGTAATGGTAAAAAAACCGCTAGGGCTAATAATCCTTGCTTAAACATTGCGCTGACGGGACGAACTCGTAGCAGGATAACCATACCCAATGTCAGCAAGCCCAGAGCACCGTATTCGCGGAAAAAAAATCCGACAATAGCGGTGAGTAAGCTGTACCAAAAATATTTCTTTTGCTCCGGCTGACGATAATAACTCATTGCCCAATACGAACCCCAGACAAACAAAGCAATGCCCCAGGTGTCAGCCATAAAGCCTAAACCAAAGTTCAGCAGTACTTGATTGCTCATCAGCAGTAAAGCAGCGATCAAGGCGACAATCTCCGACTGAAAAATTCTTTTGGCCAGATAGAACATACCGCTGACTAAAACAAAATAACCAAGAATATTCATAACTACCAAACCAAAGCCAATCTGCGGTAACAGCTTACCAATAGCAAATGAAGATATGAGAAATAGCGGTGAAGCGATCAAGCGATTAAAGAGCGTAAACTCACCACTGAAAGTACCATTGAGAAATTCCAGCACATTAAGGTAATCAGGCGCGTCGCCTCGTGGGCTAAACATGCGCGGGATAAAGCTTGAAGCTGATAATAGCATTAATGCAGTCATCAGCCAGAGACGATGAATAGGTTGAACAATTATTGGTCTACGTAAATGTGGAGAAAACCACCGCCAACTCATGAAGATAGATTAGACTTGATAATATAATAGATAGCCGCGAGGCCGTCCTTCCAGTTTATTTTCTTGCCTTCACTGTAGGTACGACCAAAATAAGAAATACCAACTTCGTAGATGCGCACGTTGGCTTTGGAAACTAAAGCGGTAATCTCCGGCTCAATGCCGAAGCGCTTGGCTGACAGTCTATCTTTGATCCGGTCTAAGGCTTTCCGATTAAAGGCTTTATAACACGTTTCCATATCTGTCAGATTGAGATTGGTAAACATGTTGGACAAAGTAGTGAGTAATCGATTTCCAAGATAATGCCAGAAATAGAGAACGCGATGCGGTTTATTGCCGACAAAACGTGAACCAAACACGACATCCGCTTGATTATCTAATATTGGCCGGATAACTTCCTGATACTCAGCTGGGTCGTATTCCAGATCAGCGTCCTGGATAATAATGATGTCTCCAGTTGCCTGGCGTAAACCGCGCGTCACCGCTGCGCCCTTACCTTGGTTTTCTGGTTGGTAGAGAATCTGATAGCGCTGCTCATATTGTCTCAGTAGTTCTCGCGTACCATCGGTTGAACAATCATCGATCAAGATAATCTCTTTACTAACATCGGGAATAGTAGCCCGTTCTACGCGGCGCAGTAACTCCTCCAAGGTCTGTTTCTCGTTAAACACGGGGATAATGACTGATAGAATTTTCATACGAGCTGATTGTAGCACAGATTTCTAGGGAGTAAACTGAGCTCTGGAGAGGCGTCTGATTGACACGCCTATCGTAGTTACCTATCATAACGTCATGATTATGTACTCATTGGCAGCAGCTATCATTGTTAGCGTCTTGTCGCTTATCGGGGTCATTACGCTAACCGTAGGAGCTGAATCTATCCAGAAACTGAGTCGGCTATTGGTCAATGTGGCCATCGGCACCCTGCTGGCCGATGCTCTAGTTCATCTCTATCCAGAAGCTCTCGAGTCAGGCAGCTCACCGCTGGTGATCTCTATCGCTGCCTTAACCGGTATCCTATTATTTTTTATTCTAGAAAAAGTAGTTCACTGGCGTCATAGCCACGGCATACGCGATGATGAGGATCATCAGCACCAAGACACTGACGGCATCGAACCGTATGCTTATACCGTAATTTTTGGTGATGCCTTACATAATTTTATTGATGGACTTCTGATCGCTAGCGCTTTCATGGTAAACCTGCAGACTGGTATTGCTACCACGGTCGCCGTCATCCTGCACGAGATTCCACAGGAGCTGGGTGACTTTGGCATCTTGATCCATGCTGGTATGAAACGAGCTCAAGCTCTGATGATCAACTTTCTGACAGCTCTAACCTCGATCGTTGGCGTCCTAGCGGCCTATGCTCTAATCCAATGGAACGAACAGCTCCTGCCACTGCTGCTGGCGCTGACTGCTGGTGGCTTTCTCTACATTGCTGGTACTGATCTCTTGCCGCGGGTTCATTATTTACGCTCAGTCAAAGCCAATCTCGGTCAACTTATAACTATTATTTTTGGTATGGGCTTAGTGATTTTATTATCCTTCTTGGAATAACTTCTGATCCGAATTACTGGTTACTAGCTACAGATTACTGTCTCTGTAGCTTTTTTGTTAGTCGTTAACTTGCTACAATAATGAACATGAAACGACTCATCGCCGCCTGTCTAGTCCTGGTATCAATGGCTTTGCTGTATTTCTTTGTCTTGATACCAGCCAAGGTTCAACCAAAATCTGAAACTGTTGAAGTTGCTTTGGAGCAGCCAGCTGTTGCCGGAATCTTTGTCACTACCAATGATGCGGTGGCCAGCTCAACTGCCGATACCGACGATGATGGCCTATCCTATGCTGATGAACTATATTGGGACACTGACCCTATGATCATCGATACTGATGGAGATGGTCATGATGATGGCTTAGAGATAGATAACGGTTACTCGCCTGTCGACTCAAAAGTGATCAAACTGCGTGACCATGATTATGACCAAGATGGTCTCAACGATGCGTGGGAAAAATTACTGCAAACTGATCCAAAAGTAAAAGATAGCGATCGTGATGGCTTTAGCGACAGTGAAGAAGTTTTCAGCGGACATCAGCCGCTTTCAAAAGCAACCTCAACAGTTGAAAAAAAAATAACTGTCTCGATTGCCAAGCAGGAACTCAGTTATTATTTTGATAATGTTAAACTTGATAGCTTCCCCATTTCCACAGGTGTTAAGGGCTGGCCGACACCAGTAGGAAATTTCAAAATTCTGGACAAGCAGCCAACCAAATATTATGTCGGACCGGGCTATGGCTATCCCAATACCAAATGGAACTTACAATTTACCACTTGGCGCGGTTATCGTTACTGGATCCACGGCGCCTATTGGCACAACAATTTTGGCAAGCCAATGAGCCATGGTTGTGTCAACGTACATTACAACAACATGGAGGATCTCTACGCCTGGGCAGACCAGCAGACGAAAGTCATCATTGAATAGCCCTGTTGACTACCATTTGTGAGGCTGGCCGTAGAGACGCTCATCGTCTCAAGGACAACCGAAACCCGCCTCGACTCGTAGAACTCGCTGCGGCGAGTCGGGCAATCTAGCCGGTTAATTGATTCAAGCTAGATTGCCTGCCTCGCCATGACAAATAGAGGCGAGTCAAGGCGGGCTTCTCCAGCACGGAGCGGGATCGCAAAAGAGTATAGATTCGTGTTTTTAGCTCGCAACAAAAACTCCTCAGACATATGGTCCAAGGAGTTTTTGTTTATACACTTAGAGCAACTACATTTGTTTACTGCAAACTCGGCAATCCTTCTTGTGCGTCAGCATAATATACAGAGCTGACAAACCTACCAAAACGTACACAACTTTGGTCGCTGTGGTGGCTTCACCCAAAATCATCTCCACCACGTTATAACCAAAAGCGACTAACAACCAGTTCAAACCTCCGACAACTAACAGGATAAAGGCGAGCATGTGCATAGCTTTCATAGTTCCACCTCCCTTCGTTCGATAGATATCATATATAGATATAGTGTGTATAGGAGTTGCGGCACAACAATCAGCAGTTTATCAGCCGTCCCCTATTTAATTAATTATACCATACAGCTGGGACAAAAAAATGACCTCCTTTGGGAGGCCATTTTGAATCGGCTGATGCTATATTTACTGTGCTGTTGCTGAGCTGGGTGATTTCTTCACTGGTTGACCTTTCGTAGTAGAAGTTGTCCCCGATGTCGTGGTATTTATCGTGTCGCCAATACACAGATATCCACTCGTTGACTCAGTACCTGATTGATAACATCGATAATTCGCATTTGGATACTGGCTGATTACGCTGGTACACTTAGTTAGACAGCTCAGCTCACCATTGGTAGACCAACCGCTTATACAGCTGGTTCCTTGATCCGAAAGGGTAAAGTAGTCAGGGCAATTTGTACCAACCATACCCGTACAAGTAGTATTGCAGTGACCAGCTCGACCATTTAATTCTCCCTCATCACAAATTTCAGCTGTGGCTATAACTCCATCGCCACATATCGATTCCCATTGCGTTCCGGTACACGTAGCATTACAGCGCCCTTGCACGCGTCCATTTACTTCACCATCATCACAAACCTCATCAAACTCTATAAGTCCATTACCACAAATAGCTCCTTCACAAGCGCTCCAATCACTAAGCATGCAATAATTTGTGCAAGTTCGTGTTCTTAGTCCTGGAGTTCCATCATTTTTAATACAAGTTTCTTGCGTTGCTGATACTCCTTCACATTCTTCGCCTGGTTGGATCACTTGATCGCCACAGAACGGTCGTGCTAAATTTGCGGCGTAATAATATCTAACCAGTGCCCGCTGACCAGCCTGAGGAGATAATGACGTAAGATTACATTCAACTGATAATTGATTGGTATGAAGTTCGCTGGCATAGATAGTGTGCTTACAAGCATAGCTATCAGTAGTTATCAAAGCGTTGGCAGAGGTACTCGTACTATTGAAGACTTGAAAGTTTAAAACATAAGGAGCCATCAACACAAAGTCTGCTACTACCTTGTTACCTCTCAGCTGAAACGTGCTAGTAGCGAATCCTGTTTCAATTTCAATATCTTGGAGAGCGTCAAAATCTGAGCCTATTCGCACTTGGCGATCATAGGCGGAAAATATTAAAGAATTCATAGCACTGGTCATCTGGCTGGTGAAAAGCAAAGCCATAGCAAATGAAGCCACAAAAAGTATAAACGGAACTATATGCTTACTAATTTGCATTTGTTGCGTCTGCGTCTGCGCACTATGCATCACCTTAACTTTTTTTCTTTTTTTTGATGTTGGCATGTGTATAAAATTTATTCAATTTAAAAATCAACTATATTATACAACGTATTACTAATAGTTGATAGATGTGTCTAACGGGCATCCCTAGTCAAATGGAACAGGGCGTAACGTTTTAGCCAAGTAGCTATGGG
>CAYHYG010000005.1:0-46398 GCA_964360835.1 uncultured Gammaproteobacteria bacterium
TATTACATTGGCAGGACTAGCGATTTGGAACAAAGATTGAGACACCATGCCAGTGGAGCCAACAGATCGACCAGAAATAAAGGACCGTGGTTATTGATATATAAAGAACAGTTTGATACAAAGAGCGAAGCTTGGAAGCGCGAAAAACAAATTAAATCATATAAAGGTGGTGAAGCATTTAAGAAGTTAATAGAACGTGGAAGGGTCGCATAGTGGCCTAGTGCGCTTGCTTGGAAAGCAAGTATACTGTAACAGGTATCGGGGGTTCGAATCCCCCCCCTTCCGCCAGAGCACAATATGAATGCTGCCGAAGGCAGCTATCCAGAAAGACGATGTCCCGAGCGTAGTCGAGGGACACAGCTCATGGTCTTCGACCAGAGGAGCTGAAGAAGCGAGAAAAATGCCCTGAGCTCAAGGCCGAAGGGGCGAAGCCACGTACGACGTGGCGAAGTCGAAGGACATCCGAATTATATCATAACAGGGAACTTTAGCTTTGTTTTTTTGTTATTTAAGTACAATAGAGACTAGTTGAGATACTGTCACAATGATATAATCTGTGCTATATGCATACTTCAGAAGACGAAATAAAGAAGGTATCCTTACAATCCTCCCGACAAGTCATATCGAATATGCGACGTTTGGGTGGTATTATTTGGCAGGATCGACGATCAGTGGTGGTGGCTATAACTACGATCGCTGTTTTAGTTTCATTTTTTACTTTCATCCAGGCAGGCGTACGAGGTTGGTTGATAAATGAGTTGATAGCTCTCAGCGGCTCGCGACTTATTACTCAGCAAATAATACTGGCCATGCTACTGACGATTATTGCCAGTATTGTGCCATCAGTCCTATATACGGCTTGGGGTTATTATGGCAAGATTTTTTATTATTTTTTGGAAGAGAAGTTTGAGCTGTTAATCATACGCAAACGTGCTGATCTGGATATGGCTGTTCTCGAGGATCCAAAAAACAATGATTTGTTACAGAAAATTTCCGAAGGTGGTGTCTGGAGAATTCAGAATTTTGTCGACCGTCAATTTTACTTATTACAAAATATCATTGAGGTCATCATAGCTGCTGGAGTCTTGATCTTTGCCGAGTGGTGGATTTTCCTGATCATTTTCATTAGCACCTTACCTGAGCTGATCGTAGAACTCAAGTACAGTGACACAGTTTGGACTATACATACCAGCCGGGCAGAAGTACGTAGAAAGTTTTGGGAGTATCGTTATCATTTGCAGCGACTATCTGCTTTGACCGAGTTAAAATTATTTCAGAACGTTAATCATTTCATACGGATGATTAGCGATTTATTTCGTGGCTTTCACAAGGAAGAATTTGCCAATGAGAAGCGCAAGGTCGTCCTTAGTTTTGGTTCTCTAGTTATATCTCAGATAGCGCAAGCTTTTGTCATTATTTGGTTTGTCTGGCAGGTTATCCAAGGAAACTTACTTATCGGTACGTTGACCTTTTTTCTGGCTTCTATCCAAAATTTACGTCAGGCTTTATCGGGGTTGCTACAAAATCTGGGGCGACAATATCAAGATAGTTTGTTCGTCACTGATCTTTTCAAATTTTTGGACCTGCAACCGAGATTAGATAAGGCAAAGAAAAGTCACAGGTTGACTATCAATAAGGCTCCAGAAATCCGTTTTGATCAAGTGACCTTCCGGTATCCGGACACTGATACAGATGTGTTGAAAAAAATATCCCTGACAATCAACCCAGGGGAAAAATTAGCCATTATCGGAATCAATGGAGCGGGCAAATCCACTATGATTAAATTACTTTGTCGTTTTTATGACCCGACTGAAGGTAGAATCTTGATCGATGGCGTTGATTTGAAGAAGATAGATTTAGAATCATGGTATACCAATCTGGGAGTTATCTTTCAGGAGTATTCAAATTACAGTTTGACGGTCAAAGATTTAATAGCTTTGGGTCGTAGTTCCAAACCATTGAAAATATCCAGCGTCAAAGAAGCGGCTGTCTCTAGCGAATCAAATACCTTCATCGAACAATGGAAGGATAAGTATGATCAATTTTTGGGCAAACAATTCACTGGAGGTATCGAGCCGTCAGTTGGTCAGTGGCAAAAACTGGCGCTGTCTAGGATGTTCTATCGGGATCCTTTTGTCATTATTTTGGATGAACCCACCTCATCTATTGACGCCGAGGCAGAAGCCAAGATTTTTGAACGACTAGAAGCCATGCCGGATGACCGCACTGTCATTCTGATTTCTCATCGCTTTTCCACTGTACGTCAAGCCAGCCGTATCGTGGTGCTAGAGGGAGGTGGCATAGCAGAGCTTGGTACTCATGAGGAGCTTCTGGTCAAGAATGGTCTCTATGCGCGTTTATTTACTTTGCAGGCTAAAGGATACCGTTAGGAAGTGCTATAATATCTGTATGAAAAAGTCTCTATTTTTTGCCATAGCAATATTCGCACTTTTAGTTTCTTTTCAGTTAGTTTTTGTGCAGACAAACGTATTAGCGCAAACAGGTGATGTTAGCGACGTTGCTCCTAAATTGATTCAGTTTACGCCATCTGTCGCGGGACTGGATTTAACAGGCTGTAACTCGGTTTCAAACAGAAATAGTTTTCTTGGATGTTATATTTCTTCTCTTTATACTTTTCTGGTTCAAGCGGCTATCATTTTGGCGGTCTTAATGATCGTGGTGGGTGGCTTTCAATATTTATTTGCTCTGGGTAATCAGGGGAAAATTGGTGAGGCCAAGGAAACAATTCAAGTCTCAATCATCGGACTAGTTTTGGCGTTGACTTCATACCTTCTATTTTCTTTGATTAATCCCAATATTGTCAATTTAAATCCTTTACCAATTACGGATGTGACATTACCAGCCACAGTTCAAACACCTGGCTTTCAACTAACGATGTGTAACGGAGCAACTTCAGAACCGAATTGCGTGGCTATGAAATATTGCGTCTGGGTAAATGAAAAATGTGAATCATCCCTATTGAGAGGAGCTGATGTGGTGACAAATTATTGTGCGGCCGTAGCCGCCGATACCTATGACTCGACATCAGAATCTTCAGATTCCTATCGTTATATCTGTTGTTCTCATGTAGATAATATGGCGAATGACCTTTTAGCAGTGCCGAGGAGAATTACAGATGATGATTTGACTATATGCACCGAGAATCTAATAAACCCAAACCCCCAATTCCCGTATCAAGTGAAAAGTATACTTAACTGCATAACAAGTAGTAGTTGCTTGCCATGAGTGGTTTAAACGTTGTTTATATATGTTCAAAATGCGACGCTCAGGCGCCTAAATGGTCCGGGCGCTGTTTTGAATGTGGGAGTTGGGGGACGTTAGAAGCACAAAGCTCAAAAGTCTCCACCAGAGGCGGATCCGCCTCTGGTGGAAAAGGTCAAAGTGACAGGGTGAAAGTTAAAAATAAGGCGAAGTCAAATATTCCGACGGGAAGTGTGATGACGTTTGAGGATTTGCAAGGAACCAACATTGAGAGAATTAAGGTCGGTCAATCACCGGCTGTAGAAATTTTCCCTTCAGGTATTCCTCTGGGCAGCTTGACCTTATTGGCTGGTGAGCCGGGAGCTGGTAAATCAACTTTGGCGCTGCAGCTGGCTTTGCAGTTTTCTAGTCAGTATCAAGTAATTTATTTTTCTTCGGAGGAATCTCCACTGCAAGTCAAAGAAAAGGTTACTCGTCTAGGCGCGCCTTCTGGTAATTTTCTTTTTTCAGCTGAGCATAACACAGAGATTATTGCCGCTACTATTGCTCATCACCAGCCAAAGTTGGTAGTGATCGATTCTATTCAGACGATCATGGTGCCAGAGGTTGAGGCTGAGCCGAGTAGTCTAGCCCAGCTGAAGGCAGCGACGGCCACACTGATGGAAATAGCCAAAGAGCAGAATGTAGCTGTCATTATCATTGGTCACGTGACCAAAGAAGGTGTAGTAGCCGGACCAAAAACCCTAGAGCATCTGGTAGATGTTGTTTTCTATCTAGAAGGCGAGCGTGATAGCCGCTTCCGAATCTTGCGCAGTAGCAAGAATCGTTATGGCCAGTCAGGCAAAGTTTCTGTTTTACAAATGAGTGACAAAGGTTTGCATATTGTGCGGCAGGCGGCTACGGCCTTCATTAGCAATTATCAACCGAAACCGGGCTCTGTCATCACCGCGGTTGTCGATAGCGGACAAGTTTTTTTCCTTGAAGTCCAGTCACTGGTGACGGCGAGCAATTATGGTTATCCACGCCGGGCGGCTTCTGGCTTTCCGCCTAAACGTCTGGAGGTCCTATTGGCCGTGATGAAGAAACGTCTGGATCTGGATTTTGATCGTTTCGATGTCTATGTCAATCTAGTCGGCGGTTTCCGTAGTAGCGATCCGGCATTGGATCTGGCTGTTTGTCTATCTCTAATCTCCAGTATAAAAAATAAAGTTTTGAGTCCGGAAACGGTGATTTTCGGAGAAGTAGGTTTGACGGGAGAATTAAGACTGGTCAAAGAAACTCAACTGCGTTTGGAAGAAAGCGGCAAGCACAGTTTCAAAAAGATTATTACTTCGCCGCTCAAGAATTCCACAAACAAAAGCATAGTCGGTTTATCTGACTTAGCGGCGGTGATAGAGCATCTAGGGTGGCTTTAAAATTCCAAAAGCTATATTCTCGAACAAAGTGAGGGATCTCAAAGGCTGCCCAGTTAGTGAGATTTCTCCTCACTCCATTCGTCGAAAATATAGGTACGGATTTAATCTCATACCATTTGATCTTTGCAATTTAAGTTTTTACTTTCTATTACTCCCTGTTGACAAAAATAATCGCTATGCTACGTTAAAGAGGTACTATCTATGAATACACACATGTTCATGCATAAGCATCCTACTTGGCTCCAAGTAAACTTGACTGTTTTGCCATATTCTTGGGCCCATTTTGTTGTCTCTCGCAAGAGGATGAGTATGTCTGTCATCAATGAAAATACATAGTAGTAAGTAAATTTTCTTGATTATCAAGACCCTTCCTCAAATGCGAGGAGGGGTTTTTTGTTCTTTGCCATAGTTAAGTAAAAACTGTGAAAACACGGCGCACGTCACTTCAACTGCTGGGATTTCGATGACGGCTTGAGCTCGTTACATGAGAGGAGGTACAAGTGTCCGAAGAAGTGGATGAAGATATTCCGGATGGAGTCAGTCGCACAGGTGATGATTCGATTGACGGTACAGGCAGCGAAGATCTGCATCACTGTGCTCGCTGCCAGATGCCTGCCTGGGAGCAGGAATATGAGCGGCAAGCTCATCAGGCAAGAGCCGAAGGCAAGCCATTTCGCTGGATTTTGCCTGGACTTGGTAGTCATCTGATCTAAGGAGGTGTGATGCTGTCCAGGGAAGAGTACGAAGCACTGACGCAACGTGTTGTGGCTACACGTCAACGGTGGCTTGATCATGTCACCGACCTGATGGCTCAGGGTAAACCACAGGAGGACATTTTGCGAGCCCTAGAAAGGGAACGGGAGCAGATGACGCTGGGAAGTGGTTCGGAGAACCTCCAAGGATACGCTCTAGCAGTGGCCAAACTCACTGGGGCACCCGAGCCACTACTTAAATTTCCTACCTCCTCGGGCCGCTGGATGTTGTAAGGGCATGGCAGTTCCTCCGCTCTCATCACGAGAACGGAGGAACTGCCTCGCTATAATTTTTTATCAATAGTTAATATAATAATTTTATGAGTCTCAGTGGCTTACTACAAACTTATCAGAAGATTCTAAGAGAGTTTATTTCATTCCCCAGTATTTCTACTGATAGTAATTTTGTTTCAGCCTTGAGACAGACAGCCGACTTTTTGCAAAGACTATTTCAGCAGCATGGGTTTGATTGTCAACGAATCGAAGGCTATGGCAATCCCATGATCGTGGCTCGATACATAGTTGACCCAAGCTTTAAGACTTGTTTGATATATGGCCACTATGATGTACAACCGGCAAACCAAGATGATGGTTGGGCTAGTGATCCTTTTGCAGTAGTAGAAAAGGATGGACGACTGATCGCTCGGGGTATTATTGATAATAAAGGTCAAGTTTTGGTTCATATGGCCACTATCTTTGATTTAATTTCGGCCGAAAGCTTAGGTTATAATGTTGTTCTCTTTTTGGAGGGGAATGAAGAAACAGGATCACCAGCCATGGAGCAATTTGTCCGCGATCATCGGCAATTATTACAGGCAGATTTTGCTCTTATCTCCGATGGAGAAATTAGTGGTGGCCATCCGATTATTGAGGCTGGCTTTCGTGGAGGGTTTAATTCAACCCTAACGGTTAAGACAGGGCATACAGATTTACACTCGGGTATTTATGGCGGCGCTAGCCCTAATGCTGCCTTTGAGTTGAGTAAATTTTTGGCGCAACTATTTGATGATAATAATCGTGTGACAATCGTCAATTTTTATGATCAAGTTGATGAGATTAGCGTCGAGTTACGAAAACAGAATAAGATGATCCCGTTTCAATTTGATGAGCATCAGAAGACAACAGGCAATAAAGCTCTGGTAAATGAACCGGAACATGATTTCTATACGCAAGTTGGTTTGCGTCCCACGATTCAAATCACCAGCCTATCTTCGGGCTATATGGGTGAGGGATATCGGAACGGAATCCCTTATCAGGCCAGTGTCAAGATTAATTTTCGTTTAGTCAAAAATCAGCAACCAGACATTATCGTTCAGCAATTTCAAGAGCATGTTAGATTATTTTTCCCGCAACATGTCGAGATTGATCTAGTTATTAATGATCCTTATGAAGGAATTAAGCTCAATCTGGATAATGACTATGTCGTCAAAGCTAAGAATGTTCTAGAACAAGTATTTGGCAAACAGGTGTTCTTCAAATATTCTGGCGGTGGCTTGCCGATTGTTACTTACTTTGACCAGATCCTAAGCATTCCTCAAGTTTTAGTGCCACTGGCGAATGAAGATTGTAATATGCACGCCGTTAATGAAAATTTTGAACTAGAACAATTGGAGAAATCATTGGAGTTCAGCCGGATATTTTTTAGCTCTCAGTCGTAGATTTTGACTATTCCAAATGTATTGTAGTAGGTAATTTCTTTATCCGGGTTTGCAACTCATCATTCTCGAGATATTGTTGTTCACTTATCAATTTATTAGCCCAGTCTTGGGCTTTTTTTATTAGCTCAGTATCAGTTATCTGCGCTGCCTTGAGTTCTATCAAGCCCGATTGCTTGGTGCCAAAGACGTCCCCAGCACCGCGCAGTTCCAGATCTACTTCAGCCAGTTTGAAGCCGTCATTGGTTTCGGTCAGAGCCTTGAGACGAGTGAGGTTTAACTGATCATCACTAGTGGCAAAGAGGAAACAAAAGGCTTGCTTATCATTGCGTCCGATGCGTCCGCGGAATTGATGTAACTGTGCCAAACCAAATCGTTCCGCGCCTTCGATGATCATCATAGTGGCTCCCGGGATATCAATACCGACTTCTATGACAGAGCTAGCAACCAAGATAGGGAAGAGGCCGGCGCGGAAATCGTCAATGACAGCTTTCTTTTCCTCTAACTTCATCTTGCCGTGCAAGAAACGAATATCTAGCCCAGGATATATTTCTTCAGATAGGAGACGATATTCGGTCAGTACGGATTTGATATTCATTTGTTCGTTATCTTGGACTTGCGGGCAGACAACAAATAGTTGTTCGCCCAGTCTCAATCTACCCAGGATCCAGTCATAAGCTTTAGCCCGATTCGTTTCAGCTACTACCTTGGTAATTATTTCTTTGCGCTGACCCGGTTTTTCTTTGATAATAGAAATAGACAAATCGCCATAAAGAGTGAGCTGTAAGGTGCGGGGAATAGGCGTGGCAGTCAGTGATAAAAGGTGCGGTACCTGGCCATCGGCATTTTGCTCGCGCAGCTTCTGACGTTGCTGGACGCCAAAGCGGTGCTGTTCATCGATTACAGCTAATCCTAATTGTTGCCATTTGACGGCTTCATGGATCAGACTATGCGTGCCGACTACAATTTTGATATTACCGCTAGCAATATGTTTCAGCAGAGTAGGGCGTGTGACGTCTCCGCTACTACCACCCTCGGCTAGCATCTTTTGTTTGCCAGTCAGCAAAGCCAGAGAAATTTCTGGAAACCACTGTTGCAGGGTACGGAAATGTTGCTGAGCTAGTATTTCTGTGGCGGCCATAAAAGCTACTTGATAGCCGGAAGACTGACAGATATAAGTGGCCAGAGCGGCCACTACTGTTTTACCTGAACCCACATCTCCCTGGAGCAAACGATTCATAGCCAGTGGTTGCTCCAGATCATGGACAATTTCCGCCAAGGCTTTTTGTTGGTCATTGGTCAGGCCAAAAGGAAGATCAGCCATGACAGTTTGCAATTGATCCGGTGGTATGACCAGAGAAGGAGCGCTAGATTGTTGGTAGTCACGCTTGGCTATCATCACCCGTAACTGTAGCCAGAGGAGTTCCTCAAATTTGAGACGTTTCTCCGCTCGGTGTAATTCATCCCAGGATGAGGGGAAATGGATCTGCTGTAAGGCAGATTGAATGTCCAATAATTTTTCGGACGCGATGATTTCGTTCGGCAACGATTCGCTGAGTTCACCGCTGGCCTCCAGAGCTTCTTTCATCAAGAAACGTAATTGCTTATGACTCAGTCCTTCGGTCAGATGATACAGCGGTGTCAGACGCGCGGTATGTAATTGTTCCTCCCGAACTTTTTCATAAACCGGGTTGATCATCTTCCAATTATGCAGGTCTTTCTTGACCTGACCCGAGAGATAGATTTCATCGCCGGTTTTCAATGCCTTAGCAACAAAAGCTTGTCGGAACCATACCGCCTGCAGTTGGCCGCTGTCATCCTCCAGCAGAATTTCTGTCACCATCATTTTTCGTTTCCAGGAACGGCGTGATTTGAGCAACATTACCGTGCCTCTGATGGTGGCTTTTTCTTCTTCTTGCAAATCAGAAATTTTTTTGATTTCTGACAGATCGTCGTAGCGGCTTGGTAGATACCATAGAAGATCACGGACTGTTTGTACGCCAAGTTTTTTCAACTTTGGATTAAGCCGTTTGCCGAGATAGGGGAGTTCTTTGACCGGAGTTTCAAGGGTTATCATGGGCGAATTGTAGCATATTCTGCGATTATTTTGAGTAACAAAAAACACCCCTGTGGTGTTTCGTGGTGTGCCCGAGAGGATTTGAACCTCTGACCTCCAGCTCCGCAAGCTGATGCTCTATCCAGCTGAGCTACGGGCACCCGACTTCGCTTTGATTTAAAGCAAAAAAATTCCTAACTAGGAATTTATACTATTAATCAAGAGACTAGTCAATGGCTAGAATTTGAATAGCCGACCCCATGTTTCGCTTTGGGGCTCTTCTTCTTTATCCAGATCTTCCTGTAAATATTGGAGAAGGATATTTCTAACTTCCACAGGATTCTGATCCATCAGGTGAACATGGATGCGTGGTTGCCAAACGCTCTTTGGTTCTAGGAATAACGTTTTAACTACCGGTGGCTGATATATAATCCAAAAATTTTTGATTTCAGAATATCCTAACATTCTATCTTTCAGGACTACGCCTCGGTCTGTCAAAGCAAAAGTAATGGCCTCAGGCTGTCTGCGGTTGGCAATCATGAATATTCCAACTGCCATGACGACGATAATGACAAAGAAATAATTGCGGGTATATATTCCGTAGACAATAAATAAAACTGCTACCAAAACCGCGCCCAAATACCAACGCCAACCTCGTTCAAAAGGCAGATAATCAGGGTATTCCCAAGAGGCATACACCTCGTCAAAGGGTTGGTCTGGTTGTTTTTGCTCTGGTTCGATTGGCATGAAAATATTATAGCACAAATAAGCTAAAAAGTGATTGACAGCACCTATGCACTATAGTATAGTATAAAACGCATTTTTGCTTTACGTTAGATAAATATGGAGAGGTGGCTGAGTGGTCGAAAGCGGCACACTGCTAACGTGTTGTCCTGTAAAAGGGACCGCGGGTTCGAATCCCGCCCTCTCCGCCATCCTTCGCTCGCAAGGCGAGCTACGGATGGCACTGCCACTAATGTGCGAGAGTTATAATGCTCAACACATGAAAATATATTTTGCCGGTTCCATCAGAGGCGGTAGACAGGATCAAGGTTCATATCTGGAGATAATAACTCTTCTAGATTCTTATGGTCAGGTCCTGACAGAACACTTAGCTGATCCCGCACTCTCAAGCTACGGCGAAACTCACTTGAGCAACGAAGAAATTTATCAGCGTGATGTTGACTGGGTATTGGAAGCCGACTTAGTCATTGCTGAGGTAACGCAAACGAGTTTAGGTGTTGGCTACGAGCTTGGGTTAGCTGAAGCAGCCAAAAAAAGAATCATTTGTCTCTATCGACCACAGCCCGACAAACGATTATCAGCAATGATTGCCGGTAACAAAAATCTAACGGTAATAGAGTATCAGACGGTAGAAGAATTACGGCCAAAATTGAAAGAAGTTTTGGGATAATACATGGAGAGTTGGCAGAGTGGTCTAATGCGACGGTCTTGAAAACCGTTGTGCGAAAGCACCGGGGGTTCGAATCCCTCACTCTCCGCCAGAGCACAATATGAATGCTGCCGAAGGCAGCTATACAAAGAGACGATGTCCTGAGCGACCACGTCAAACGTGGGAGTCGAGCGACACAGTAAGTAATATGCGGGCACGTGGTGAAATTGGTATACACGTACGCTTCAGGTGCGTATGGAGCAATCCGTGAGAGTTCGAGTCTCTCCGTGCCCACCACGCGCCAAAGGCGAGGTGTCCCGAGCAACGTCGAGGGACATCCGCAAAGCGGGACTGATCAAATAAACCTATGAATTTTGAACAACTAAAATCCGAGAAAGAACTAGCCTGGGAAGCAAAAAAGGAAGAGGTTGATCATATAGTAGATGGTCTGGGTTTAGGGATCGATGAAAAAATAAAGGAACCAGTTACCTCACTTTTGGCTCACGAATTTCCTACCAATGCTTCATGCGAAGGTCATATAGCTGAGGAGAATGAAGGTCGCGGGTTACCATATCCTTGGGTTGAAATTTATGCTCCCGAACCAGACGGCTGGGAGAAGAGCGAAGAGAAGCAGCAAGAGTGGACCGCAGAAAACTTAAAACAAAGAGCTAGAATGTCAGATTTTTTAGATGAGTTCTATAGCCAGGCAGAAAATCCTGATGAGGCGCAATTGACTTTGGAAGATAAAGGTATTTATGGAGCATTTCGTTTGCGTAGTTTTGGAGCAGACGCAGCTGAATCACTGGATATTGAAGCCAGAAAGAAGAAATTAGAATTATACAGGGCGGAAATGAATAATTTTTCTCAATTTATGAAAAAGAAATATTTCACGGAATAATTGAACATCGTTCTAAATGCAGAAAAACTCCACCAAGGGAGTTTTTTTAGGAAACCTTCAATTATTTTCCCCAACGCCAGCGTGGTGGCTCACCTTTAGCGTAGCTAACGGCTATGAGAATAGCGGTGAGCACTATCATACGAGGTACAAATTTTAATAAGGTATCACTGCCAGAGTGCGAGCCGTTATCATCCCAGCTGAAACCCACAACGATAGCCACGAGATATAGCAAGATGACGAGCCAGCCTTGCCAAGTGGCCGGATACCAACCCCAACCATAATTTTTGGCTTTGAACCAGACTTTTTTCATAGTCTGATTGTAGTGCATTGCGCGGATGATGTAAATTGATTCAAAGGTAGAATGTATAAGGTATAAAATATGAACTAGTTACTTCGATAGAGAGTTTATTCCTGCGGGCCGTCCTGTTATATTCTCATTGGCACTGGCACTATGAGACAGTCTAAAACAATGATTGACCGAGAGTACGCTCCCGTGAAAGAGTTTAGCGATTTGTTTTACTGGGATCGGTTTGACCCAACACCAGAGTAAGGCCTATAATGTTCTTAAAGATAGTTTGCAGCTAGCTTACCCTAGAATATGTCCTTGTTAAATCTCAAAAAAGATGTTACAAATCGCCTACAAACATTGATGACGTGGGTACTTAATCGGGAGGCACCTCAAGGACTTTTTTGCGCTGATAGAGGCAAGGGTGTATTACTGACATATAACCAAATTTAAGAAAAGGTACCTGATCCCTTTTATGATTTGGAATATAAACAAAAACAATGTCGTTTGAAGAGTATAAAAGAAATACGAGGGACACTCACTTGAATCCTCAGGAGGGAAAGAAGAGTGCAGAGACTCTTGAATTATTGCTGGAAAAGTACAAGGATCGAAGAGTGTTAGTTCTCGCATCGCCGACTGTTGGGAAAAGTACAATTTTACAACATATCAAAGATGGAGTTGACCTAGATGTAGTATTTGATGATATGCCGGATGAGTTTAAGAGACGAGTACTGCACCACGAAAACCCGTTCATGTTTATCGATGGAGATAAGCAGACTTTAAAATATACCGAAAAGGAGTTTAACCCAACAGATGATAGTCACCAAATTTACCTTAGGGAAACAACCGAACTACTCACAAAGTATACTCAGGATAAAGTAAATATCGAAGCAGGTCATCCAGTTTTTGGTAGTATGCTTGTAGATTCTGATGTGGTAATTTATCTCAAGGTTTCTGAAGAGGAACTTAAAAAGAGAATTGATTCGCGGAATATGAACACCCATCGACTCGCTCAGCTTGATCGAGTAAAGGCGATAAAGAATAATCTCGAAGCTGATTTGGAAAGACTGAAATTAGTGGGTAAGATAGTTGTGGAATTAGAAATCTCTTAAACTATCCATAATAAGAGTAAGTATATGAAAATGAAGAAAAAAATAGTCTTCTTCGATGGCGATGGAACGCTTTGGTATCCCATGGCTACAAAACGAACTCAAAAACCTCACTGGATTTATCATGACCCAGAGACAAAAGATAACTATCTTGAGCATTTGGAGTTGACACCACGGACCAAAGAAACCCTAGAGACCCTGAAGAAAAACGGAATATATCTCGTAGTACTCTCAGCCAACCCTTATGCTGAAGAAGTTGCTGTCAAAGAAATTAAAGAAAGGCTTGAGTACTTTGGGCTAGGTGGCCTGTTTTATGCCCAAAGATCCTCAAGTGGAGATGATCCGAATGGGAAGGCGTCAATCATGCTAGAGATTCTAGCTTCCTTAGGTCTTAGTAAGGAGGATGCACTTATGGTTGGGGATAGTTATTTTTATGACTATCTAGCAGCAAAAAGTATCGGAATAGAGGCTTTTTTTATAGAAAATAGTGTTTCAAAAATGCCAGAAAAGATTCCAAGGGATCTCAGGTCAATTAAGGAGATTCACGAGTTACTTGATATACTGGCTTGATGTTTTTTATGAATGTACTTAGTGCAAAAGATAAAATTTCCCAATTTAATCAGAAAGGTGACGCTAGTATACTGGTAAGCTTACTTAGTACTCACAATCTTGATATAAAGAATACCGTACGTTTTATCAACGCATATGTTGATAGAAAATTTTTGAAGTCACTTATATTTCAACCGTTGAAAGTTAACGAAAAATGCTTGGTGTTTATTAACTCTTCTCTTGAGATTGAGGTGATAAAAACGGATATCATCAGTCTAAAAAAAATTTTGAATCAGATCAAACTATACGATAAGGAGAATCACCAAGGTGGGGTTTCCAGTATTACCTTAAGATCTATATTGCTTTCGATAGCAAAGTCGGAGCTGAAGTCTTATGACGTTTTTACGAACCTTGACACTTATGACATAGACAAGGTTACCTTACGAAGATGCCTCAATGATGAGAGGAATTGGGTCATCGAGAGAGCTCAGACTCACAACATACTCATACGTCAATGTTATAAAAGCGTCGAGACTTTATCGCAAAAAATGTTAGGGTCAAAGGAATTAGGAAGAGGGATCTACTGCGTGCGAGGATCTGTTGCTTCTGGGAAATCTTCATTTATCGAGCGTACTCTCCATCAAAACATAAAGACGTTGAAAACATTTGATCGTGTATTAAATACCGATACCGTAAAAAGACAGCTTATTTTAAACACTTCAAATGTCATGGGGCAAGCACTTTCTGGATACCTCTTTCATGAGGAGGCGTCCATTATTGGCGATAAAATCCTCAAACTTATTAGGAAATCTAATTTAGGGTATGTCATCGACAAGAGAATGCATGACGCTGCGGATCTAGATGAATTATTAGCCGATGCTACTCAGAGAAAGTTGTTCGCTACTATATTTGACTTGAAGGTTGATTTCATAACCTCGGCATTACGAGTACTTGAACGAACGGGAATATACCCGAGTGATCCCACTCCAGATTTTTCGACTTTATATAAAAGTTATAGGACGATCGAAGATGGTCGCTTATCTTTTTTTGAAAAATCAATTGGTTCGAAATGGGTAAAAAATTATTCGACCGTTCTAATGAATAGCAATGGGCATCCGGTTGTTACTAGTCTTAAAAGGAACTACAAAGTTAACAGGAAAAATATAGCGCGGGAGTCTGAAGCTCGATATATAGCAAGCGCTGAAAGTTTAAAAGGCACGGTCCTTTCTAATCAGGAGACGCTTAAATCTTCCCTTGATACGCATTCTCGCAGAAGCTATACACCATTTTTTTCTAAGGAGAAGTACTTACATAAGCTCCTGCGTAATATCGAAAACACAAGTAGAACATTTAGCGGGGAATTAAATGTTTCTGCATCAAAAGACAAGCCCTTGCTGGTTAACCTATTTATGCCAAAGCGCTGTCTCGCTGATACTACGAGAAATAATGTAATCCAGGCTTTTAACTTTGTGTATGATAATAAGAATTTGCTATTACTATCACCCCAGGTACTTCAAGAGTTTATCGATCAGATTGCAATGATGGTCAATCAAGGTATTGTAACTGACGAAAAGTTAATATTAAGAGGTGGCAGCAATTCACAAAAATACTTTTATGTTGATACGCGGTATTTAAAGAGGTTTTACAATTCATTTGTTAACCAGCTATACGAGAAGATAAATAGCCCAAAAAATAACCCGGTAGATTTAGCCGCCTGGATTGAATGGAATATTGATTTCTGCGGGCATATTTTTGTTGATGGCTGTGGCAGAGTCGCAAAGATTTTGAGTACTTGGTTGTTGATGAGAAATAATAGTGATTTGCCTAATTATTGCAATGGTCAGGATGGTTTTGAGTCTGTTCGGGAATCATATCGAAAAAGATTCGCGCTTGAATCCAAAGTGAAACTTCGGGTTCCAACGGACACGAAAAAATTCCATGCTTTTTTGTCATACTACGGGAGACTTTTTGACCCCAAAGAGACTTATAAAGTTCTTGCCTCAGGTGGTTTAGTTTATAATTCAACAGGACAATTTTTAATACTCCAGACGAGTAAGGGTAAAGATTATGGTAAATGGGTTATACCTGGTGGCAAGCTGGGTATAAATGAAACTCCAATTGAAGCCTTTGTACGCGAGATTTTTGAGGAAACTGGCCTCACAGTTAGTCATATTAGTCTTTTGGGATTACGCGACTATACGGCAAAAAGTGGTAATCACTATCATTTTTACGACTATACATCGATTGTCGTAGAGGATAAGCGAATAAGAATCAATGGAGAATCAATTACTTTTAAGTGGATTACGAGAGATCAAATATCAAGTTTTAAATTCACGGACTCGATAGCAAACTTTATCAGTAAGTACTTTGTATTCGGACATCCAGAAATATATAGCAAGGTAATCATGGTCCCAGAAAAGAACCTTGATGTTCCTTACCAGGACGATCATACGATGACCATTTCACTGGAAAAATACATACAATCTAAACTACCTGTAGAAATGATAAAAAGCAGAATCAAAGAGATAGACAGAGTTGAAGTTCATGGTATATACCCAGACCTCAAGATTCTAAACGAACTCACGTTAAGATTTAATATCACAGAGGTAATTCATTTTAGTAAGCAGAAGGCTGACAATAGTAACAGTCTGCGACCTATGTTCTTAGTAGCCGAGAGCGATTCAAAAAAAATTTTAGTTTGCTGCGTTACTCCGGGCAGAGATTTACTGATTCATTATGCTTCCATGCTAAAGTATTATCTAAGAGATTTGCTAATTCCCGTAAGGGCGTACGCGTATCCGTTAGCTGAAAAAAGTATCGATAAATGGACAGGCCTAGATGACAAAATTATTATCAAGCATGACGTAGTGATACTTGGCTACAGTACATTCTTGAAAAATCAATTTGAAAAAGACTCCGACTTTTCTACACTGAGTACCTATCAAAATAAGTATTATTCATCTACTAGATTTATTACTAAGAGTGGCAAGGTCATAAATTGTCTTGAAGCAAACTACGGTCACTGGGGTAATATAAGTGACTTTTTGGCGCAGAAAATATGTCAGTTACATGCAGCCGAAGTTTTACATATAGGGAAGGTCGGCGCCTTAAAGTCCCCAAACGAAGTATATACAAGAATATACATACCTAAGTCATTTGTCATAGGAAGACGGAATGAGATTATGAGTATAGGTTCTAGAATAAGTAATTCTATGGAGTATATTAAGGAATACTCTTCCTTAGCTCACGTTTCCATATCCACAACAATGGAAGAAACATTTGCCCAACGTGAAAAGTTCTCTAAAAAAAAGATTGACACTGTAGACATCGAATCTTCAAAAATTGCCCGAGCAGTTGCTCTGTATAATTTAGCTAATAAAACCAAAGTAAAGTTCGGAGCGATACATTTTTCTTCGGATTATTTGAAGAAGTTTGGAGAAGATAATCAGAGAGCAGGTGTTGACTTATCAACCGATAGAGAGAATTTAAGACACAAAAAGCATAGTATTCTGGTTGAAATATATTTTATAATAAAAAAACATATTTTAGAAAAATGATCAGTCGTAATTGAGTAGGTAGGTTTCCTGGGTTTTCTAATAAAGTATTTTTTGGGACAGTATTATGTCTCAAGTTGCAAAAATGTGACAAGGTCTGCATTGTGTCTCATTTTGTCTTCAAAACCGCGTCTTGACCTCTTTAATTGAGCTCACGCCTATACCCTGCCTGTTAAAGGTAGGTGAGAGAAGAGAAGGTTGCTTCTTTTTTCCGTACTCGCTAAACTACGCCCATATGACACCCATAGAAGAAATAAAGTCCCATCTGGATATTGTCGAGGTTATCAAGGATTACATACCCCTGAAACAAGCCGGGACCAATTGGAAAGCCAATTGTCCTTTTCATCAGGAGAAATCTCCTTCTTTTATGGTGTCCAAGGATAAGCAGATCTGGCACTGTTTTGGCTGTCATGAAGGCGGGGACGTTATCTCCTTTGTGCAAAAGATTGAAGGATTGAGCTTTGGCGAGACACTAGGCCATCTGGCGCTGAAGGCTGGAGTGACCTTGAGTCAGATGCCACAGGATTACTCCAGTGGCGACAAAGATAATTTACGTAAATTAAATCAGCTAGCTCAGGATGTCTGGCAGAAACAATTATGGACCGACACTGCGGAAGCCAAGAAGACTTTGGCTTACCTAAAAAAGCGCGGTCTCGAGGACTCGACGGTTAAGGATTGGAACCTTGGCTTATCTGCCAATGAATGGGAAGGGTTGTCCCATTTATTACTAGAAAAATATTCTCGTTCATCGGTCACCACTTCTGGCCTGGTTATAGAAAAGGAAGGCAAAATTTTTGATCGTTTCCGTCGGCGTCTGATGTTTCCTATTGCGGATATTCAGGGTACTGTCGTAGCCTTCACAGCTCGGACGCTCCAAGGCATTGCCTATGATGAGGAAGATATTGGTGGCAAATACGTAAATTCGCCGCAGACAGCGCTCTACAATAAGAGTTCAGTTTTGTATGGTTTACATTTTGCCAAGCAAGAAATTCGTCGCCTGGATTATGTCATAGTGGTCGAGGGCAATCTTGACGTCATCATGTCGCATCAGGCCGGCGTCAAGAATGTGGTGGCAGTGTCGGGCACGGCGTTGACCGCTGATCAGCTGAGATTATTGAAACGTTTTACCAATAATATTGTATTAGCTTTTGACGCCGATCAAGCAGGTTCGCAGGCGATCTACAAAAGCGGACTGGTGACGGCCGGACAATTTGATATGAACGTCAAAGTTTTGCTTTTGTCCGGCGCCAAAGACCCAGCCGAGATAGTTCAGCATGATCCGGAGGAGTGGAAAGCCATATTGAAGGAGACAATTCCTTTGGCAGACTTTTATTACCAGGAAATATTGAAACGGGTACATCTCAGTCGGGCTGACCACAAGAAAATTGCGGCCAATAAAATATTGCAGATCATTGTGGCCTTGGGAAATTCTATCGAGCAGGATCATTACGTGCAAAAGCTAGCCGCCGATTTGCAGATCTCAGTCCAGTTGCTGTGGAAGCAGCTGGAGTCACTGCAGCAGCAAACACCGGCGCCCGCAGCAATTGAACCAACATCAGATCAGTCCGGACGCCAAGATCCCTTCGCCATCTGGACCGAAGCATTGCTGGCTTTGCTGGCTAGACAGTCTGAGTATCTACCGCGGATTATCGATGCCGTGGAGCCGGAGCACATTCACGAAAGTTACCAGCCCCTTTACAAACAAATAATTATTCATTATACTAAGGAACAATCGACTGACCTGCAAAGCCTTGTAACATATTTAGACTCTGAACAAGCTCATCTCTGGAGCTCAGTAGTCCATCGGGCCGAATTGCAATATCAGTCTCTAAGTGAGAAGGAACTCGAACGTGAGTTTCATAATTTACATAAGCGTATTAGAATGCGCTGGTTGAAGGAGCGTATGCACGGTATTACGCAGAGCATGGAATCAGCCGAGCTGGCCGGGGACCAAGAGTCGTTATCCCGCCTGACTTTGGAATTCAATGAGCTGAGTAAACAGCTGTCGCTACTCCTTTCATAATATATGGCTATATCAAAGAAGAAGAAACAAGTAACCAAAAAAACTCTTCGCCGCCCATCGGTCACGGCCAAGAAAAAAAGCAAGAAAATTTCTAAGCCAAAAGTCAAAGCCAAGCGACAGGTAGAGCCTCGTCGTAAGTTTAGGCTTGATCCTTTGGTAATACTGCAGTTGGAACAGAAAGCCCGTTCGCGCGGATTTCTGACCGAAGATGAATCATTGCGCATTTTTGTTGAGTTAGAAGAAAATGTTCCCGAGTTCGAAGAAATGTTGGATCGGTTGGAGGAAGCTGGTGTTCAGGTGGTTTCCACGGAAGGCAATATTCTGGATCTGACCAGCGGCAAGAAGTCCGAAAGCATTCTGACTTCAGCTGGTATTACCAGCGATAAGAAGCGTACTGACCTGACTGATATTTCCGCTGATTCAATTCAGATGTATCTACGTGAGATCGGTAAAGTTCCTTTGTTGACACCTGATGAGGAAATCATGTACGCCAAACGTAAAGAAAAAGGCGATATGGAAGCTCGTCGTAAGCTGGTGGAATCTAACTTACGTTTAGTGGTCAGCATCGCCAAGAAATTTACCGGACGTTCTCTGACATTGTTGGATTTGATTCAAGAAGGAAATATTGGTTTATTCCGAGCGGTTGATAAGTTTGATTATCGCAAAGGCTACAAATTCTCTACCTACGCCACCTGGTGGATTCGTCAGGCCGTGACGCGTGCTCTAGCAGATCAATCTCGCACGATTCGTATTCCGGTGCATATGGTAGAAACGATCAACCGCTTTCAGCAGGTACAGCGTCGATTAATTCAGGATTTGGGACGCGAACCATTGCCAGAGGAAATTGCCTCAGAAATGGGTGAGGAGCTGGATAAGATTCGTCACATTATCAAGATTTCTCAAGAAACAGTTTCTCTGGAAACCTCTGTCGGTGATGATGGTGATGATAATGATAGCACCTTGGGCGACTTCATCGAAGATGTCAAAACTATTTCTCCTGACCGCGTGGCTGCCCTGCAACTGCTCAAAAATCATGTTACCTCGATTATCAAGGATCTCAGCCCGCGCGAACAGCGTATCCTAGAAATGCGCTTTGGACTCAGTGATGGTATCGCTCATACTCTCGAGGAAGTAGGCCAAGAGTTCGGCGTTACTCGAGAACGTATCCGTCAGATCGAAGCCAAAGCTCTGGAAAAGATTGTCCAGCATCAGAGTATGAGGAAGCTCAAAGACTATTAAAATAGCGAGTGGCCTGCCCGCTTCGACAAAGCAAAGCGAGGCGAGTGGCTAGTAATAAAAAAGACTCTTGTGAAAGCGGGAGTTTTTTAATTTGCAACCTTGACATATATAGCTTCGTAATGCATACTAGACAAGCTGAAATATTTCAGTTACTTGTGATGCGGGGTAGAGCAGCCTGGCAGCTCGTTTGGCTCATAACCAAAAGGTCGCTGGTTCAAATCCAGCCCCCGCTACCATTCGATTCGGCCTTCGTCAGACATCGGCCTCTCTCATGGTCTACGACCACTCCTTTCTAACTCAATCATTTATTCTAGAGAATCGAATGTCCTGAGCGAAGCCACGTCAGATGTGGCGAAGTCGAAGGACAACAATCAAGGCGGCGTAGCTCAGTTAGTTAGAGCGTGGGACTCATAAGCCCGAGGTCAGTGGTGCAATTCCACTCGCCGCTACCACTCGACTCGTCGTCGTTTCACTCCTCCTCGCTCGTGGTTTCGGCTAACGCCTCAACCAGAATTAACGCAGACCAAGTGTCTGTTTTTTTAATATTCTCGCAGATAAGCCGCCAGCAAACTGCGATGGCATTTCATCCCATCTTTACTATGCCCGATCAATGTAACTGATTTATTTCTTGCCACCTTTTTTATGGTTTCCAAAAGTGATTGGAGTTCAGTCTGTTGTAGCTGCAGTTTATATCGTTCTGAAAATGTATCCCAAATATAATTCTGACCGTTCCAATTTTTGACCAACTCCAATGGACTGCCTAACTCCGGAAACCATAGGTCAAAAAAACCAAGCTCTGCTTGTTTGGGATAGTAGCTGGAGACCAAAATTCTCAAGCCATCAACATCTTCACGTGACTCATGTACTGATTTTGTCTTGATCATGGGAGTCTGGAGCTATATGCTTGGCTATACTGGCGCTTGATAAGACAATGGCAATGAGAGCTAAGATAGTAGCAATCATAGCCGTAGCTTCTGTCTGCGGCGAGACAAACATAAAGAGTACGAGGATTACTTGAACAGTAAATTTGTATTTACCAAAAATATTTGCCCCCAGAGATCGTTTTTGACCCAGTGCCTCAAAAATTGGTTTTAAAATCATGCTCATAATTATCAGAAGAATTTCCAGACCAACAATACAGATAATGAGAAGCCAGGGCAGGAAATAGGCTCCAAGTAGAATTATGACCGGCAAGGCAATGAGCTTGTCGGCTAGAGGATCAAGTAGTTTGCCTAGAGTGGTGATGCGCTTGGTCAGACGCGCCAGCGGACCATCAAGATAATCCAGTAGAGCGGCAAAAATAAAGACTATCAAAGCCCACCAGCGTTGATCCATTTGTAGGAGATAGATGAGTGGTATGGCCAGAACGACGCGTGACCAGCTTAACATTTGCGGGCTGACCCACCTAGGAAACCAGCGAACAATGGAGATTGCTAGCCGTTCTTTGTGGCGATAGACAAGGCTCATAGTATTGGTAGGAAGCTGACAATGATAATGGTAACAGCGGCAGCGGCCAGATCATCCAAAATAATACCCCAGACGCCAGGAATTTTTTCTATTTTCCGTATACCGAAAGGTTTAAAAATATCCAAGAGACGAAAGATAATAAAAGCGCTCAGGTAATGGTACCAGACCGGTGGCAAGGAGCCTATAATCAGCAGACAGGCCAAGATTTCATCACCAACAATTTCTGGAAGGTCACGATACTGTTGATTGCGACTATAGAGCACCGTGGCCCAGAGAACGATGATGATGAGTACAAGGTAGAGGAGGACTTCGGGCGTTGAAGTTAAGCGAGTAGCGATGAAAAACCAGAAAAGGAATGGTGCGGCGCTGGCCATAGTGCCAGGCATAGGCAGACGACCGAGACCAGCACCAGTGGCTATGAAACGAGCGAGTCTATTATTCATTGGATGCTTTGATAACAGTTAGACGCTTAGGTAGAACCTCGATTGAAAGTTGTGAGCCAGTGGCTACAATATAATCACCATCAATCTGCGGTAGACCGAGCCCTTTCATTTCAATCGAAAATTTACTACCTTCGGTCACCAGCAGGTGACGCGCAGGTTTATGATGAAAGTAGTAATAATAAAAAGCTGGAAATAAGGACCAAAAGTTTTTGTTGGTGACGACAGTCAGCTCAAATTTGCCATCACTGAGATCATGCTTGCGTTTGGTGCGTAGGCTAAAGAGGCGAGAAGTGTTGACGATAAATAAACTATGTCCGGAAATATCGTATTGTTGACCATCAACCGTAAAGTGAAAATGTAGCTGTCGTATCTTCCGATGGAGGAAAAATGATAGCAAGTAACCGAAGAAGCCAAAATAGGTTTTCATACGGCTATCGGCAGCGATAATACGCTCAGCCACATAGCCTAGAGCGAAGGCATCCAGGAAGTAATATTTACCGTTGATCAAACCGACGTCAATTTTTAATTTTTGTCCTGTATGAATGAGACGTAATGCTTGGTGAATATTGCGCGGCAAGCCCAGACTTTGGGCTAGCATATTAGCCGAGCCGATAGGTACTACGGCCAAAGGGATGTCGTGCTTATCATTTAGTAAGAAGGTAGCAACTTCTCTAATGGTACCGTCGCCACCGGCTACAATAATCGTTTCATAATTCCATTCACGTTCAATCTTTTTTTCGCGTTTAAAATACTCATGAGTCATGAATTCTAGATTGTAACGTTGACGAGGAAACTCTTTTTTTATTAATCGTGTCAATCGACGATGACGACGACGGCCTGCGATGGGATTGTATATGACGAGTATTTTTTTCATATTACCACCAAACTTTTTTTATTTTTAGCCAATAGCCGGCAATATTGGTAATGGGGTGTAAGATTAAGGTAATAATCAAGGAAAGCCATATGAGCCAAGCAGATATGGGGTTTATGAGTGAAATAATCAGCAGATAGCCCAAAATAAAATCAACTTGATCAAATATTGGCCACGGCTGTCCGGAGTTAATTTTAAATCTGCGTTTGAAAAAACTTTTGATCACGTCACCGCCGAGGGCGCCGATAGCACTGAGGATAGCTACGATGAAGAAAGAATTTTTTTGATAATCAATCATGGTCCATGACTCCAGCCAGCCTGACCACTGTAGGTATGATTGAATACCACAGATAATCAGCGCAGCTAGAAAGCCACTGATCAGGCCTCGCCAGGTTTTGCCAGAGCCCAGGAGTCGCTGACCCCAGAGACTATGGCCGCCATCTATTGGTCGGTTCAAGTCTGGCCAGAGACCTAGTCGCATGATTATGACCGGTGTCATATTGGCAAAGTAGGCTGGCGCCAGAAAATAGATAGTGGCCAAAATTAGATTAAGATCTATCATATACAGCTCGTAATACTTCTAATGTTTTTTTGGCAGTGACGACCCAGGTGTACTGTTGACTGTGTGTCAGACCAGCACCGATCAATCGTTGTCTCATCTCAGGATTGTGAAGTGTTTGCTCGATAGCCATCAGGGTTGCTTCTGTATCATTAACATCTACTAGATACGCGGCCTGACCGCAGATCTCGGGTAAGCAGGTAGCATTATTGACTACAGCTGGGGTGCCGCAGGCCATAGCTTCTAGAGGACTGAAACCAAAACCTTCATATTTAGCAAAATGTAGCAAAGCTCGAGCTCCACGAATGAGACGGAATTTTTCTTCCTCAGTAATCCAGCCGGTAGGTACGACGGCCGACTCCAAGTCATGCTTATTCATGATTGCTTCGGCTTCGTTCCAGCCACGACTAGGAAAACCAACGAGATATAGTTTCAGATTTTTGCCCCACTCGGTCTGACGGGTCGCCACGAAGACTTCCATCAACCGGGCAATATTCTTTTTACTTTCTAGCCGACTGACGAAAATGAGATACTCAGCTGGCGGTGTGACTGCATGTTCCGCCATGACCGTATTGATGACTGGCCAATTGAGACCGAGGTGAGTCACGGTGATTCGCTGAGGATTAAAATTATAATATTTAATAATTTCCTGTTTGGAGAATTCTGAGACTGTCGTTATCTGGCGACAGAACCATTTGGCCCAGTAGGTGGCCAACCGTAGGTACCAGCGACTTTTTTGCGACAGGTCATGCTTATAGACTTCATAGGCGACATCATGGATGCAGGTGACAGTATTAGGCGCGGAGATAAAAGGAATGATAGAAGCAGGGATAAAGAGCACATCTGGCCGATGCCAGACCATCTCCAATGATAGGCGAATCTGTGTCCAGAGATAGCGGAAAGGCCAGCGTAGCTGACGATATTCGACATTACTGCCTAGGTTCTGTAGCCGTGACTCTGGTTCAGAATTAAAATAAAGCCGGAAGGTAATATCAGGCGCTTGCTGTATCATTTCTTTGATTAAAAAAAACGAGTACCATTCAACGCCAGTTTTTTGTGGTTTATTGGCCCTGGTCGCATCAATGCCGATTATCATAATGCTGGAAGTTTAGCAAAATAAGCCAAAATATCAACGCATCGATTGATTGACAATAGTGACTATATTTAGTATGTTGATTGCTGTTCTGACAAAAAATAAATTGGCCGCCGTGGTGCCCTGCACCACGTTGGGTGCAGGGTTGGCAATTAATTTTGTCGACTGTATAAAATAAGTAGGTCATAGGATTAAATATGCCGCTGTGGTGAAACTGGTAGACACGCACGACTCAAAATCGTGTGAGAGTAATCTTATGTCGGTTCGAGTCCGACCAGCGGCACCATTCGATTCGCCCTTCGCGGGGCTCAGGTCTCTCTTATGGTCTACGACCACCCTCCTAATCACTGCCGGTGTTTGAGGAGTTGAATCGAATGTCCCGAGCGAAGCCGAGGGGCACAGCTCGCCGTTCGAGGTCCTGAGGGTCTCTCAGGCTCGATGGGTGGTTTTGGCTAAAGCCTCATATCTATTCTGGACGCATCGGGGATTGGCGCAGCTGGTAGCGCGCACGCATGGGGTGCGTGAGGTCGCCCGTTCGAGTCGGGTATCCCCGACCATTGGACTTAGTTCAGTATCTATGATCAGTAGTTTGAAAAAATATGTATATTCCGCGATAGCTCAGCGGTAGAGCAACTGGCTGTTAACCAGTGGGTCGTCGGTTCGAATCCGACTCGCGGAGCCAAAGAAAAGAAGATGAACCTTGAGTTCATCTTCTTTTCTTTTTGGGCGACGTCCAGAGGCGCATAGTTCTTGCGCCGTGGGGCGGAGCCAAAGAGCCACATTTATGGCGGAGCTCCCGAAAGCTTCGTCACAAAGTATTACGGTCAGTCATAAAAACAGGAATAATAATTATCCTGTTTTTATGTTTTATACATATGTATTATTTAGCCAGAAAGATAAAGGATTATATATTGGCTATACTTCAAATCTGAAACAAAGACTTTTAAGACATTACGATGGTTTTGCGTTTTCCACAAAATCAAGACGGCCTTTCAAATTGATTTACTACGAAGCTGACGCAAATAAATATGATGCATTAATGCGTTCTTGAAATGGAGATCTATCAATGACAGTAGCGAAGTGTCTTCGGCTCTCACCATAGGAGGAGTGTATGGCCACAGATTGTGAGAAATTAAGTGCGAATGCTCAGAGTATTTTTGAACGCCTCAAGCCGCATTTTCCGCCTGATCCATGGAACAAGCCTCAGTGGCATGAGGACGGAAGAGTCTATGACAACGGCTGGTATGATCTGCGTCTGAGCGTCGATCGTGATCGACTGATGGAGATGAGGAGAAGGTTGTTGGGTAGTCTCGTTGAAATCCAGGCTGGTGTCATCATCAAGCGAGTTGGTTCGCTGGCCAGGTTCACCTACGAGCACTTCACATCGCACATGCAGGAAGTGGTCGAGCTGATACGCGACCTGAACGAGCTCGACTTCCAGATCGAAACGCTGGACCTGATCGAATCGTGAGCTTCAAAACCCGCCCCGAGCAATGCTCGGGGCGGGTTTAAAAACGCATTGATGCTTACGTTGACGGAGTATTACTAGTTGAAGGCAATCTCAAAAGAATACATACCCATGCCGCATAAGCCTTGGAGTTTGGTACCCCTGGCTTGCGCGGGAATTTCTAAATCAGTATTGCCAGTTGGAGGTAAATATTTTCGGTAATTCAATGAAGGAATGACAATAGAGGAGGAACAGTCAAAGGTATTATTAGTGGCTATTCGTAGAGTGCCAGGAATTCCTGCTTGCGCCGTGGTTTTCCTCGGAGCGTAGCCGCCCTTAGCGGCGATAGTGATAATTTGTTTACCGTTTTCTGTGGTCACGTTTGAACCAGCTACTTGATTATCAGTCGGCTGGTCGCCGCCGCTACCTGCGAGCATAAAAACTCCAATTAGAAGGACAATGGTTAATCCCAAGAAGATATAAGCTGCTTTCATGATTTTATATTAGCATTAAAAGTTGAAGACTGGCGAGATAATCCCCATAGCCGCCAGACTGTTGATAAGATTAAAGACACCAAAGAATAGTACTAGCAGACCAGCTGCTTTGAAGAAAACTCCGGCAAATGGTTTATTCTGAATGCTGTAGGAACTGAAACTGAGAAGGGCTAAGACCGGCAAAGTTCCCAGTGCAAAGGCGCCCATGATCATAGCACCTGTCCAAGGGTTTCCTGTTTGCAAAGCATACAGTTGCATTGATTGGGTGAAACCACATGGGAGAAAAAAAGTAGCTGTGCCCAGAATAATAGGTGTCAATAAACTTTTTTTACTTTTTAATTGGTCGACTTTATGTCCAAATTTACTTGGCAAAGCCGGCTGAAGCTTTTTGAGTTGTGGGAAAAGATCTAGTAAGTTTAATCCGAGTATCAATAAAGTAACAGCTACGGCTAAACTTAATATTCCGGTGCCCCAGCTATTTAGTTGAAAAGCGGTACCTAGGAGACCCATGACAGCACCAAGAATGACAAAGCTGATTAGACGGGAGAGGTGAAAGGCGACTTGTGGTTTGGTATTGTCACCTTGTTTAGCCTCGGTGGCGGCCAGCGAAAGGACCAATCCCCCGACAACGGCCATACAGGTCGAAACCGAGGCCACTAGACCTATAACGAAAGCTGTACCGGCCGAGGCTTCGGAACTATTAATTGCATTGATCAGACCAATTTTCTGTAGCCAGAAGAAGAAACCAATAATTAGTAGAGTTATGGGTACGGCCCAGAGTAATTCAGACCATTTTTTTGGTGGCTGTATTTTCTCCAAAGTTAGCTCATAGCCATATTGTTTTAGAGGTACTGACAATTCTTGAGCCAAGAGCTCTAGTTTTTTATCATTAAAGTTTCCTTCAATTTCCACACTTAAAGTTTTCAACGAAGCTTTGGCTTTTGTCACACCAGGCATTTGTGTTAGCTCTTGTTCGGTCAGCACCACACACGATGGGCAATGCATACCTTTGACATAGAATGTTTCAGTCGACATAATTATAATTTTTTAGTTTTAAGCCGCAGAGAATTCATGACCACCGAGACGCTACTGCCTGCCATAGCTAGACCGGCGAAGATTGGGCTCAAGGTAATACCCCAAACGGGATAGAGGAGGCCGGCGGCGATCGGTATACCGATAATATTGTAGATAAAAGCCCAAAACAAATTTTGTTTGATGCCACGCATAGTGAGACGTGATAGCTTGAAAGCTTTGGCAATCTTGGTGATATCGCCATGGAGCAAGGTGATACCAGCTGATTCAATAGCCACATCGGTGCCGGTACCCATAGCGATGCCGACATCGGCTTGTGCCAAAGCCGGAGCATCATTGACACCGTCACCAGCCATAACCACGATTTCCTCCTTGGCTTGGAGCTCTCTGATTACGCCTAACTTTTCGTCCGGCAATAACTCAGCCCGAACCTCATCGATGCCAACTTGCTGAGCAATATGATGAGCTGTTGCCTGGTCATCACCAGTCAGCATCATGGTTTTAACCCCAAGCTTGTGAAGATCCTTGATGGCGCTGATAGCCGTATCCTTTATCATGTCAGCCACAAAAACGATAGCTAGGATTTCTTTTTCATTGGCTAGCAATACGGGAGTCCGGCCTTTGGCGGTTTCTTGTCTCAGGTCATCAATGTTGACCGCGTGTCCAAGTTCTTTCATGAAGCGTTCATTGCCGGCAAAGTATAGCGTACTATTAATACTACCTTGCACCCCTTTTCCTTTCACTGCCAAGAACGAGGTTACGCTTTGTAGCTTGATTTTCTGTTCAGTCGCCTGATTGACAATGGCTTGGGCAATAGGATGTTCTGACTGAGTTTCTAAGGAGGCTAGGAGAGAAACTATCTGTTCTCGGCTCAAAGTTGAAGTATTTTTGATTTCTACCAGTTCCGGCTTGCCTTTGGTAATAGTTCCCGTTTTATCAAAAACGATTGTTGTGGCTGAGTGTAGTTTTTCTAACGTCGCCGCATCTTTGATTAAGATACCTTCTCCGGCACCTTTACCGACACCCACGATGATAGCCGTGGGAGTAGCCAGACCTAGGGCGCAGGGGCAGGCAATAACCAGAATACCGACAAATGAGGATAGGCCAAAGGATAAGGCCTGATCAAGTCCGATCACAGGCGTACCAATGATTAACCATAGGCCTAAAGTGATTGCAGATAGTGCCAGCACGATCGGTACGAAAACAGAGGAAATCTTGTCTGCCAGATTTTGAATCGGAGCTTTACTGCCTTGAGCTTCACTCACCATAGCGATAATGTGAGCCAACATTGTCTCTGAGCCAACCTTGGTAGCACGGAAGCGGAAACTGCCGGTCGTATTGATAGTGCCGGCGACCACCAGATCATCAGATTTTTTCTCCACTGGCACTGGTTCACCACTAATCATCGATTCGTCCACATAAGACGATCCTTCAACCACGACACCGTCAACAGGAATTTTGCTTCCCGGTTTGATGA
The DNA here is from genome assembly GCA_964360835.1 of uncultured Gammaproteobacteria bacterium. GTDB lineage: Bacteria > Patescibacteriota > Patescibacteriia > UBA1558 > 2-01-FULL-52-15 > CAYHYG01. The sequence goes on from CAYHYG010000005.1 coordinate 29,035, forward strand.
TAATTATGGCGTCGTGCATGACACTGCTAATAGGAATTTCAATTTCCGAATTATTACGCCATACGAGAGCGGTTTTGGCTTGTAGTTCCAGCAATTTTTGGATAGCTTCACCAGTTTTTAGTTTAGCTCGCTGCTCGAGGAATTTCCCCAAGGTAATAAAGGTGATGACTACGATGGTCACATCGTAGTAGGTAAAACTGACATTGAGACGAGAAGCTAGTTGCTCTTCAAAGGCGCTGATAATAAAACTGTAGAGAAAAGCCGTTAGCGTACCCAGACCAATAAGAGTATCCATGTTGGCGCGTCCGTAGCGGATGAATCGGTATAATCCCAAGAGATAAGGTTGGCCTACCGCAAAGAGAATGTAGGTAGCCATGATTGGTAGGAGGTGGTGGATAAATTCTTCTAGTGGTTTGCTCATTTCAGGTAACCAGCCAGAAGAAACACTAATCTCCCAGGCCATAATGGTGGCACTGATAATGGACATAGGTATAGCTGCCCAGAGATGATGGGATAGTTTTTTTAATTCTGCTAGTTTGTCATCACGAGTTTGGTTCAATCCTAGATGTGCGGCATGCTCATTCTCGCTCATATCCATTTCGGTTGCAGATGGTAGCTTCAATGAGTAACCAAAAGGCTTAATTTTTTCTGACAAAGCTTCAGGACTGATTTTTGTATGATCAAAATCAACTGAAGCTGTCTCAGTACCATAGTTAATAGCCACTGATGCTACGCCGGCAGTTTTTTTGAAAGTTTTTTCAATTGTTATTGCGCAGGAGGCACAATGCATACCCTGAATTTGATATGTCTCTTTAGCCATATTATTTACGTTTTAATTTATAAACTTTGAGCATTTCTTTGACGGCCGTAGCGGTATCGCCTTGCTTCACTTGTTTGACCACGCAACTACTTAAATGTTGTTCCAGTAGGGAGTCTTCGATATTGGACAAGGCCTGCTTAGCGGCAGATGTCTGGGTAATAATATCGATACAATAGGTGCCCTCTTGTATCATATGTTGTAGACCACGGATCTGGCCTTCAATAATCTTGAGACGGCGGATCAATGGCTGAGATGAATGTTTCATGGAATCATTATACCCCCTAGGGGGTATCTGTCAATAGTGGTTTCGCAGTATCATATAGCTGTTATTTTTTGGCGAAGCGAATAAAGTGACCAGAGACAGAAGGGCCGCTTAGTGTTATCCTTAATGTAAGGGGTCATGGCCTACCCCGTCATAGTATAGGCTTTCTAATTCTTTAAAATAAATGTATGGCAATTGAAATTCCTCGTCAGGAATCAGTATTACCCCCGGATTCTACGGGTAGCCCCACTATTGGCGCTAAGCCAGTTAACGCCGAAGCTGTGGTCGGTCCTATCCGCCGCCGTTTTCGTGGTTCACAAATAATCTGGTATGTTTTGGGCTTTATTGAAATTATTTTGGCTTTGCGTTTTTTCTTGCTTTTCATCGGAGCCAATGTGAGTGCCGGTTTTACCCAATTTATCTATACCATTTCCGGCCCTGTAGCCAATCCCTTCATGAACGTTGTTGGCTCAGCTCGTATCGAAAGAAGTGTCTTTGACTGGTCAATTCTCCTGGCTATGGCCATCTATGCCTTGGTGGCCTGGGGAGCCATCAAACTCTTGGTCATGAGCAAGCCAGTGTCTGATGGAGAGGCCCATGATAAGTTGGACAGCCAATAGGAGAAAGTTAAACGTCAAAAGGCAAAGTTCAAAATTACAACTCAAAATTTAAATTTGGAATTTTTAAGAGGCGAGCAGTCCTGACGTGATGTCAGCTTGTTCTCCTCTTTTTGGGATGCTGGCTTTGGATTCGTTGAAGCCGATGGGGATTAGCTACTCTAATGTACTCTCCAGGATACCAGATCCTAGCTTCCTGGGAGGGCACAGCACACATAGTCTCATAGCTAACCCTTTGCATACATTGACAATACAGTTTTACATTTATGCCATCTAACGTTTGCGGATATGAGAAGTTGCTGCCTTGTTCCGACGGTACAATATTACCACCGCCGGAATGAAGCAGTAATTTGGAAGGAGGAAATCGGGTTTGGGTATATTATGTATTGACAAAATCGCAAATCTAGCGCAGGGTAATTTTGTGCTATTCGTTGACAGTGCGACTCGTCGACTTCTCAGAGGAGCTGGTCGGTTTTCTAAGGAGGATGTATGGAAACCATTCGGGCATTGGTTGCTGAAGCAGAAAAGCAGCGGGCAGCGGTTAAAAGGTTGATGTCAGAGCTGCAAGCAGAGCAACCGGAATTTCAACATCTCTTTCAGCTAGCGACTGAGACACGGACCTTGGTCATTGCTATTCGGAAGGATATAGCTCAAATGCTACTTGAAATGGCGTCCGCAATGAACATCCATCAAGTAGGGGGAGCTGTACTTCATCTCGATCGTCCGGAATACACATTACTTCTACACCCTCAGTGCATTGAGAGTGTACAGAAGACCGTAACTGTGGAGGGACTGGCGAACGACAGTTACTGGGAATGTGTCGTGGGGAACTTGATCACAGACATACGAAACGAAGTTCTCCACGTTGGAACGATGCAAACTGAGGTTGCAAGGGAGCTCGGACGAATTCTAGAGTTACAGAAGCAACTTCAGGGGATCAGAGAGGTAAAACTTGGACCTAGTGCTGAACCTTCACGATCATCGTGATCGTAACCCCCGCAAGGACATCTATGCCTTCCGGGGGTTTTTTATTTGAATATTCGGAACCAAACCCGATTTCCTCTGTCTCATATCCGTTGTTGTACGCCATTCGCCCGTCTTTCTATAAAGCAAATTCCCTTTTTAAAAATAGCAGGAGAAATTTATATATTAAAAGACCCGGGGCTCGTTTCGCAAGACTGTAGTCTTGGAATTGAGCGCACCCGGGTAAAGGCCCTTATCCGATGATGGCGTAACCCAACACCAGAAGAAAGGCCACGAGGGTAAACAGGACTGCCTTACCCCCGTTCTTCACGATGACGAACAACATGCAATCGATCAGAGCACCTTTCATGACAGTATTCCTTTCGGAAGATAGAGTTAGTTGCGTGTGGTGAGCTTAGCCGCGAGGAACGCACTACCGAAGAGATTGATGGCGATACCCGTCATGAACCCCGTGATGAAGAGGGCGTCTCTGAGCAGATTGCCATTCGACCGGAAGTTGTCCGCCACCAAGCATTCGAGCGCACCGACGGTTATGAACAGACTGAGGAAAATAACGATGGTCTTATTCATGACTTCTCCCTTGTTGAGGTTTTGGCGCTATTTAAAGGCCTGTGTTTCAGAAAAACTGTCAAAGTTAATGTACTGTATATATCTATATAATAACATATTATCTTTATATTGTCAAGTGATAACATTATTATTACCTAATATTAGCCATTTATCCTGCTTTCTAAAAAATAAATATATACTTGATTTAAAGAATGGGCGAACAGCACACAACACCGAGTATGCGGTTCGCCTGCTTGTAGTCTGTTCATTGGTTTGAGTTTTTGAAAATAAACCTCTTTTAATACACTGCTCAGGCATGCTTCAAGGAGGCAGTCTCTCCTACATTCCCTCCTTACACTACTGGTGGGGCGCGCGAAGCTATCCTTGCGTCAGCTTCTTTGGCGCGCTATCCTACCAGTAGTGTCGCGTCGGGAACGTCGCATACGCTGGCCAGTTAGACGATGCGAAGCAAGCGGAATTTCGTCTAACTGACAGATTCCGATCACCTGACCGAAAGAATGACGTGCTCATTGGAAAGGCTTTTCAGTAGGGGAATTTTTCCTTCTCTTGACTCAGTCGCCAGTCTTGGCCTGCGTCTTCATGTTGTCTCCTTGGTGGAAGTAGTTAGCTAGAACCCTATATTTGAAAGCAAAAAATGTCAATATTGAAGCTAAGACTAGACAGGAGGAAGATTTTCAGGTATAGTTTTGCTGGTTAAAGATACTGGTTAGTATAACTTTTCTTGGGCCTGAGACAGGCCTTTTATATATATGTCCGAACAAATCCGTAACATAGCTATTATTGCTCACGTTGACCATGGTAAGACTACCTTAGTTGATGCGCTTTTACGTCAATCAGAAAAGTTTACCACTAAGGTTCAGGATGATTTGATTATGGACTCCAATGAATTGGAGCGAGAGCGTGGTATTACAATATTCTCCAAGAATGCGGCTGTAGCTTACAAAGGGTACAAGATTAACATTGTTGATACTCCGGGGCATGCTGATTTCGGTGGAGAAGTAGAACGCATTATGAGTTTGGTTGATGGTGTTCTTTTGCTTGTTGATGCCAAAGATGGTCCTATGCCTCAGACAAAATTTGTCTTGAGCAAAGCCTTGCAGGCAGGCCATAAGGTTATCGTTGTTATTAACAAGATTGATTTACCGGAAGCACGAGCACAGTGGGTATTAAATCAGACTTTTGATTTATTCGTAGAGCTCGGAGCCACTGATGCGCAAGTGGAGTTTCCTGTTATTTATGCTTCAGCAGTAGCTGGTAAAGCGGGTTTGGAACCCCATATGGACAAAATGACTGATGTTCAGCCAGTTTTCGATGCCGTAATTGAGCATATCCCAGCACCTCACGTGGTGGAAGGTTCAATGCAGATGTTAGTTGTAAATATCGCCTATGATAGTTTCAAAGGGCAGATTGCTATCGGCCGCTTGTTAAGCGGCAGTCTGGTCAAAGGACAGACGGTGGCTTTACTGAAACCTGATGGCACAAAGGTGCAGAACAAGATTACAGCTGTCATGATTTTTGACGGTCTTAGTCGTCGTGAAGTTGATCAGACTGACGCCGGCGATGTCATCGCTGTAGCCGGAGTAGAGAATATTCGTATCGGTGATACTATCGCTGATGCCCAAGACCCTCGACCGTTGCCAGCGATTGTGATTGAAGAACCGACGGTTAAAATGAATTTTGCCGTTAACAACTCTCCTTTTTACGGTCAGGAAGGAACGTTTCAAACCGCGCGACATTTGAAGGAACGCTTGATGAGAGAACTGCTCAATGATGTAGCTTTGCGGGTGGAACCGTCAGAAGACACTGATTCAGCTTTCACCGTCTCAGGACGTGGTGAGTTGCATTTGTCTATCCTGATTGAAAAAATGCGTCGCGAAGGTTTTGAGTTTCAGGTTTCCAAGCCTCAAGTAATTTTCAAAGAAGTAGATGGTCAAAAGATGGAGCCATTCGAGGAAGTATTCATCGAAGCTCCAGAGAACGCCAGCGGCACCGTTATAGAAAAAATGAGCAAGCGTAAAGGTTTGATGAAAAATATGAAGGTTGATCGTAGCCAAGCGCATTTGCACTTCGTGGTGCCCACCCGTGGTCTCATTGGCTATCGTTCGGAATTTTTGACCGATACCAAGGGTCAGGGTATTATTAACACCTTGTTTCACGGCTATGAAGCGTATAGTGGCGATCTGGAATCAACTAACAAAGGTTCCTTGATTGCCTTTGAAACTGGAACTAGTAATCTCTACGGATTGCTAGGGGCGCAGGAGCGGGGACAATTATTTATCGGACCGGCAGTCAAGGTTTACGAAGGTATGATTGTTGGCAAAAATTCCCGCTCGGAAGATCTTGAAGTCAATGTATGCAAAACCAAGCAATTATCCAATATGCGTTCTAAAGGGGACGGTAAAGCTGACCATTTTGATACACCGCTCAGTCTGAGTCTGGAAGAAGCCATAGAATACATCGGTGATGATGAATTATTGGAAGTAACTCCACAGAGTTTGCGTCTGCGCAAGACTATCCTGAACTCTCTCCAACGAAAACGTCAGAAATCTTAGGCTGAATGCCATAGAATGGTGTTTGGTTTATTTTTCAGTCTTGAAATTTTCGTCAGGATCTGTATACTGACTGTCTATTTTTATTTTTCTCTAAACCTGTATTCTATGCGTACCAAAATTATCGTCACTATCGGGCCCAGCTCTGATAACTTAGCTACGCTGAAAAAATTTGTCGGCCTTGGCGTGGATATTTTTCGCATGAATTTTTCTCATTGTACCTACGCTGAATATAAACAGCGCGCTGTTATCATTCGTGCCGAAGCCAAACGTCTGAAACGTAAAGTAGCTATTATGCTGGACCTCAAGGGACCACGTTTACGTGTGGGTACTATGCCCAAAGCCGGTGTTCGCATCCGACATAATGAGGAAATTATTTTTACCACTAATGGTGGCGGTAAAGGCGGAGCTATTCATATCGAGGATCCATATCTGCATCTCGATATTAAGGTTGGTGATCCCATTTTTTTGGCTAACGGCTTGATGGAAATGGAGGTGACCAAAATTGTCGGAGAATATATTCACGCTCACGTTATCCGTGGAGGTCGATTGTTTAGTAATAAAGCTGTCAATGTGCCGCGTACCAAATTGACTACCTCTGGACTGACGCAAAAAGATATTGATGACGTGAAGTTTGGCTTACAGCAGAAAGTTGAGTATATTGCTTTGTCGTTTGTACAAACGCCTGAAGATGTAGAAAAGTTGCGTGCCTTAGTCGGTAAAAAAGCTAAAATTATTAGTAAGATTGAACGTGGTATCACATTGAAACACATTGATCAGATTATAACCGCTTCTGATGGCATTATGATAGCTTGAGGTGATTTAGGAGCAGAGCTTCCAATGGAACAGGTGCCATTTGTTCAGAAAAATTTGATTCGTCACGCCATATGGCACGCCAAACCGTCGATTACAGCTACCCAGATGTTGTACTCTATGGTTGATCATGAGGGTCCGACGCGGGCTGAAGTTTCTGACGTGGCTAACGCGATTTTAGATGGGACTGATGCGGTCATGTTGTCTGACGAGACAGCTTCAGGACAGTATCCGGTCCAAGCGGTCGAAATGTTGCAGAGGATTGTCAGACAGACTGAGAGTTATCATTACGATAAGCAGAACTTGCTTTAAATTAAACATTTTGCGCTAGAATTATACTAAAAAAAATGGTATAATTTTTTTATCTTTATGACAAAAAAGTTAAGGAAAAGCTTAGGTTTTACATTAATTGAACTGCTACTTGTTATCTCAATTATATCTATCTTGTCTGGTATAACGATAGCTAATATTCGTCTTTCTCAGGTGCGCTCTCAAGATTCTCGTCGACAGAATGATGTGGGTACCATTGTAAAGGCAATACAAACTTATTATTTGGAACACGGAGATTGGCCTCGTATGACAGCCAGTCAAGCTAGTTCAAATGATAATATCATGTGTGTCAGTATACCACCGGCGCCGCCGCAGACAGTTATTTATTGCGATTACTCAAATGGTATAACTACGTGTGATTCACGAAGGGCGTGTCTTTGCCAGAATGTAGACGGAACGCCCGTGACAAAAAACTGGTTTCCTCCACTGGATGGAGGTAAATTCCCTAATGGTAATTATTTTAAGGCTGGTCATGCTCCCATTGACCCATTGCATGAACGTGACTGTGCGCAAACAGCCTTTGCCCAATTCCACTATGTATATCAGGCACGGCATGATGAGAATACAGGCGAAACAATTTTTTCCCTAAGATATGTGCTTGATAGGTTTTCAGAGGCAGCGCCGGGTGCACCAGCAACAAATGGAAGTTGTGATAGTTCTGGAGAATGTGAGTATGGTTTTCATGGCGATTCCCAAGGCAACGTTATTCCTTTGCATATTGATAATATTTCAGTTTTTTAATTTATGGCACGTATTATATCAGTCGTGAATCAAAAAGGCGGCGTAGGTAAGACCACGACCGCAATCAACTTAGCTGCCTATCTGGCTGATCTGGGTAAGAGAATCTTGGTCGTGGACATGGACCCACAGGGCAACGCCACTTCAGGTTTTGGTTTACGTCCCAATGAATTGTCCCAAGGCATTTATGAAGTCTTGGTCCAGGAGCCATTGGCTCTAACCGACGTGGTCAAGGTTATCAGAGATAATCTGCATATTGCGCCGTCCACTCCCAATCTAGCCGGAGCGGCAGTGGAGCTGGTGCAGCACCCGACACGAGAATATGTCTTGCAACAGAATCTCAAAGCAGTGTTGCCTTACTACGATTTTATTTTAATAGATAATCCGCCGTCACTAGGACTCCTGACTATCAATGGTATGGTGGCCTGTCATGAAGTTCTGATACCGGTACAATGTGAATATTATGCCTTGGAAGGACTAGGGCAATTGTTGCATACTATACAGTTGATCAAGAACGCGCTGAATCCTGATATTCAAGTCTTGGGAGCTGTCATGACGATGTTTGACAGCCGCAATAAATTATCAGAGGAAGTTTTCCATGAACTGTATCAATATTTTCCCAATAAAATATTTCGTTCGGTGATTCCACGTAATGTCAGATTAGCGGAAGCGCCATCACACGGCTTAACTATTAAAGAATATGACAATAGCTCACGTGGCGGCCACGCCTATCGTCAATTAGCGGAGGAAATCGTACAAGCATATGCTTAACACTACCCTAGGCAGAGGATTGGGAGCACTAATCCCCCAGTCTGAGCCAGCCAAAAATTTAACCGCTGCAACGTCATCATTACAGGCGACTGGTGGACAGTCGATTAGTCGTCTGCCTATTGATCATATTAGCAGTAACCCTTGGCAACCGCGTACTCAGTTTGATGACAAAGCTCTGGAAGAGCTAGCCAGCTCTATCAAGCAATACGGCATTATCCAGCCGTTGGTAGTTTCATCTATTGGCCATGATTCGTATCAATTGATTGCTGGAGAACGTCGATTACAGGCCGCCAAAAAAGCTGGACTGACCGAAGTGCCAGCCATTATCCGTCAAGCCGAGGAACAGCAAAAATTAGAATTAGCTTTGGTGGAAAATATTCAGCGTCAGAACTTGAATCCGTTGGACGAAGCTCTGAGCTACAAGCGTTTACTGGAGGAATTTAACTTGACGCAGGAAGAAGTGGCGGCGCGTGTAGGCAAAAGCCGGTCGACAGTAGCCAATTTTTTGCGCATTTTAAATTTACCAGACGAAGTTTTACAGGCTATCCGTGGGGAGCGTATCAGTTTCTCTCATGCCAAAACAATCGTAGGTTTGCCGACAGCTGAAGCGCAGATCAAGATGATGAAACGAATCATAGACGAAGGCATACCAGTCTCACAACTACAACGCAAAGAGCAAACGGTCAGCACTCATCAGCGCAGCATCAAAGATCCGGTTTTAAAAGGAGTCGAGGAGCGTCTAGCCAAACATCTGGGTACACGTGTCAGCATACATCAAAAAGGTGCCAGCGGTACTATAGAAATATTCTGGCAATCGGAGGAGGATTTGAAACGACTCACCGACAGCTTGGGAAATTAATTCCAAAAGGCTTTGGGGTCGTGACGTTTTAGCTGCTCGCGTATTTTGACACGGGCACTATTGGTTTTGGCGAAGGTCAACCAGTCTTCGCTCGGGCGTTTGCGATTTTTATCCTTGATTATCTCGATGACGTCTCCGGATTTGAGCGGATGATTGAGGGAGGACATTTGTTGATTGACCAGCACGCCAACAGTATGAGCTCCTAGCTCGGAGTGAATGTGATAAGCAAAATCAACCGGTGTGGCGTCTTCTGGCAAGTCTATGACGTCACCCTGCGGTGTAAAGACAAAAATGCGGTCAGAAAAGATATCGTTTTTTATTTCCTTGAGATATTGCAGGTTGTCTTTGATATCCTTTTGCCAGTTGATCAGCTCCGTGATCCAAGCCAGACTTTTCTTGGAATAAAAGCGATTAGTCGCTTCTTTATATTTACTATGAGCAGCGATACCGTACTCGGCAATTTCGTGCATGACCTCATCACGGATTTGAAATTCTACCACTTTACCAAATTCGGTGAAGACAGAAGTATGTAATGATTGATAACCGTTGGGCTTTGGTTGGGCGATATAATCTTTGATACGTCCTCGCAAAGGAGTCCAGCGTCCGTGTATTACACCAAGGACAGAATAACAATCAGCCACGCTAGGTACGATGATGCGGATGGCGATAAGGTCGTAAATCTTGCTCATATCGCGCCCATGGTTCAAAAGTTTTTTGTATAGAGAGTAGAGATGCTTGACGCGGCCTTGAATCTCTAATACCGGAATATGACCTTCGGCCAGAAGATCGCGCATGATTTTCTTGACCTTTTCAATATATTTTTTTTCATTCTTCAGTCGGTCTTCAATTAAAGCTTGGACCCAGGCGTATTCCTTGGGGTAGACATAAGGGAAAGCTAGATCCTCCAGCTGACTCTTGAGTTCAAACATGCCCAGACGGTTGGCTATAGGCGCATATATCTCTAATGTTTCCTGGGCGATCCGTAGGGCTTTATCAGGCCGGTGAGCATCTAGGGTCTGCATATTATGCAAGCGATCAGCTAATTTGATAATCACTATACGCAGATCCTGAGCCATGGAAACAAACATCTTGCGTAGATTTTCGGCGTAGCGTTCGATACCGCGATATTTCAGAGTCCCCAGTTTAGTAATTCCGGCCACTAAAGAAGCAATCTCAGAGCCAAAATTTGTTTCGATAGTTTCTAATGTTATCTCAGTATCTTCCGGTACGTCATGAAGCAGGCCGGCGATGACGGTCGGCATATCCATGCGCAGTAAAGCCAGATTATAGGCGGTAGCCAGAGAGTGAAAAATATAATCTTCGCCGCTTTTGCGTTTCTGTCCGCTATGGGCTTGGCGGGCGAGTTCATAGGCCTTAGTCAAAAGCTCCAGATCGGCATCCGGATAATTCTTGATGACAGCAGATTTTAGATTTTCCCAAGTGGTCATAGCCGTACTATAGCACGCTACATAGGAGCAAAACAGCTAAATAATAGATTTTAGTTTTCCACTTCTCGCGAGTAGGAGCAGGTCTTGGCTGAGCATTTGATAGTTTGTTTTGGGCCATAGACGAGGATCGAGCTGCAGGTAGGACATTTTTCACCGGTGGGTTTGCTCCAGAGCGCAAACTCGCAGTCAGGATATTGGTTACAAGCATAGAATAACTTTCCACGCTTACTTTTCTTTTCCACGATCTGACCTTTGCCGCATTTGGGGCAAGCGACACCAGTGCTATTCTCAATACGCTTAATGCCTTTACATTCAGGATAGCCGGAGCAGCCCAAAAATTTACCGTAGCGACCACGCTTGATGACCATCGGCTTACCGCAGATATCACAGGTTTCACCCGTTGGTTCTTCTGCTTCTATTTTGCCGTCAGATTTTAGTTGCTTGGTATTTTTGCAATCAGGATAACCGGTGCAGGCTAGGAATTTACCAAAACGGCCCATCTTGATAACCATCGGCTTACCGCATTTTTCGCAGACGTAATCGCTTTTTTCTTCGGTAATTTCTTTTTTACTCAAGACTGCTTCTTTTTCCTCCAGGTTTTTCTTGAAGGGATGATAGAAGTTACTGATCAAAGGCTGCCATTCTTTTTTGCCAACAGCAATTTCATCCAAACTGTCTTCCATTTGTGCCGTAAAATCATAGTCCACGATATCAGCAAAGTGTTCCTTCAGTAAATTCGTGACCAATATGCCCATATCGGTGGGCTTGAGGCGATTCTGGTCTTTTTCCACGTATTTTCTCTCAATGACCGTAGCAATGGTCGGAGCGTAGGTGGAAGGTCGACCAATGCCTTTAGCTTCCAGAGCTTTGACTAGGCCAGCTTCCGAATATCTGGCAGGCGGCTGTGTCTCATGACTATGAGCGCCGATAACTTTGAGCTTGATCTCATCACCCGAAGCTAGTTTTGGTAATAACTTTTCTTCGCTACTGTCGGCATAGATTTTCATCCAACCGGCAAAAGCTACCGTGGAACCGGTGGCGCGCAATATATAGATATTTTTTTCATCCGTGACATCAACGGTAGTGGCGTTCATCCGAGCATCAGGCATCTGGCTGGCTAGCGCGCGACTCCAGATCAGTTCGTAGATTTTTTTCTGTCGGGCATCGAGATGGGAGGCGATGCTCTCGGGTGTGCGAGTGGCGTCAGTCGGGCGGATAGCTTCGTGAGCTTCCTGAGCATTACGGCCGCTGCTGTAGGTGCGGGGTTTATCTGAGGCGTATTCAGGACCAAAGGTTTGTTTCAGATAATCAGCTGCGGCGCTGGTAAATTCTGCCGACAAATTACGAGAGTCAGTACGCATATAGGTGATCAGACCGACGTGACCTTCATCACCCAGCTCAATACCTTCATATAATTGTTGAGCCAGCATCATAGTCTGTTTGGTAGAAAACCCAAAGCGTCTATTGGCATCCTGTTGTAACGTGGAAGTAGTCAGGGGAGAGGGCGCTTTTTTCTTGACCTCAGAAGCTTCGACTGAAGCGGTCGCCAGATTGCTTTCACGCAAGTGTTTGACGGCGCCTTCCGCTACGGCTCGTTTCAAATCAAATTTTTTCAAAGTCTTGCCCTTGATGCTGACTAGGTGCGCGTTGAATTGTTCTTTATCTTTCAAAAGTTGAGCGTCGACTGTCCAATATTCTTGTGGTCTGAAGGCTTTGATTTCATCTTCTCGTTCTACGATTAGTCTCACTGCCACCGATTGCACACGGCCGGCTGACAGACCGCGAGCTACTTTTTTCCAGAGAAAAGGAGAAAGTTCATAGCCGACCAGACGATCGAGAATGCGGCGTGCTTGCTGAGCGTCTACTAGATGTTCATCAATACTACGGGGTGAGTCTAACGCTTTGAGAATGGCGGCTTTAGTGATCTCGTGAAAGGTAATGCGTTTTACTTGTTTGGCCGGAACTTTCAAAATAGCCTGCAAATGCCAAGCAATAGCTTCGCCCTCGCGGTCTTCGTCAGTAGCGAAGTAGATAGTCTCAGCTTTGGCCGCCAAGCTTTGTAACTCGGTTACTCGTTTTTTGGCTTTGGTGGGAATGACGTAATGTGGCGCAAAGTCGTGTTCTATATCAATACCCATCTTGCTCGTAGGTAGATCACGTACATGGCCAAGAGAAGATTCAATACGAAAATTTTTATCCAGAAACTTACTGATAGTCTTGGCTTTGGTCGGAGATTCGACAATGACTAAATTTTTCATAGCGCTGACTATAATAGAAAAAGTTTAATTTGGCAAGCTTGATACCCAAATGATAAGGTGTTATAGTCTCTTTAATTGTCCGTACGTTGTTTCTCAAGATAGCTACCAAGGAGGTTTGAAGTGTCACCTTTCGTGGGAATACCAGCTTTCGTTTGCTTCGGAGTGTTCATGTTTTGGTGCAGTGAACAGACCAATTTTTTTGGTCTGAATCAGAAGCAGGTGCCAAGGGGTCCAAGTAATGTAGCTTTGGGTCTGACGGTTATTTTTTTTGCTTTGATGTTCCATCTTTTTTTTGCGGGAATCGTTGCTCTGAATCTGTCAGACGAGCTCAAGATGCTCAATTTCGCTCCTTACAATCCCCTGAAAACACCTGGCGCGTCCTTCATTACAGCCGTTGGTCTGGCTGCTGTCTGTCTGGGGATCATCCAGGCGGTATTAGATAATGGTCACCAGAGGCCCAAAGCAGAGGAGATTGATCCTCACTGACAGCAAACCTACTTTATTCAGCCGTCATCAGAAATGGTGACGGCTGCTCATTTTGGTGCGACCATTGAAGCGGATTATACTCGATGTATTCACGAATGCGATGAAGGTCAGAGTCATCACGAATAATGTGGTCGTAGTAACCGCGTTGCCAGAGATGTTGACTGGGCGCACGTCTGATTAAGTTGATTGATTTTGCGGATAGCATTTTGAATCTGCCAATTACTATTGATAGCAGCATATGGCGACGAGCGTCGAAGGATCGATTGGCTGATCGTTGGGGCAATGGTTGGGGCGATTCATGAATCGCCCTTACGGGGTCTTCGGAGGAGTCATTCAACCTTCGTCGTCTATTTTTTATATAGATTACTGCATGAATATGATCCGGCATTATGATGAAGGCGTCATAACTACAACGACCTTCATAGCTAGGTAATTTTTTCCAAACGTGTCTAACAATGAAACCGAATGGAGAAAGACATATCCGATTATCCTTTATAGTGCTCAAGACAATATTATTATTAACTCGTAATGTAACGAAATAATAAGCTTCATCGGAATAATCCCACCTCTCCAGTCGCAACGAATTACGTCTACGATGAAGACTCATCTTAATCGAATAACATTTCCAGGCAGACGCTCAATCCAACCTTGTAACTCCATCTGCGCTAATGCTACGGTAACCTGAGTCGGGGTTGCTGTAGGGTGTTGAGCTAGCAGGTCATCGTAATGATATGGTGTCCTTGTTAAGGTCGTCACTAAAGCATGTTGTAACGGATCGCTGGTAGTGTATGACTTTTTGGTGACCTCATTCTGTGTAGTCAGATTAAGTGCTTGCAACAGCTCTTCAGACGAGGTTATTGCTAGAGCACCTTGACGCAGCAAGGCATTTGTCCCAACTGAGGAAGTATCAGTGATCGGACCGGGAATTGTCAGTACTTCATGACCAACGTCAAGTGCTAACTGAGCCGTGATGAGGGCGCCGGATCTCTGGGCGGCGCAGGCAACTAAGGTAACAGGACTGAGGCCAGCGATAATCGTATTACGTAGCGGAAAGTTATGTTTATCAATAGCACTGCCGGCGGCAAAAGGCGAGAGCATGAGGCCCCCACTTTTTAATATTCTTTGAGCTAGGCTAAAATTGCTTCGAGGGTAGATACTAGCATCATCGACGGCAGATCCTAGCACAGCGATAGTCGGCAGACTGTATTCTAGCGCTAACTCATGGGCTAGAGCGTCTGCGCCAAAAGCTAGTCCACTGACGATTACTACCTGATGTCCTACCAGACCAGCCATAACTAACCGTAATGCTTGGTGGTGATAATTAGTCAGCTGTCTACTGCCGACGACTGAGAGAAATGCGGAATTATTCAAGCTATCTAATGAGCCACGATAGTACAGCACCGGGTGAGGGTAGGAATTTTGCAGCCGCGCTGGGTATTCATTGTCCAGTAAGGTTACGATCTGCGGGTTATTTGCTACCAACTTATTAAAATATAGCTCGGGGTCGATAGACTGACGTGACTGTTTGGTTCTTTGGAGCCAGGCTTGCCAGAGAGGGTCAAGGTCATGGGTTGCAGTCCAAGCCACAAAAAAAGAACCAAAATGGTCCCTGATTTTTAGTAGTTGTTGTGGTCCGACACCTTTGATGGCTAGCCAGGCCAGATAGTACTGGCGTTCAATCACCGGGTCGGTCCCAGGTGAATCGCTTTTCATATCAAGCTATGATAGCTGATTGTTTTGGTTAAGGCAATGAGGCCAAAACCTCTGCTTGTTAGTTCTAGGATAAAAGTCGTATACTTATGGCATGAATAATAATTTTCTCAATCAAAATCAACCGCTGACCGATCAGGAGCCGGCGGTGCCAATGGTACCAAGTCATAGCCGTCGACCTGGTCTTATCATTGGTTTAACTCTGGCAATAGTAGCCTGTCTATTGGCTGGAGCTTATTTCTTCTTTTTTCAGTCAAAACTCAGAAATCTACCGCCGTTGCAGGCCAGAGCAGTCGATGCAGAAACCGCTCTCATGATTCAATCATTGGATGTATCAGCGGCTGATCTGAAGCATGTCGACTCTCCGCCAACGTTACGTTTGGTCACGGATTTAGCAAAAAAATGGGATTTACAACCGCTTATCCTCGGGCAGAAAAATCTCTACGATCTCAATGGTCAAGCCGATAATACCACCGGTTATATCAACGCCGTCTTTCAAGAAAAATAATCAAACTAACAAAGAAGGGCTCGAGACGAGAGTTCTTTTTTGACATATTTTCTCAATTTGTTATTTTAGGGGTATCAGAGCACTTTGGTGCTAGTTCGTTGAAGAAGGGACCCAAACCGCAGAAAGGAGGTGAGCCATGTCCGGTAATCGAATAGAAGACCAGGCGCGGACGGAAGAATTGACGGAAATCATACGTCAGTTTATCCGCTACGCCCGGAGCCGTGGTTACAACTTGCAAGCAAGTGATTTCCTACAGTATGGAGAGGAGGTTTTGCGTCGCGAGTATGAAGATTTTTTGCGTCAGGGAGTCAACAGTTGGGTGACAAGTGTCGTGGGCGAGACGGTTGTCCGCTCGAGAGTCAACCGAGAGCGCGGGAGGTAGTGATGGGCACATGGTCTCTTCTTCAAGAAAAACCCCGCCAAACAGTCAAAGAGACAATGGCGGGGTTTAATTATTCTTGGCGTAGTGAGGTTATAGCCGCCTCTAGACTTTTTTCCCAGTCAGATCCAAGCTGGCTTTGTTTTATTTTCAGCGATCCTGGTTTTATCAACCAATCGTCATGGATAGCCAGCAGTCGCTGCAATTGAAGTGGACTTAATTGTTTGACGATTAATTCTATCCAGGTATCGGCTCCAGTAGAGCGGCTAGAAATCTTGATAATAGGAGTGTCTTGCGCCAGGATGCGTAGACGCTGTAAATAAAAGACATTAGAGATAGCTTCCAGCTCTTGGGTATAGGTAGCTTCTTTCCTGGACAATTCATCAAGATCTGCTAGTAGTGAAATTTCCTGCCAAAAATAAATCTTGGCGCTGTCCGATTCAAAATAATCTCCAGAGGTTGATTGATTCAGCGGCAAGTCTATATCGATGTCACGCCATTGGGCGCGTTGGCGATGCTGTAAATCATCGACCGCCGCCTGCAGTAAATCCTCATACAGATTGAGGCCAATGGTTCGCAAGTGTCCGTGCTGACGATTGCCAATTATTTGACCAACACCGCGGAGCTCCATATCGCGACTGGCTATACGAAAGCCAGCTCCTAGCTCGTTGGTATCGGCCAGTGTCCGCAGTCGCTCCAGAGCATCGCCTTGTAATTTCTGTTCACGATGCAACAGATAGCAGTAGGCTTGTCTGTCACTACGGCCGACCCGTCCGCGTAGCTGATGTAATTGGGATAAACCAAAATTGGCGGCGTCATTAATAATAATAGTATTAACATTCGGTAGATCGAGACCATTGGAAATAATGGTAGAGCAGACCAAGACATCAATCTCGCCCTGATCAAAAGCGTGCATAGTAGTAGCTAATTTTTTGTCATCCATCTGACCGTGAGCGATGGCTAGGCGGGCCTTGGGTAGAAGTTGCTGCAGATCCTTGGCCGCTAGCTCGATAGTTTCAACTTTGTTGTGTAAATAATAGATTTGACCGCCGCGAGAGATTTCATAATCACAGGCCTGTTGGATTGTGGTCGTATTCCACGGCTTAACAGTAGTAATGATATTATGCCGGCCTCGCAGCGGATCAGTCAGTAAAGAAATATTTTTTAGCGGTGATAGCGCTAAATGTAAGGTACGAGGAATGGGGGTAGCTGATAAGGAGAGAATATGCGTGGCTTGAGACAATTGTGTTAATTTTTCTTTA
>CAYHYG010000006.1:0-2721 GCA_964360835.1 uncultured Gammaproteobacteria bacterium
GGTCGCACGTTATCACAAACGTGGCGACGTTCCGGCAGACATTCCTCTGATCTGAAAGGAGAAGGAAATGAAAAATCTTAACTCCCGTGGACTGACGGTAGTCAGCCTTGCCTGTTGGCTGGCGACCATCGGTTTGATAGTTGTCATCGCTAGTCCGATCGCCGAGAAAATCCGTCAGGATGACCAAGGGAAAGTCATCATCAGCTACTCCACCGACCTGGTCTCTGATGCTCTGACGCAGTACCATCTCTCTACCGGCAAATGGCCGAACAGGGAAACCTGGAGAGATTTTCAGAGCTATCTACGGGCGCTACCGACTAACCCTTATGATGGGCTTACTGTTTCTGTTTCTCTAGGAGAAGCGAAGAGAAAAAGTGATCTCGTCTGGGGCTCAATCCGCGTCATCGTTTTGAACGACGAGAAAAGTTGCCTCGTCGTCGGCTACGGCCGGAACGGCGAGGAAATCAAACGACTGACCTGCCCTTCTCTCTGACCTTATGAAATAGCTAAGGTCTCGAACGCGGCTCCGACGATTTGTCGGAGCCGTTTTTCATTTGACAAAATATAGCAGAAGAGAATACTTATAGTATCCTTAATGTTCATTGGGAGGTACATCATGAAAGCGTTGGCAGAGGCATTACTGATTACTGGTATTAGTATGGGACTTGGTTGGCTCGTCATGAAGCTAATCGACCAACAACAGGCCGACCAAGAACACAGACGTAAAATCTGGAAAAGGATTGAATGTGAAATCACTCTGTCTAGAAGTCAGCCCTACTACCCACCACCGATTGGGCCAGAGCGGCGCAATTAGTACTTTCCGATCAAAAAAGTCTCACCACGTTCGACGTGGTGAGACTTTCAATATTATATTTTCGAATCCCTTTAGGGTGAGAAATCTCAATGGCTACAAAGCTGTGAGACCTCTCTCTTCGCTCGAGGATATTATCCCTACTTCTTTCCAGCTTTGATCTGTTCAGTGATATTTTTGGGCGCTTCCTGGTAATGTGAAAACTCCATAGAGTATGAAGCGCGTCCTTGGGTCATGCCACGTAAGGAAGTAGAATAACCAAACATCTCTGACAGCGGCACGTTGGCATGAATCACTTTGATGCTCATACGATCAGTCATTTCGTTGATCTGACCACGTTTGGAATTGAGATCACCGATGACATCTCCCATATAACTTTCTGGGGTGGTAACTTCGATTTTCATGATTGGCTCTAGGATTATAGGTTTGGCTTTATTGAACGCTTCTTTGAAAGCCATAGAACCGGCCATTTTGAAAGCTGCTTCGGAGGAATCGACATCATGATAAGAACCATCAAAAACTGTAGCTTGCACATCGATGATCGGGAACCCAGCCACAATGCCTTTGGTCAACGTTTCCTGGATACCTTTGTTGATCGGAGCGATGAATTCTCTCGGAATCGTACCGCCTTTAACTTCATCAACGAATTCATAGCCAGCACCACGTTCCCGCGGTTTGATCTTGAGCCAACAATGACCATATTGACCACGACCTCCGGATTGTTTGATGTACTTTCCTTCACCCTCCGCTTCACCAACGATCGTTTCTTTATAAGCCACCTGAGGCTGACCTACATTTGCTTCAACATTAAATTCGCGCTTCATACGGTCAACGATGATTTCTAAATGCAGTTCACCCATTCCGGAAATAATGGTTTGCAGAGTTTCTTCATCTGTTCTGACACGGAACGTTGGGTCTTCTTCGGCTAACTTAGAAATGGCAATGCCCATCTTTTCCTGATCTTGTTTGGTCTTGGGTTCAATAGCCACATCAATGACAGGCTCAGGAAAGGTGATGCTCTCAAGTACTGCCGGATTATTCTCATCAGTCAATGTATGTCCGGTAATAGTTGCTTTCAAACCAACGACGGCCGCGATATCTCCGGCGGAAATTTCTTTGATCTCTTCACGAGTATTCGCATGCATTCGTAAAAGACGTCCGATACGTTCCTTTTCTCCATTGGTAGCATTCATGACGTAGGAGCCGGATTGCAAAGTACCTGAGTAAACCCGGATAAAAGTGATACGACCAACGAAAGGATCGGTAGCAACTTTAAAAGCTAGAGCGGTAAATGGCGCCGCTGGATCAGGCAAACGCACAATCTCTTTGCTGTGATCGTCAACATCAAAAGCCTTAGTCGGTGGTACATCCAGTGGTGAGGGTAGATAGGCGGTGACAGAATCCAGTAAATACTGCACGCCCTTATTTTTCAAAGCGGAACCGCAGAGCACTGGGATGAATTGATCAGTAATAACTGCTTTGCGCATCAATTTTTTCAGTTCGATGATGTCAATTTCCTGACCTTCCAGATAGCGGCCCATGGCAGCTTCATCATATTCCACTAGAGCTTCTACCAAACGTCCACGAAACTCCTCTACTTTGACTTTCATATCTTCTGGGACCTCCCGTTCTTCAAATTTCTTACCCTCTTCGTCTAGATAGTAGACGGCTTTGCGAGAAAATAAATCAATCAAACCTTCGAATGTTTCGGCCGCTCCGATCGGCAATTGAATAGGATAAGCTTTCTTGGTCAGACGTTCATGGATAGTATCTAGGTCATGATAAAAATCGGCACCCATACGATCCATTTTATTGATAAAAGCGATCCGGGGCACGTGATACTTATCAGCTTGGCGCCAGACAGTTTCTGATTGTGATTCTACTCCAGCTACACCGTCAAAAACCACGAC
>CAYHYG010000006.1:2731-44484 GCA_964360835.1 uncultured Gammaproteobacteria bacterium
ACGCGTAAGGATCGTTCGACTTCAACGGTGAAATCCACGTGACCGGGTGTATCGATAATATTGATACGAGCAGTACCGCCACCCAGCCAATCGACGATAGGCCAGAAACAGGTGGTAGCGGCGGCAGTAATAGTGATGCCGCGTTCTTTCTCTTGTTCCATCCAGTCCATTTCAGCTTTACCTTCATGCACTTCACCAATCTTATGTTTCTTACCAGTGTAAAATAAAATACGCTCGGAAACAGTTGTTTTTCCAGCGTCGATATGAGCGATAATACCAATATTGCGGACGTTCGCTAGACTTTGATTTTCTGCGGGCATAATTATTATTCTGCTAAGGTATAAATCTTTATAGAGAGGAAAACTTTGCTCCTAGGCAAAGTGGGCGAAGGCGCGGTTGGCTTCGGCCATCTTCTGGACATCATCCTTCTTCTTGATAGCATCACCTTCATTATTGGCGGCAGACATGATTTCCTCAGCCAATTTCTGAGCCATTGGTCTACCTTTCTTGGCACGAGCAGCAGCAATTAACCAGTTCTGAGCTAGGACAGTTTTGCGATCTCCCATGACCACTACCGGAACTTGGTAGTTGGCGCCACCGATGCGACGGCCCTTGAGCTCTAGACTGGGACCAACGTTGCGTAAAGCCTGATCATAGACTTCCAGAGCGTCACGCTTGGTCTTCTGTGAAATTAAGTCAAAAGCACCGTAGACGATTTGTTGAGCGGTGGTCTTCTTACCACGCTCCATAATACGATTTATAAATTTGGCGATATCGACACGACTGAATTTGGCATCGCCGTTGATAATACGTTTGGTAGCTTGTTTGCCTCTCATGTTTATAGTTTAGATCGTAACCCGTAGTTCGTAATGCGTAATATAAGGAGAGAATTACGACTTATGAATTACGTATTACGCTTTATGTTGTTACGCTTTAGCTTTAGCTTTCTCTTTCTTGGCTCCGTAGAGACTTCTCCCCTGTTTGCGACCTTGTACACCTTGCGTGTCATAGACACCGCGGACAATATGATAACGGACACCTGGTAAATCTTTGACTCTGCCGCCACGGATCATGACCACGGAGTGCTCCTGC
The DNA here is from genome assembly GCA_964360835.1 of uncultured Gammaproteobacteria bacterium. GTDB lineage: Bacteria > Patescibacteriota > Patescibacteriia > UBA1558 > 2-01-FULL-52-15 > CAYHYG01. The sequence goes on from CAYHYG010000006.1 coordinate 3,824, forward strand.
AAATTATGACCGACACCGGGAATATAAGCAGTAACTTCCTGACCGTTGGATAGACGGACACGGGCAATTTTACGTAAAGCTGAGTTTGGTTTCTTGGGAGTGGTAGTAGTGACTTTGACACAGACTCCTCGCTTGAATGGACTACCGCCCTGCAATTCGCGTTTGGTGCGTCGTAAACTATTCAAAGTAACCAAAAGTGCTGGAGTTTTGGACTTCTTGGTGAAACTCTTGCGAGCTCCTCGTAACAGTTGTTTGGTTGTTGGCATAATTTAGTTTATCTTGGCGGCTCTCGGAAAACAAAAAGCCCAAAAGCGCTGGGCTGTAAATTATCATAATTAGCCAAAGAGGTCAAGACGAACAGCCGATTTGGCAGCTAATACCAGCCAAACATCAAGTCAAAAACCCCGTTAACTGCTCCTGATAGGAAATTGATACCTGTAGTATTGGCAATAATTAATAGGAAAATAAGCAGCCAGAAGCCATTGCGCTCCAGCCATTGACCAATATAATCATAGCGCGGCGGTAATAAAGTAACCAACAGTCGCGAGCCATCAAGCGGTGGTATGGGTAATAAATTAAAGACGCCAAGGGCAACATTGATAAAGGCCAGGGTACCGAACATTTTGACTACATAATTCTCGGGATCATACAATTGAAGGGCTAGAACACCTGCAAAGAAAAAGACATAGGCCATGATAAAATTGGAGATTGGACCAGCTAAGGCTACAGCTGTCGCTCCCCATTTACGCCAACGCAGATTGAAAGGATTGAATGGCACCGGTCTTCCCCAGCCAAAACCAACTGTGAATATCAATATAGTGCCGATCAAATCCAGATGAGCCAAAGGATTCAAGGTCAGTCTGCCCTCCCGTTCGGCCGTATGGTCGCCTAAAAGATACCCAGCCAACGCATGAGCAAACTCATGGCCAGCAATTGTAATAATGATGGCTGCCGCAATGACGAGAGCCAATATAGGATCGGTAGAAAGTAATTGTAATATCATGCTTGACTGAAAAGTTAGTTTAAAGTATACTATGAATCAGTTTTTATTATAACCCGAGTTTCTCTACTCGGCAACACAAGTAATATCAATTCTATGGCACATGTATGTGATCGCTGTGGCCGAGGACCGCAAGTAATCAATAATCGCAGTCACTCCAACATAGCAACCAAGCGTCGCCAAATGGTGAACCTCCAGAGCAAACGTATAGACGGTATCCGTTCCTGGGTTTGTACCAAATGCATCAGTACGCTCAATAAAGCAAAATAAAGTGAGCACCGGTTCGGTGCTTATTTTATTTAGTGCCATCACTACTCACTTTCGGACAGCGCTTCGGCGTTTCTTTAATGTTTACCAAAACCCTGCACCGAAGTGGTGCAGGGTTTGACTTCTTAAAATTGGAATTTAAATTTTATTGCACTTTTTGTTTTTAATAATTAGATCCGCCGATTGTATATAACCACATGTTCTGCAGTAACTGTGAAATAGTCGGCTGCGGAATGTCGTTTTTTTCTAGACTAACACCGAGAACTTGTGTCGATTCTTGATAATCTATTTCTGCGCTGACGTCTTCAACCAATTTTTCTTGTTCCAACATTTGCTGTCTAAATTTTTTTATATTGGCATTATTTATATCTTGGCCACAAGTTTCGTACTCAAAAGCGTGATCATCAAAATAGGCCCAAATACGTCGTTCACTACCGTCGGAACTACGCACCCAATCTATATCTCCTTTGAGCGGTGTATACCACGGCGACCAGATGCCAGACGACCAATAAATACGGTAGCGTAAAATTTTATGCGGCGGCTCGTCCAACCCAAGCACGGCCCACGTATCCCTGCCGACCGGCTGACTACTAACACGTCGGCAATCGGGGTTACTGATCTTGAGCGCGGCTAATCGCTGGTCGTCCTGATAAGGATTTTTCAGCGTCATAAAAGGATAGACAGTCGACTGAGCATTACTACCGTCAAATAATAGCCGAAACGAATATCCAGATTCCGATTGTAAACCATCGAGACTAACCCAGTAACCATTATCTACGGGAATAGCGGTCAGTGTTTCTCGGAAGTTGCCTTGCTCTATATCGGACGTTGGCCCGTACTGAATGTAAACCCGAGATGTTGCTTCGTCATTCTCTAGTTTGAAATCAATCCGCGCTGACTCTGAAGTAATTTGTGAGATAACTACATCGCGAAAAATTACGGACAAATCAAGCTCCGCTACCGTGATACGTCTCGCGCTGACATTATTATCCTCATTATATTCCAGAACATCATCAGCATAGTCAATAGCCACTACTATATCATACTGGCCGACTGGTATTGAATCGCAGTCATGCCAAGCGGTAGTACCGAAGTCAACGATCTTTTCTTCACGTGCAGCCAAACCACCAGTGACTAATGTTTCAACAAAACAGCTATAGGTTCCAGCCACGGTGCGTGTGGCATCAGTTTCGGGATCAGGAATGGGTATCATGAGTGCGCTGACAAAAAATGATTCCGTAATTGGTTGATCCCCGCTGTTGGCCACAACGACTTGTAATGATGAATTGACTGGTTGTGGATTGAATCCGGCAAAGAGTTGGCTGTCTTGTGACCAGTCGATATTATTAATCACTAAATCACGCGGTTCATGGCTGTCAAAAACCATTTGCGGCACACCCTCCTCCTCGCCTTCCAAAGTGCGGCTGACAATTTTTAAATAATATCTTTGTGATAGTTCTAATTTTGGTAACTCAATGACATGACCTCGATACTGTTCGTCATGTTTCAAATATAACCATTCTGCGGCACTAGGGTCTGCTGAATACCAGATGTGTCCGTCTGATAACTTATTTGTCTCCCAGGTGACAATGGCTTGGCCATTAGCCATGAGAACTACTCGAGCATCAGACACACGGAGTGGATCCTCCTCTGCTAGAACCGGAAACGAATTAAAGCTCAACCTAGAATCAATACTGTGCCAACCAAAAATTCTCCAGGGAATAAGGATAAGAATAAAGACAATTACAGCTAGGCTACCAACAAAAAAAGCCACCTTAGATATCAGTTGCTTTATAAAATATGTTTTGTCCATGATTAAGGCTTGCGTTAAGAAGTCATTAATCGTGATCAGCCCTGGGCTGACCGTCTATCGGCGAATCCAAGCGCTAATAGGCGAAACAAATATCAAAATATTACTTTACTAAACCATTATAGCACGGAATTGCATCTTTGTCAAACAAATTATGAAACTTTTTTGAATAAATAAAAAATCCTCCGACGCCACCCCACTGCTTTTGGGCATAGCTTAGAGAATTTTGGCTGTTCCCGGAGTGGTCCATATACAGTACCCCTCTTGACCAAATGGGTGCCCGCAACTCACAACTCACGTTACAAGCGATGTAGGGCTCCAACATATATTATTGTAGAATATGTATTAAGATGTCTGGGAACTAAAGTCAGTATAGCATGGGTCAAAAGTGATGCAAGTCTTTTGGTAATTATTACCTAAGGATAGCGTATTTCGGATTCACCTGTAGGGACAGGTCGCGACCTGTCCCTACAAAAAAATCAAACGCAATGGCCAAATATTAAAAAACAGAGAACACGTTCCCTGTTTATTGTTTAAACTTTAAATGTCTCGCCAAGCTAAAGTCCCAATACCTGTACCATTTGTTTGATAAGTCCCACCACTACCGCTGCTGGCATTAAACTATAGGATGGCACACCGCTGTCATCATTTACTTCCCAGGACTTTTCTAGCACCTTGACGTTCTTTGAGGTTGCATCATACTCATATTCATAGGCCGGAGTAATCTCGTAGTCATCGACTATTTCAGACGCTTGCGCTACCGGCACAGCATTACGCAAATATATTTTTGGTAAACCTTGCAAATCTAACAGTTTGCGAAAAATTTGATCATCTATTTCTAATCGCTGGCGGATCGGCTCGATACCTAGCTCATCTCCCTCTTTGGAAACCATTTGTGCCAAATTACATGAAGGGTTGTCGCATCTGAGATAGAACGTCTTTGTCTGTTCATCATAGCCAACCTCCTTAGTCGCCAGTAAGCGAGTATTGCGCGGCGTCTTGCAAATCGGACAGATAACGCGATACTTAATGCGTTCATCAATAACTGATTCTGGCAAATGCAGGAAAACCAAGAAATCTGGGTCTTCACGGTAGCCAATCAGTTCTTTCAAAAACATAGAATGAGGAATCTGATCTAGACCACGAGGAAAACCATCAAGAAATATCGCCTGCTTGGGATGCTTACTGATTTCGTACTTGATCAGTGCCACAATCAATTCCGTAGAAATTAACGATGAGGTACCGCGACCTTCAATATTGGCGACAAGTTCCTCGACAGTATGGAAACCACGATAGTTTTTTCGAAGAAAATCTAAAAGTTCATCCCTCTTCTCTGGAGATTCTAGCCCAAGGTGAGCATCTCGAACGATATCCCCAATTGACACGTGGCCAACATTGTTACTACCAACGGCCTCCATAAACAATTTTGAATAGGTCCCTTTGCCAGAATTCTTTTTGCCCAACATGTAGGCGACAAAAGTCCCATGCTCTAAGTAGGCGCGAAGCTTCTTGATCTCTTCGCCAACTTTGGCTGCGAAGTATTCAGCGCGCTCAGCAGGATCGCTCAAATTATAACGTTTTGTAACCCCTGATATTTTGGTCCGAAAAATTGGAAAATCAATGCTGTTCATGATTCTGAGCTATGCCTGAGGCATTAATGATTTAACTTTGTTCAAAACTTCCGATGGAGTGATATTAGCTTTGACTAAATAACCAACAGCTCCGAGCTCGTTGCCTTTCTTGACATCTTCATCCTGACCAAGGTTGGTCAGAAGCATCACCGGAATATTTTTGGTAACTTCGTCAGCTTTCAACTTTTTCAAAACACTAAAACCATCCATCTTGGGCATAATCACATCCAATAAAATAAAGTCTGGCTTTTCTTTAGCGGCTACCTGTAAGCCTTGCTCGCCATCGACTGCCTTCAATATCTGGAAACCTTCATGCTCAAACTTGACTTGATACATGTTGCTGAGCACCTCTTCATCCTCGATAATTAGAATTTTTTTGCCTGTTACCATATGCGTTATTTAATTACTTCGGGTTCAGTATACCTGAAGAATATACCGCTGGCAAGGTAGCGGAAACTGCTATAGTGCTGGTACTAATACGCAATTCTACCGCCCCTTGGTGGCTACTAGACAGCACTGCACAACCTGCTTCATTCAGTCGATTAATGGCTTCGGCGTGAGGATGCTTGTACTGATTGTCCAGACCAGCCGAGATCAGACAAAACTCAGGACGGACCTGAGTGAGGAATTCTGTAGCCGATGAACTGCGGCTACCATGGTGAGCAACTTTCAGCACTTCAGCCTCAAGCTGATCGCCAAGTAGTTGTTGCTCTACCTCGGAGGAAATATCACCAGCAAATATAACATCCATAGCGCCATAGGTCAGACGTAGAACCAGTGACTGATTATTGCTATCATCTTCTTTTTGCTCTCGTGGCCAGATAACATCAATCTGCAAATTATCAAACTGACTACGCTGTCCTCGCTTGACCACTTTGGTATTAATATTTTTTTGCTTCAATTTATCTAACAAATCTACATACTGATCGTTATCACTATTTTGTTCACCATTGAACCAAACTTCTGATACCTCATAGGATTCGAGTAAGCTCAGCAATCCGCCAAAATGATCGAGATGAGCATGAGAAATAATTACCAGGTCAATCTTTTTTTGCCACCACGGTAAATGTTGTCCTAATTGCTGATTGATAGCAGATGATGGGCCAGTATCGATCAAAATCAATCTGCCTGCGGGAGAGCGCAATAAAAATGCATCGCCTTGGCCAACATCTAACATGGTTAACCTAAGATCTGTTGCTGGTACTGATGGTTTGATCTGTGTAGCACAAAAAATAGCAATCAAGACCAAAATTAAAATTAAGGTGTAGAGCCTATGACTTTTCATAACGCGATAGCATAATGGTAATTAATAACGGCAATGCCATCAAGCAAATAAATTCCAAGTTATTCAACTGCCAAGCGATAACTGCCCAGTCACTAGCCGCAAACCAATGAGCAACCAGCCATAACCAATGAGCCGTATAGTAAGTAATCAGAGCGAAACCCGAGCCAAGGTACGGAATCATACCAAGGAGTGGCAGTATCAGACCTTGGATCATTAGCAACGCTCCGGCCGGCAAAGCAAAAATATTAGCTAATGGCGCGATGATAGAAACAGTCTGAAAATGCCAGAGAAAAAGTGGCCAGATAAAAATCTGCGCTGCCAAGGTTGTACTGATGCCAGCACGAATACCTATCCAACTTGGCAACCACGACAACCATTGCTGTAGACGCTCGGTCCAAAATAATAATCCGAGCAAAGCTAGAAACGACAACTGCCAACCTAAATCATAACCCACTGACCAAGGGTTTATTAAAGATAAAGTAATAATTGTCAGGTACAACAGATGTCTGATATCAACAGTGCGCTGATGAGCGATGCCAGCCAGCGCTAGTAATGACATGACAACGGCTCGTAAAGCCGACGCTGGCTGACCAATGACTATGACGTAGAGACTAAGAACAACCGTTGAACATAGTAATATCAAACGGTAGGATAATCCCCGTAGTCGTAACAAAATAATAAAAACACCGATTAGCAGAGTCATATTCATGCCTGAGATAGCCATGATATGACTCAGCCCACTGCGAGAAAATTCTGTTTCGGTTGATTCTGGTATCTCAGCTTCGTCAGCTAGAACTGTTGCCCGAACCAGAGATGACTCTGGCTCTGGTAAATGTCGTTTGAGCTGTGCTAGGTGCCATTCACGCCAGTGATGAAGGTAATATCGCCAATCATAAACCTGACCAATGACAGTCACTTCCCTGCTGCTACAGCGACTACTATAACCACGAGACCAGAGTCGACGCTGTCGCTCTAGATCCGTCGGTCTGATGACGCAACTAAATTGAATACTCGAACTAACCCAAACTTCGGGGTATCTCGGTACTATCAGTAATATCGACCCAGGATAATCCTGAATCTCTACCCGCAGCAATTGATTAACTTCATCGACTTGGCGGAATATCACTTGGCCTGAGATTGGTGAGTCGGGCAATGTCTGTGACTGAGCCAGAGATTCACGCCAGATGAAATAGCCAAAAGCCAGCGTTATAGTCAAAACAATAACCACCATCTGTCGCCAGCCGAGATACAATAATAAGCCTACGGCGATAAGCGGCAGGCTCCAGAGAAATTGAGGAAAACTAAAAAAACTGGCTATAAGTATGCCAGCGACTAAGGCCAATGCCAAATCTCGGACCATTACTTTGGTGGTCATCATAATCGCTTTCGCGACCAGTATATACCGCCGTTATTTATTTGACAACTGACTACGGTATCAAGATTCTGGTAGCTCCAGCAGGAGTAATTTCCGGACTTCCGGATGCGTACCAAGCGGAGCTGTCGGAATACAATTGCAAAGTATCCGTCTGCATCACAATATCAATTTCATCTTTATAATCAACCCTAGCAGCTTCCGGTTTAAAACGTATGATATCGCCGTCCTGCAAAGTGAGACGACCCTTGAATAAGAAACGAATACCGTTGCCGCCAGCCAGAGATACGGTGCGAGGCACGGAGTTGCCATTAACCTCGACAGTCCAGTCCTTGGTCAACGGATAATCCGAGACAACGGTCAGATATAAATTCTCAATTTCAATCGGCTGACCAGTCACGGTATTCACCGTCAGCGTGTAATACTGTTTATTTGCTAAATCAGACAGAGCAAAGGTAGGTTTTTCGTTCAGCAAAAAGACAGATGGCGTACGCGACTGATTAAAAGTTATTTCCCGGCCGGAAGTATAGCCCTGACCAGTAACATGTAAAGCGCTGATACCAAGCTCCGCTCCCGGTCGTAAAGGCAAAACACGGAAACGCCAACCGCTGTCAGTCATAACCTGCGAACCTACTAATAATCTACCGTCAGGAATTACTACTTCTAAATTATCTTCTGCGGCTGATGTATCCCAAGTCTGCACGACTTTACCCGCAACCAAGAATTCCAATTTTTGCGGGCGCATATTTGTGGTCTGATAGGCCCAAACAATTTTCCGTATATCAACTATCTCCCCTTCTGACTGTACCTGAAGAGGAATGAAGATATCTACCTGATCGCCTTCACCGGTCAATTGCTTTGATTCCAGTGATTGAGCTAGCCAACGGAGCGAACCTTTGTCCGCAAAAGTAATCTGTCCAGCTGTCTGTGGAAAGACACTAGAAACTTTGATGGTCTGATCATTGGCAGTGATCCGCATATCACCAACACCGCCAAGAGTCGCTATCAAAGTCCTATCTGAAGCTTGCGAATTCCAGTCGGTACGAATGCTGATGGTATGCATGCCGACCGGTACTGACAAAACATCAAAAGTGAAAACATATCGTCCTTCGGCATTTATCTCCACATCATGGCCAACCTGAATATTATCTAGATAAAATTTTCCCGATGAAATATCAGCTGGTGAATAGACACCATCCAAAGTGACCCCAATAGCCTCTAATTGAACCTCCGTTTCCTCCACCTGCATGACAAAAGCTGCTAATTCCAGATTAGTTATTGGCCCCACAACCACCCGAGGTTTTGCTGCCTCACTATCCGGCCAGAGACGCACCACCGGCACAGCGGCGGAAACTACCTGGGAGTTTTGCCAGAGGAATGATAAGGGCACAAAAAAAGTCAAAAGCAACATTAAACACGACGTCATCAAAACCCACAGGGTCACATGATGATGAGGTTCCAGAGGTCGAATGGTTTTTGTTTCTAAATGGTCAAACATGGGAAAAAAATCATTATTATTATACCACGTTAGAACAAAATCCAACAAATTAAATAAAATGGCGCCGTCGCCCACCCGAGACGGCACCTCCTCGCAATGAAGACGCAAGTATAATTTTTGACTTTTGCCTGTATTTTTACCTTTTACCTTTTGACTTTTGACTCTCTAACATTCCTGCTTCTTGGGCCAAACGCTGCTCAATAAAATCATGGATCTCACCATTCAGAACTCTCTCCGGCTCCTTTGTCTCATATTTAGTACGGTGATCCTTGACCATTTTATACGGATGTAGCACGTATGAACGGATTTGATTGCCCCAAGCCGCCTCGGTCAATTCGCCCCGCAAGGCCTGACGCTCCTCATCTTTCTCCGCCTGATAATAAACCTGTAACTTACCCAGCAGATATTTGCGAGCCTGCTCCTTATTTTGCATCTGTGAGCGTTCGTTCTGACAGGTGACGACAATACCGGTCGGTATATGGGTGATGCGTACGGCTGAATCGGTCGTATTAACCGACTGACCGCCTTTTCCGGAAGAACGATACACATCAAGACGCAAATCTTTGTCATCAATTTTGATATCCTCTGTTTCTTCCAACTCCGGTAAAACTTCAACCATGGCAAATGATGTGTGTCGCTGTTGATCGGCATCATAGGGAGACAGACGGACTAAACGATGCACACCGCTCTCAGTCTTGAGAAAACCGTAGGCAAATTCTCCGCTTATCTTCATGGTCACATTCTTAATACCAGCTTCCTGACCTATGGTACGATTGAGAACATCCACATGAAAGCTGGATATTTCTGCGTAGCGCAGATACATGCGTTCCAACATCTGCGCCCAGTCCTGCGCATCCACCCCTCCGGCCCCAGCATAAATAGTCACGATAGCTGGTCGGTTATCGTGCGGACCGCGCAGCCAAAGCTGTGTTTCCAAATCAGTATAACGGCTAAGCAAGCCGTCAATCATGATGCTTAGTTCAGCGACTAGAGCTTCATCTCCCGGATCATCCATCATCAACCATGTATCGGCAATGTCGGCTCTCAATAATCGCCAGACCTCCAATTGTCGGCGAAGTTGCCCAGCTTCGGTACTGACTTTCTCAGCTGTCGCCCGATCATTCCAGAACTCCGGCTGGGACATCAAACTCTCCAAGTCACGCAAGTGGCTTTCTTTGCCGGCTAATTCCAAAGACAACCAGGCCTGCTCTACCCGATCGTGCAGCTGGCGAAGTTTGTCTTTTAATTCATTCACCGGGATTTATATTCTTCGAGTGTTATGGAAACGGCACGTTTATTACCTTGCGACAAAATTTCCAGAGATAACGTCTGACCATGAGTATGACTCGAGACAATTTCCGCCAGACTATTCTCGGCTGTAATCTTCTGCCCATCAACCGAGAGAATAATATCATTCTCCTTCAGTCCGGCTTTATCCGCAGGCGAGCCCGGTATGACAGCTAGATCAACAGCAGTTGATCCTCGAATAATCAAAGCGCCATAATCGACCGATACATTATTTCGCTGGGCCAGATCAGCATCAATCAGCTGATAACGCACCCCAAGATAAGGCCTGACAATGCGTCCTTTTTCTATTACACCGCTAATCAGTGATTTGACTGAATTGATAGGAATAGCGAAACCGATTAACTGACCTTGCTGGGAGATGGCTGTGTTGACACCGATCACTTCGCCGGCCAGATTGAGCAATGGACCTCCGGAATTACCAGGATTGATGGCCGCATCTGTCTGAATCACGTCTTCTAGACGCTCGGAAGTACCGCCGGCTCCAGCCACAATGCTACGACCCTTACCTGAGACGACACCTTTGGTCACGGTATTAGAAAATTCTGCCAGAGCATTGCCAATAGCGATAACGGTCTGACCGACTTGTAATTGATCCGAATCACCCAACTTAACAACGGGCAAATCTTTGGCTTCAATCTTCAAGACACCGATATCATTGAAAAGATCAGTGCCAATAACTTTGGTTGGATACTCTGCGCCGTCATTCATAGAGACAGAATATTCGGCTTTGTCATCACTAATCACGTGTTTATTGGTAACAATATAACCGTCACTACTGATGATAAAACCAGTACCGCCTCCAACTTTCTGAATATTCGGTTCTGACGACTGCTCCGGTACTGTCTGTGGACCTAATCCAAAAAAATCGAACGGATCATACACATACGGCTGTCGCGCCACAGTATTAATATCCTTTTTGATAATAATAGAGACGACTGATGGTGAAACTGATTTGACAATATCAATGGTGCCGGATTCTTCGGATACTTTGAATACCGCGCCCTCGCTATTCTGAACTACCGTGACTGTGTTGTCACCAGGATTACCACGAGCCAAACGTAACCAAGACTGACCATAGTTGACATAGACAACAGCGCCAAGGAAACCAAATATAAGGGGCAGTAAAAAGATAGTAAATAATTTCTTAAACATAACTAGCGCGGTAAATATTTATTAATTTGCTCACTGGTATTACGTTGGATTTGCATAATCTCCTGATATTGAGCCACTAAGTCGTTAATATATGGACTGAGGTAAATATAGCCCAAAACTAACGGCACCAAAATCAATAAAATACGCAGCCAAGAGGAAATCGTGGCCCAGCGCATATGGATTTGAATTTTTTGCAGTCGCTTCTCTATATTAGCCAGACGCTCGGACTGCGCTTCTATTAGCTTACGTAACTCCAGATCGATCATGGTAGTTTATAACGTTGATTTAGCGGCGTCGTTTTTTTGTCATGGCCGTCAGTTCGCGGCGGAAACTGGCCACATCCTGAAAACTACGATAGACAGAAGCAAAGCGAATATAAGCCACCTCATCAAAGGGCTTCAATCGTTTCATCACAATGTCACCCAAATCACGAGAGGTTAGTTCGGAACGGCGACTCTTTTGAATATCACGCTCAATAGCGTGGAGCAGATGACTGAAATGCTCTTCAGTATAGGAACGCTTTTCCAGAGATTTACGAATACCCTGGGACAATTTCTCACGTGAGTAAGCCTGCCGGCGACCGTCCCTCTTGACTACTACTACATCCAACAATTCCATTTCTTCCAGGGTACTAAAACGAAAACCGCATTTGCTACATTCGCGTCTGCGGCGTATACCTGTCTTATCTCCGATGACACGGGAGTCTATGACCCGCGTATCCTCATGAATACAAACTGGACAAATCATTTTCGTAATACTTCGTAGAGACGTACTATAGTGCGTCTCTACGACGGGTTATTTACGCTTCATCTTGTTACGAATAAAGGTCGGAATATCAAATTCACTATGCTCTTCTTCCTCCACCTTTTCTTCTTTTATTTCCATACGAGGTTTAATGAAAGCTGAACGCTCTTTGTGTTCTGTCGGTGCCTGAAAAACGGAAGCTGTGGGACGGTAGGACGGTCGTGCCGGCTCTTCTTCCTTGGGCTCACGCAAATTCTTGAAACCGGTAGCAATGACGGTAATCTTGACTTCATCGCCCAAACTTTCATCTACAGTCGTGCCAAAAATAATCTTGGCGGAAGGGTCAGCACTGGCAATAATCACGTCAGCTGCTTCTTGAACCTCATGCATGGAAAGGTCCGGTCCACCGCTGATGGTAAATAAGATTCCTTTGGCGCCTTCAATTGATAAATCGAGTAGCGGACTGTCGATAGCGGCTTTGGCTGCTTCCAGAGCGCGATTCTCGCCACTGGCTTGCCCGATGCCCATGAGAGCCGAACCAGAGTTGCCCATAATAGCTTTGACATCGGCAAAATCAACATTAATCAACCCGGGAACAGTGATGATATCGGAAATTCCCAGGACCCCTTGCTTCAAAACTTCGTCGACGATGGAAAAAGCTTCCAACAGCGGCGTACGCTTATCTATGATTTGCAATAAACGGTCATTGGGAATGGTGATGATAGTATCCACGCGGTCAGTCAATTGATCCAAACCGCTTTCGGCAATCTCACGACGCTTAGCACCTTCAAATGAAAAAGGCTTGGTGACCACCGCCACCGTCAGAGCCCCAGCTTCACGAGCCAGTTCAGCTATGAAAGGCATTGAACCGGTCCCAGTACCACCACCCAGCCCGCAGGTCAAAAATACCATATCAGCGCCAGCTAAATGCTTGGCGATTTCTGCTTCACTCTCTTCAGCTGAGCGCGCGCCAATATCAGGATCCATACCGGCTCCTAAACCCCGGGAAGTATTAACGCCTATCTGAATCTTGCGATGAGCCAGAGACTGGTTCAAAGCTTGAGCGTCGGTATTGACGGCGATAAATTCGATACCCCGAACTTTGGAACTCAACATTCTGTTCAGGGCGGCACCGCCGGCACCACCAACACCAACCACCTTAATCTTGGCCAAATTTTCTACCGGTGGTTTGACTTCTTGGGCGTTTCGTTTACTCATGCATGTAATGACAATAGAACTATTATAGCGAACTTAGTCAGAATTACAACCGACTAAGGCAAAAGTTCTTTAAACCACTTAGTTACTCTCTCAGTCGCCATTTTGACCGAAGAAAAGTTGGGCATGACAGTGCTACGTTTACTGCCACTCTGAGCATACAGAACTAGACCCAAAGCCGCGGCATAGCGAGGGTCATCAATCTTTTCTATGTGACTACCACCGACAGCCGGCACACCAATGAAGGCCGGCAAGCGCAGTACTCTGCGAGCAATCTCCACCACTCCCTGCAACAAAGCTCCACCACCGGTAATGACAACACCAGCCGGTAACGAGGCGCTACGATCGACAGCACGCAATTCTTTATCTACTAACTCAAACAATTCATCGAGTCGCGCTTGGATAATCTCAGCTACGTGCTTACTGGAAACAAAAGTACGTGGTTCAATGTCTGAAGAAAATTTACTCAAATCAATTTCATCTCGTTTAGAAATTTTTTCCGGATCTGGCGCGCCAACTTCGCGTTTGACGGCCTCAGCTACATTGAGATGACAGCGCAAGCCAATAGCCAAATCCTGCGTAATATGATCAGAGCCGATCGGTAAAACCGTAGCTAAGACAACTTCGCCGTCTTCGTACACCGCCATAGAAGTGGTAGCTGAACCAATGTTTAATAAAACTACGCCTGTTTCTTTTTGCTTTTTATCCAGCACAGCCGAAGCGGTGGCTAAAATAGAAAAAACAAAACCGTCGACGTCAACGCCGGTACGGTAAACACATTTTGACAACTGTTTGACCTGTGACGACTGTCCCATGATGATCTGCGTCTGCGCTTCAAGGCGCACGCCGGACATGCCCACAGGATCTTTGATATTTTTCTGATTGTCTAAATTATAATAAAGAGGTAAAACGTGCAAAATTTCGTAATTCGGCGGTGTGGCCAATGCTTGAGCGGCTTCGATGGCGCGTTCGGTATCAGAAATATCAACTTCACCGCTGGCGCGCGAGACTGCCACCACTCCCTGACTCTGAATCACCCGAATATGCGTGCCGTTGATGCCTACAACCGCCCGTTCAATCGCCTGTCCAGACATGCGCTCGGCCCGTTCCAAACTTTCTGACAAAGCCGAGACAACTTCTTCAATATCCGTGATATTTCCCTTAGTCATTCCTTGACTTGGTGCCTCGCCAACACCAACAATTCGTACGCCGCCGTCAGCTTCTCGCTGACCAACAACGATGCGAATAGCACTGGTGCCGATATCAATACCGGTTATGATGTCTTGGCGTTTCATGGGCAAAAATTTCGCTGTTATTATACTAAAAATCGACACCTACCGCAATGTTGACAACTCTGCCAAGAGTAGTCGTTCCTGCTTTTCCATCCGTCTGGCTAGAACTTCCTTCCGATGATCATAACCGAGTAAGTGTAACGTTCCGTGAATAGTCATAATAGCTAATTCTTTCTGTATACTATGCTTATGTTCACGTGCCTGACGAACAATAACGGGATAGCAACCGATTAATTCTCCCAGCACAGCTGATTTTTTGTTCTCAGCTAGACGAAAAGACAAAACATCAGTAGCTTTGTCCTTACCACGATATATTCTGTTTAACCTCCGACTGACCGGCGCCGAAACCAAGGTGATAGACACCTCTTGAGACGAGCGAAACAATCGAGCTACCGCCCGATCTAGTTGCGGTAGCCATGTGGCTTTAGTTAAAGCTCCTCGATAATCCTGACCTAATCGATAGATGTTCATTATTTGAACGTCCAACTTTTCAACATGACTGCATACACCACCGGATAATCAATCTGACCATTCGGCGCCGCACGATACCCGACACTAAAATAAGTTGTGCCGCTAGCAAAGTAGACGATCAACCCGTCAGAACTGCGTAAAGTCGTCTGACCAGCTACAGTATCCGCTCGGGCGGTCGTACGAAAACCAGGATCACGAGCATCCAACCACTCTTCCAATGAGCCGAACGATTCATTGGTCTCGGAAATGACGGTCACTGTATCTCCCAGAGGTGAAGTAAAGATAACTTCATTGCTATCGGCATCCAAATTCCGTACTACCCAATCCTCGGCATACCATAGACGATAACCGACATTGCTATTATCATACGAGCGCACCAAACCAGAGACATCCAGACCGGCTTTCTGACTGGCGATAGGACTATAGAGATTACGTACTTCCTCCCCGTCTTTATAACCATCACCATCCGTATCAGCTACCAAAGGATTAGTTTTGAAACTAACTTCCTCAGCACTGGTCAAACCATCGACGTCAGTATCGTCAGCATCGTTAGTGGTTGCTGGCGGGATTTCACCGGGTGGCGCAGTAGGAGGATTCTCATCAGCTCCGGCCTTGGTCAGACCGTTAGGGCGTAACTGATAGAGACCGGCGTTTAAAATCTGATTATTATAGATGGCTTGTTCCTCAATAGTGAAATAGACAGAGAATGAACTACCGTCAGAGGCCGCCTCATAGGTATAGACCAGCTGGCTGGCGGGATCTTTGGGTATTGGCTCCAGGAACTGCGATCCCATAGCGCTCAAAACTTGCGGATAGTATCTGTTGGCACTGAAATACGCCGTCAGCGCGCTCTGCATAGCCGTAATATCTTGGATCCGTTGTAGATCACGCTCCACTGGCCCTTGAGTCGGAGTTACTGGTTCTGTTGTGGTGGCGACTGGCACGTTTACTGGCGATGCATTGTTGTTTGCTTGGTTAGCTTCAGGAGTAGTTGTCGACGGTTGCTCCAGACTGCGCACATAGAGCAATAAACCGATAATCATCCCGCCCAAAATTACAGCCAATACGGCCACCAAGATAAAAAAACCTCTGTTTGACCTGCCTGGCGTGCTTATCTCCGCGCGCGCGTGTCCCGGTAAGTAACGCTCCGGCATAATGCGGAAGCTCTCCTCAGGAATAGTAACTTTGACCACGGATTCCGTAGTCTCAGTTGTCGGTGATGCTAATGGCGTTATTTTTTTGGGAAATCCAAACATTATATTTTACTGTTGCGGCAGATTTTCCGCCGGAATTAATTTTCCAGGACCAGTGGGGTTATACCCGTTAGCTACCTCTTCCCCATCTTGGAAGGTATCACCGTCAGTATCAGGATTATTGGGATCAGTTTTCCAAGTCATCAGCTCTTCTCTATCATTCAAGCCGTCATTATCACTATCCGGCAAGAGCGCATTGGTGTTGTGAATTTTTACCTCCTCATAATCGGTCAGGCCATCGCGATCCGTGTCAGGATTAGTCAGATCAGTGCCGTAGACCGTTTCTTCGTTGTCAATCAATTGATCGCCGTCTTGATCGATAATAGCTGGAGAAACTGGTGGCACTGGTTGATTATTTGTATTAATAACTGGTTGATTGGTATTGGCGTTAATACTATTAGTATTATTGTTAGTATTGCTATCTGTCGGTTGATTACTGGCCTTTTGCAAAGCAGGAACTAAGTATGTCTGATAACCCCAATACCCGCCATAGCCAACGGTCACGATCAACGCCAGAGAAATAATCCAGATGATAAATGTCTTGAATCCACCTTTATTAGCTTTACCTGACCATTTGGCAATCTGCGAAAAATCCTGCAAAGGTTCCGGCGGTCCAACTGGTCTAAGATCAGCTCCCGATGTCTCAGCCATAACAGAAGATTGGCCCGTCGGCACCGGACCGGTGACTGGACGTATTTTGCCGGCCGCTACGGCCGTCGGCGTGGAGACGGCACTAACGGCAGGATCGACATCGTCAAAGATATCGTCCGTGCGTGTCGCGGGAGACATTGATCGTTGGTCATCTTTTTTTATATCTTCGAACATAAACAAAGTATAGTTAGGTGATAAAATACTTCAGCCGACAATACATCGCCCCTTGGGCAAAGCCGCAGCCCTGTGGCGCTGACATAAACATATTAATTCCTGCAGTACAAGAGCCCATGGTCTGCCAAACATACCAAGCGGGGCACTGTTTCAGTTGTGGTGGCCCACCAAAACAGTCTGGTTCACCACTCAAGCATTGACAGGCCGGATTCTGATTATAAGCGATCACCGGAGCACCCCAGGTAGAATCATCAAAGTCTGTCTCCCACCATTGATCACCTTGAACGTCTAGGGTAGCTAGACCAGATGATTGAGAGACGCATTTCCAAGAAGAAGGAGAGAATTTACCGACATGCCAGTTACTGAGCAGGTAATTGACCCCGGTTGCGTCGGAATGGAAAGAAGCCGCCGCATAATTTTGCACCAGACCGCTGCCAACTTTGATGGCCACGACATTCACGCCTATACCTTCCCAAGACGAATCAAAGTTAGATCTATCGGTACCGTGATCCGTATAATCACTCAGGCTTTGCAATGCCGGTCGCCATTGTCGCTTTGTAACATCAGGATTACTGATACAAGCGTTACCACTCGACGGCCAGTACACAGTCGGATGGTTGGCGTTGGGATAGAGCACACCCTCAGTATCAGACCGAGGATTACTGCATACCGGAGCCAAAACCAGTCGACTAGCTGAAGGCGATTGTGTGCTAAAGTAGGCGGCGTCAACATATGACTGGACGCGTAAACCATCAGAGATGACACCGCTGTTATATTCTGTCGTACAGCTGATACAAACCTCGTTGCTGTGTCCTTGACCGTAGCCAAAGATACCCCACGCCCGATTACGATAGACAGCGCCGGTGCCAGGAGAACCGTAGTCGCAGACTTCTCCGAACTCCTGCGTGTTGTTGCCACAGGTACCGCATTGAGATGTTCCGATAGTTTTGCAATCCGCACTGCAACTCAAATTGCCGGAGTCGAAACCAAAATCCAGACATGTTTGAGTACCAAAGTCCGTTCCGTCGCAGACTTCGTCATCGGCATTGCCTGCCACACCATCAGCTCCGTTCGGTTCCAGCGCATTATTACCACACTGTACTGTCGTGCATGCAGACGTGTCAAATTTACATCGTAGCGCCGGCGCAGCGCTAGCTGGATGGCAGTTCAAGTCACCGCCGGTAAACCCTCCGGGTACTGTGGTGCAGCTCTTACCATTTATATTCTCCGGCGGTCCAGGCTCACAATCCTCACCAATACTGATAATACTGTCACCACAAACGACAGGCAGCGTAGCAGTACAGGTGGTGTTGCAGTAGCCTGGCTGGCCATTATTTACACCGCTATCGCAAACTTCCAGCACGGACCGTGAACCGTCGCCGCAGCGAGTGCCACAACGGGCACAGCAGCGTTGACCGCCCTGTGTTGGGTGACTTAAAGTACAGCCATTCAATTCTGAACCCGGGCCAAAATCACAAACCTCACCCAGCTCTTGTGTGCCATTACCGCACGATGCTGGCGTCTGACCACTACAGGTACTATTACATTGACCCGGCGCACCATTGAGAGCACCATCGTCACACGTCTCCCCCGGATCCAATGGGCCACCATTGCCACAGGTACCAGAGCACCAGGTATTACAGCCACCAGTAGGACCATTATTGCCAGGACCTTCGTCACATTTTTCACCATCTCCAGCCAAAGTCGTAGCAGGATTACAGGTTTGACTGGTAACACTATCGCCACAGGAAACATTGTTACAATTACAGACGGCGTCGGCAAAAGCATTGTCATCTTTGACGCAAAGACCAGCTGGGTAACTAGGATCACAGAGCGGTCCGCAATGTCCCGGCGTGCCAGTCTGAGCGCCGTCATCACAAGCTTCACCACTTTCGATCGTATTATTACCGCAGATACGAGTCGCAGGGTCATAGCACATACTGTTACATTGTCCGACAGTTTGACCATTGCCCGCTACTCCCTGGTCACAGAGCTCACCACCAGGTTCATTCTTGGTCCAGTTATATGATGCGCATACTGACGGCAAAATACAGGTATCTGGAAGATAGCATAGTTCACTAGTCAAGGTACATTTACCTGCTGGTTGGGGGACTGGAGCGCTCGCATCGTTATCTCCACATTGCCATCGACAACCGTAGCAGAAGCCATCACCGGCTCTACCGATAAAATTAGTTAAAGCGACTACTCCGCCACCATTGTCGCAATTTTCCAGCGGCTCTGTAAGGCCATTGCCGCAGATAGCTACCGGAGAAGATAAGTTACAGTTAGTGCAGGTTTCCGCAGCCGTGAGCGGTACTCCGCCAGCTTTACAGAAACCATTCCCTACTGGACAGCGATCACACGTTTCCGGTGGATTGGTAACTACCCGATCCAGACAAATAGAAATTACTGTCCCATTGCACGTCACATTACAGCCACCGACTACAGTGCCATTAGCAGGTCCGCTATCACAAGTCTCAACCACACCAGCATCATTAGCAGGTGTGTTATCACGAATAGTGTCACCACACCAACGAGTCATACGCTTACAATCGGTCCAACATTTGCCGTTCTGGCCGTTCTGCACGCCATGATCACAAAACTCATCTAAACCTAGGCTATTCGGATGCTGCTCTGTGCCATCACCACAAGTTCCGACGCCCACTACTGGCGGCGTTTCATTCTGACAGGTGCTGGAACAGCCATCATTATCAGCTGTATTACCATCGTCACACTGTTCGGTGCCAAAGAGACCGTCTTCAATAATCAAGTTGCCACAGACAGCCGGTGTGTAAGCAGTGCAGGTGGCATTGCATTGTCTTGGATTGCCGTTAGTCCCGTCATTATCACAGAATTCCCCTGCATCAGGGACATTATTACCGCAGCAACCCGGCACACCGATGGCACAGGACTCGTCTAGGCCACTACAATCAAACTTACATCGTCCCGGCGTGCCATTGAGTCCACCGTGATCACAGGCCTCACCGGCTTCAGGAATACCGTTACCGCAATCAGAAGCGCCAATGCCACCCGTAAAACCCGTACAACTGGCGTTACATTTCCCAGGCAGACCATTGAAGCGGCCATTGTCGCAGGTCTCAATACCAGCTTCAACGCCATCACCGCAATAATTTTTGACCAAAAATTTCTGCTGACAATTATCCGTACAATAGCTACAGGATCCATCTAAGTTATCACAAATATCACCGTTTCTACCACGACACAGACCCTTATCGCCAGTATCATCGTCGATCGGGCAAGCGGCGCAGGGAGCTCCCTCGGGGCAAACAGCGCGACTACAGCTAACGGACGGGTCATTAGCGCATTTATTCTGATCTGTATAATCACAGGATTCGTACGGAGGTTGTTTGATACCATCATCACAGTATCCTCCTTGAAGTGTACAAGCCAAGGGACCCGTATCAGTATCAGCGCAAACATACTGTCGAGTAGAAGAAGAATCACGCGGCGCTGGCGTCAGATACAAATCTGGCTCGCATTGCTCTGAACCTTCTACTACCGCGTTACCGCAGGCGCCCACAGTGGCAGGACCCAGATCACTACAGGTACGCTGACAAGCACTACTGCAATATAACGTCTGTCCAGAAGGACAGGAAAAACCGATTAGCCCTTGGGAAACATCGCACTGTTCACCCTCTTGCAAAATATTATCGCCGCAGAAAGAACCATAGCCAGAGCAGGCACTGTTGCAATAACCATAGGAACCATTATTAGCGCCGTCATCACAGGCCTCAGGTAGCTCCACATCCCCATTACCACACTCACCGACATAGGCCTGTCCACGGGTACAACTGAATTGACAGCTGGATCCACAACTAATCTCACCACCTAAAGTACAATTGTTGACCGTAATAGCTACTGATTGTTCGCATTGTTCAAACGGTGTATCTACTGCCCCATTTCCACAGGTACCGCCGCAATCCCAGCCAGCTGGTACATCATAGAAACCCCCACAATTAGGCCTACAACCAGTTGTATACGGATGATTGGAGCCAACCGGACAGGCATTGTGAAAGCCACTGTCACAGGTTTCAGCACCTTCACGAATATTGTTACCGCAGAAACCAGCCGCTGGCGCGCCAGTGCAGAGCTGGGCTAGATTTAATTTGATACGAGTATTCTCGAGCGGCCAGCTGATAAACCCGACGCTCTCCATATGACTCATGACGCGATAGGAGTTCGCTCCCTCAGTCTGATAACCGTAAACAAAGGAGTCGCTAGGACAGCTAAACTCACGAGCTTGTTCATCCCAGCAGGTACTTGGATCAGCTCCGGGATTAGCAGTCTGACAATCGCCAAAGAAATTTAATGGGTCGTCGGCTATTTCCTGACCAAGCGCTGTAGATAATGTTTCATTCCAAGACGGCCAGCGGCTGGTACTCATACCAGCGACAAATGAACCGGCCGACAAAGATGGGTACACACCAACACAAGCTCCGTTGCCCGGACATTGGCCATTAGTCACACACGGTGTCTGAGGACTGTTGGAGCAGAACTTATGATTGACGGCGTAATCCTCTAGCGAACGAGCGACGGAATGTGTATCAGTGAAACGTTTGACATCGCGGCGTATAGTGGCCTTACGGCTGGTGCAATAATCATTCTCGGCGCAATGACTGTCCAGCATACACGGCTCGCTGGTATTACGGCAGACTGCCGGAGAACCGTCGAAAGCCGTAGCTCCTGTGAAGGAGTAATTAAATTCCCAATCCTGCACCAGACGGTCGAAAATACGTAGTGTAGAAGGATCGGCGTTTTGATTATGACTAATCAAATAGATATTGGTATAAGCGTTACCGGCGCTGACATTGCCGGCCGCGACATAGACAGTCGTGCCGTCCTGAATAGCCGGATAACCGTCAACCATTAACGAACGCGGAGCACCGCCGGGATTAGGCGCGAACTTACGATACCAATCTGATGGCGCTAGATGCTCTAAATTTTTGCGCACTTGAGCCACTATAACATCATATTCAGTACCGGCTTCTGCCTGAGCCTGAACTTTCTTGGTTGGCCAAAAGCTAAATAATCTCTGCCACCAGGACTTGTTAGCATATGATGGTGCTAGGGGTGTTTCAAAACTGACTGGAGACGTCACTACCACGTCAACTACGGCCGGTGGTGACCAACCATTAGGACCCTTTACCCTGAAAGTAACCTGATGTAACCCTGTCTGTATAAAGGTGTGGTTGACTCTATAGGTGCAATCTCCAGGAACCAGAAAGCCAGATGAAGGACCACTGTCCTGAAAATCCCAGACAAATGAAGAGGAATTACATTCATTGGATATGGCTCTAAAGAATTGATCCGTTCCGGCGGCAATGGTAATAGTGTTACCTTCCGCTGGCGCTTGCATCTGGGCGATTGGCAAGGCAGGGATCGGACCATCAGGGTCATTGACCGAAATGCTGACTGATTTGCTTGGTTCCGGACTGGTGACGCCATCTCTTAATTTAAAAATTGCAGTCTTTGTACCACCTTCAGTCGGCACCCACATAAAGACCCCTGTGAAAGGGTTAAAGGTAGCACCCTCCGGCAAAGAAGAGGCGTACATGGTGAACTGATCATTTTCGGGATCCCTGGCAGTCAGCTGGAAGTAAACCAAATCACCGACATTGACATTGGTAAAGGAATCATTGCCAGCATCAAAACTTGGCGGATTATTGCCACTACCTGGCGCGATACCGCCATCGGTATCAGTGCGTTGCACTACAAAAATATGTTCACGCAGGACATCGCCCGAACCCGTGCGTATCAGAGGGTTAGGTAAATCGGGCAAAGCCACGGCGCTGGTCGAGACAGCGTCGCGACAATAATTGAGCGAGAAGTCGTAATCAGTATCTATATCGGGTCCATTCGTCCAAGGATTTTCACAAATATCGACGCGCACCAGGGCACTACCCCTAGCAGTCCCTAGATCCTGACTCAATAAAGTGCCAGTAGCGGTAACCTTAGCGTAGTCGAAACCGTTCTGATCACGCGAAGTCACGGAGCTATTTTGAGTAATCGATGAATCAACATTTATAATCGGCCCATTGAGCGGCGTCCAGTCATATTCCGCGCCGGTAATCTCTACTCCGGTCGCGTCTTTGGCTGCAGCGGCGAAGACAATACTGCTGTTTGGTGTGACAAAGGTATAAGGATCGGGTGATACCTCGACGTAAGAAATTCGACATAGGGTATCAGTGGTGGTAAAGGTCCAGCTCTGATCCGGAGCGGCTGGATTAGGCACCCACCACTGTTCATAAATATCTTTGACACCTGCCTGGATCTGCACATTAATAGTAGCTCCTGCTGGCCAAACATCGCCAGGATTGTCAAACTGATGGATGACCTTATTTCCTCTGATTACTGAGCTACCTTCCGGACAAGCTACAGCTCCACACGTAACGAGAAACATATCCGGCCAGCTCAAAATATCTAGACGATTATTAAAGGTGGCAGAAATCTGAACGTTGCGACAGAACTGGCCAGCGCCAGGCGCTCCCGGTGGGATAAACTCTAAGGGCGGAAACTCACCTTCAGGCCCGATGCCTTCAGGATTGACGGTCAGTAGACTGCTGGCTTCCGGTAAACCAAGCAAACTGGCTTTAATATTGGTACTGCCCGGATTAACCGCAGTGACGTTTTGTTGGGACGCATTGGGTACCAGAGGCGTGAAGTCTCCGACTAATGGTGTGGTCGACTCCCAAGTCCAATTATAATCATCGGGGTCTAGAAAAACCGGACCACAACCCACTAACGTGGTAACTATGGCTTTGGCTTTATAGTTGATACTCTGACCAACTGTCCTCGTCAGATTACCCGGCGACAAACTAACGGCATCGGGTGTACAAATGAGGTCGCCTGAACGGAATTTCCAAGAAAAACTATTAGCAGGACTTCCTGGAAAGTTAAGATGCGTTAGATTATCACTATATAAATTCTGCATGGTCTGAGAGATAGTAGCTCGGTACCAATTACCAGATAGTAGGGGTGCTGTCGGGGTAAGACTGACCGTCAGAGAATCCGGATCATAAGCAATAGTCGCCGGCAATGGTCCGCTTAAACCTGATTCCAGACAGTTAATATCAGCACAACGCCATAGTCGGACAGTAGAACCTGATATAGTCGCCGCTTGCGCCGGCATATTAAAGGTTGCTGTCGGGGTAATATTGGTGCAAGCATCAGTACAGCTAGGGCTCGGGGTGAAGCTGCGGACAAAGAAGTCTGGTGCTAAAATTTCCAAAGTGGCCTGCCCGATCTTACCTGAAAGTACGTCCTTAGCCGTAACATTGATGCCATCTGTGACCTGATCTTTGTCAGCCACAATTTTGGCCTGATTATTATTGACCGATTCAAAACTGACGTAGGTCGGATCTGCCTGCCAATCCCAGTCACGAGTATTACTGCGACAAACATAACAGGAACTATCTATGGCTACACTGCTAAAGGAAGCCTTGTCGCCGAGATAAATGGTTTTCTCCGACGGCGCGACTCGTGCTTCTGCCACAATACAGGTGTCGCTAGCGCTACTACGAGTATGAAAGTGCCAGGCAAACCCGAGATCATCATCCCCCTGGAAACTGCTGTTGTCTACCGCTAATAGAGCCGAATTTAATTCCACTTCATACCAAGTATTAGGACTCAAAGGCAGATTAGGAGTAAAGATGAAGCCGGAGTCACCAAGCTCAGAGAAAGTGCCAGTGATTGGAATGGCTGAACAACCACCGGAAAAAGCATTGCCTGTATTACAGGGATAAATTTTAATACCACTCGGTACCGTGGACTGCTGAATATCGGTAGTAAACCGAGCAGTAATAACTGCATCCACGGGGGCTCTATGGTCTGGATTAGTGGCAACGAAAGTGCCAAAATCCCAGAACGGATACGGCGATGGCGATTGAGTCGTCAAAGTACAAGCCAAAGATTTTTCCAGACCAAATGGTTTCTCAGCCGAAGTAAAGCTCCAGGCATAGGTACATTGCTGTCCGCTGACCGTACAACTAGCTTTGCAGACACCGTCGCAACATTTGTTACCACTGCATTGACTATCGTTGGTGCAAGAACCAACTTCAAAGGGAATGCCGGCACTCTCCAGCGCGGCCGAAGTCGTCAGATTGACTAACCCGGTTTGCGCGCCATCGGGCACTGTAATTCCTTTGACTTCCTGTCCAGCCCAAGAACTGTAGCTGGCATCTTTATTTTCAAAAAATGTCACATCACCATCGCTGGAGCCGAAGCCCTCACCGACCAGACGGACGTTATTATAATTTATTGGGGCTCTAGTGGGATCAATTAAACAAATACCAGGCGTACGTGGATTATTATTTTTTTCAAAGTCCACTGAATTACTGTTTTCCGGTGTAGCCGTCCGCACAGCCACAGTGCCAGGTCCCAGCGGCAGATCAGATGGGACTTTGACCACGATGTGACTACTGCGCCAAAAATTCAAAGCGCAAGCGGAAGGAAAATTAATATCACCAAGATGTGACGTGCCCGAGGCCGTATGAGTGAAACTAACCGTTCCGATAGCAGAACCAAAATTACGACCATAGATATGAATATACTCTGATGTCGGACCATTGACCGGATCTATATACTCAATACGAGGTCCGCCGGCTGACTCTGATAAAACTTTAAAATCAAGACGGTTGCTTTCTTCTCCGTCGACTCGCGCCGACACATAGCTATTGTCAGGAGCCAAATTGGGAACCTGACTGTCGGCCTCCGTAGCTAACGTAAAATTGGTATTTAAACCGGGCACACCACCGAATAGTATCTCTCGCGTAGCGCCGGTGAAATTATTACCAACAAAATCTACGGTGTCATTGTATAAACCTTCTGTCGGATCTACCAGACATAGTCCGGGTCTGACTATGTCATTGACGGTGAAGGAAACAGCGCTACTGCTCTCTAGGGCTGCGGTTTCGACAGAAACTGAAGCGTTGCCGTTACTACCTACTGTCGGTACGGCAAATATTATCTGTCGGTCTGACCACCAAGTTGAACTACAAGCTAGAGCCGGCGGCCCGTTGATAACATAATCAGTCGCTGGTGAGCCAAAACCAAAGTGAACGTTACCTTCGGCCGCGCCAAAATTACGGCCTTTGATGGTGATGAAATTGCCTTCTTCCCCATCTGATGGCGACAATGAATCAATCACCGGTCCGCCTTCTACAGCCGCGGTACAACGTGACTCGTCGACGCAAGCATTACTACGACAACAGCCAGAAGCACACACTCCCTCGGCGGTCGCGGCAGTACATTGAAAACGGAAATATTTACCGTTGCTCTCTGATCCGTCTACCGTTACCGTGATATCCCCGGAAAGCGCCGCTTCTGGAACATCACCAATTCCAGGAACCTTGAATTTAATCTGCTCTCCATTCCAGCTGAGGATATTTGCAGGCTCACTGGCAACATTGAATCTAGCAGTAGCACCTTCCATCGACAGAGTATCCGGTGCCGATCCAAAGTTAGACCCTTTAACTGTTATCTCGGTGCCTCTAGTACCGATAGAAGGATCAATACAATCAATGCTTGGTGTTAATTCTTCATCCAAAACTACTTGACCACATTCATTTATATCTTCACACGACTCGGCACCGTTTTTAACCAATACCTCAAAAATGCTAGCAGGTCCACCCAACATTAAAGTTGTCGGTACTTTGACCGTGATGCGATTAGCCGACCATGAAATAGTATTGTTGCAGGCCACAGGCACGCCGTCAGCAGAACTAAAGCCGCTAAAATTAACTCTGCTAGTTGCCGCATCGACATAATTACCAAAATTATATCCCTTGACAGTAACATTACCGCCTAAACCTTGGCTTCCAGGAGAAACGATACAAACCTTAATCTTACCAGCATCAACACCGGTAGGAGCTAGACAACCCTCTGCCACACACTCAAGACACGGCTCATCATCTGGAGGAGGACCACCTGGTCCAATAGCGCGCTGGATACTGGTCACAATGAAAGCGGAGATAGCATAAGCGGCTACGGTGATAATCAGACCAATAATAGAAGAAACTATGATGGCCTTGGCCCGGCTAATTTTCTTTTCATCACCCTGAGAGGTCATCCAGAGCCAGCCGGCGTACATCAGTAGGAGAATAAAAATAACACCGAGAAATCCGAGCACAATCCTGACTATATTTTCGATCACATCCCTTAGATTGGCATCCTGTGCACCGGCAAAACCATCAGTCGGCAAACCAAGAGAAACCTGAGCCAAGACCGGCTGTGCTACCAGCACCACCACAATAGCTACCAGGGTCACTAGCGCGCCTAACAATAATTTTTTGATTAGAGGTTTCATGGAGTTGGTAGGGCGGTACACTCTGTACCATCACATGGTAAGGCGGGGTCAGGGTT
Organism: uncultured Gammaproteobacteria bacterium; assembly: GCA_964360835.1. Taxonomy (GTDB): domain Bacteria; phylum Patescibacteriota; class Patescibacteriia; order UBA1558; family 2-01-FULL-52-15; genus CAYHYG01. The sequence continues at coordinate 31,327 of CAYHYG010000006.1, forward strand.
GCTACAGCGGCAGGTACCGCCAGGATCTTCACAACGACACGGACTATAGCAGTTCTGATTGACATCCTTGATTCTGGAGCTGACCTCAACGCTATAATTACTGACAGCATCAAAAGGAAAATGATTAACAGTCGTCACGGTCTGACCTGCCGCCGTGACAGCATCCAACCAATACCCCACTCCATTGTCTCCCTTGAGTTCAATATTACTAGAATTGAGGGAGGAAATGCTCATCGGTTTACTAAACTCGATGGTAACTGGATAGCTGGCGGTCACGCCGCTGGAATTATGCGTCGGATCCTGACGGGTAATCATAGGCGGTGTCAAATCAAGCGAATCAGCCGTGCTAAACGTCCAAGTATAATCGGCAGCCAAAGCATTACCGGCCATATCGGTGACTGCCTGAAGCGCCGGCGCTCCGACTACCACCGAGTTGAAGCTATCAGAGGCCGCCAGACAGAAGACTGTGCCGCCGCAGGAATTTGTGCCGCATTCATCGTCAGTTTGAAATTCGACAGTCCTATATTGATTACCGATAGTGTAGGTACCTTGCGCCAATCCGCTAGTACCGCCGGTCACAGTAATACCATTGAAACCAGAAGACGTACTGCCGGAAACAGTGGCTGGGTTCATTTCTTCGGAAAAATTTATCTGTACTAAGGTATTGCGACTGATATCACTGCCGATCGGTATGACACTGGTAACAGTCGGTGCCGTGACATCAGAACTACTAGAAACCGTAAAACGCCAGGTATATCCCAGCGTCAAAGCACTGCCGCCTGAATCTTTCTTAATACCGCTGGTCAGAGAAACCTGATAACGGGTATCGCCATCAGGACTACCGAGGAGCACTGCTGGATTCAAGTTGACCGTAAATGTGCGTTTATCAGCCGTATTGGTAACCGTCACATCAGCCGCTGTCAACGGATCTGCCACTAAAGTATTCAAATTTTCCACGACAACGGTGCTCATATTAAATGTCGTCACATCCATAGGTTCTTTAAAAGTGACGACAATGCGCGTATTGCGAGGAATATTTTTGGCATTGACGCCAGGATAATGACTCTCAATCACTCTGCCCAACGCCGTACCGCCGGGACCGGGTCCTGGTCCAGGAGGTCCACTTGAAACCCCGGGGCCGATACAACCACCGATACTGCTAATGATAAAGCCAGCTATAACATACGCCAGAACGGTGATGATAAGACCGACGACCGTAGCGGTGATAACTTTCTTAGCCTGCTCGATTTGCTTCTCGTCACCTCGAGAAGTAAACCACAGCCAGCCACCATAGATAATAAACAAGACGAGAATCACACCAATGATGCCAAACACAACACGAACTATATTCTCAATAACTACTTTAGGGTCGGCATTCTCAGCACCAGCAAAACCATCGTCCGGCAAACCAAGGGAAATCTGAGCCATGGCCTGAGAGGATGTCAGTAGAATAATGCCGGCAAAAATAAAAACCACTAAAAAAATAGCGGTCTTAGATCTAAATATTTTATTGTAACCTTTGCCGACAAGCATGGGGATTATTTTTTTTCTTGGTCTTATGTTTGAATAAATTCCTGCACTGCCTGCCTGACCGTCTGTCCGTCAGCTCGCGCACCAACTTCTTTCATAACTGCTCCCATCAATCGGCCAAAATCATATGGAGGAACCAGAGATTGTTGTCTGACTACTTGATTGATAATCTCCTTCAACTGTTCTGCGCCGAGAGCCGGAGGCAAATAAGCCGCAATCAAATCCAGTTCGTATTGTTCATTCAGCGCCAGATCTGGACGATTGCCTTGCTGATAAGCAACGATAGAATCGCGTCTTTTTTTGGCTTCTGATTGCAGAACTTTCATAGCGTCTTCGTCTGGTAATTCTACTATCATCGCCTCCTTGGCTTTGGTATTTAAAGCATTACGCAATAAACGCAAAGCGGCCAGTGTCTTCTGATCACCGGCCTTCTGACGAGCAATGATATCATTGCTAATAGTTTGCATTATTGACATTATCGTTTACCGAATTTCTTTTTCTTCTCGGCTGTTTCATCGAGCCGTCCAATGCGTTTCAAGTAGTCGCGCTCATTTTTGACTTTTTCTCGTCGTAGAGCACTCTCTTTTAACTCACGCTTGGTCTTCGGCTTCTGATGAAAGCGAATTTTCTTGGCTTGTAATATTTTACCGCTCTGAATAGTCTTGCGGGTAAAACGCCGAAGCAAACTTTCAAACGATTCTCCGTCTTTTCGTTTGACTTCAAGCATGTCGTCACCTCACTTTCTTGGGCTGTATTAATGATAAAGGATTTTCAGTAAAAAATCTACTCTAGTAATAACAAACCTAGGGGCAAAAGTCAAGAATCTGTTATCCACAATTTTTAGTATTTAAAGAGCGACGGATTCATCCGTCGCCCCTGACCCCGATCGGTCTTAGCTCGGTAAAGATGCCAGACGTGCCTGACCTGCTTCAGGCACAATCGAGCCCCTGGCCAACAATCTGGCTACTTCCCAGAGCTCTCGATCTTTCAATGCTTCAAAAATCTCCCGCTCCTGATGATCAAGCCAACGAAAGGAGTGATACTCTTCCGAAAAAAGATCCGGATGCTGTTTGACATACAGGAGCCAGTCCCAGGCTTCAAGCAAAGCCTGCGGCTCTTGCCTGGAAATCTGCTGATGAAACCACTTTAGGTCGCGCCTTGCATGAAGACTCAAATCATCACCTCCTATTTAGAGTTCTTAAATAGATGAACGTAAAAGTACCTTATTACAAATTATCTTAAATGTCTATCTAAAAAAGCGACGCAGGTTGGTGCGCCGCTATCGTATACTTTTTCACTTACACAGCTATTCCTCGACTCTCCCGTTCTTAACTTCCACTGATAATAACTTACTGACATAATCTAAAATTTTGGCAAAATCGACAACTTCTTGGTTGCCACTCTCCATATCACGGATCAGGACTGTGCTATCCACCATTTCTTTCTGTCCGATAATCAGAGCGTACTGCACTCCCAGACGATTAGCGATCTCCAGCTGATCCTTGAGACTGGATTTGGAAAAAGCTTCTGCCGGATGATACCCCTTGGAAATAAGGCCTTCATAAAGTCGAAGCGCTTTCTTGCGCGCTTCCTGACCTAATTGCGCTACAAAGACTTGCGCTGCTGGCAACTGGGGAACAGCAATATCATTACTGCGGAAACGATTGACCGCGCGCTCGATGCCACAGGCAAAACCAACCGCCGGCGTAGCCCGTCCGCTGATCTGCTGGATCAAACCATCGTAGCGTCCGCCGCCACCCAGAGAATCCTGCTGTCCTTCCTTACCTGATTCCAAGATTTCCCAAGCCGTTCGAGTATAATAATCCAACCCACGGACAATAGTAGCATTCAAATTGTATTTGACTTCCATTTCATCTAAATACTCCAGCACGGCCACAAAATGATTCTTACATTCGGCACAGAGATGGTCGATAATCTGCGGCGCTTCTGCGGCCAATTCCTGACAGCGTTTTTCCTTACAATCAAGCAAACGTAAAGGATTTTTGACCAAACGTAATTGGCAGTTTTCACAAAGTTCCTTTTTTACCCCTTTATAATAGCTGGTCAGCTCCTTGAGATATCCGGGACGACAGGTAGTACAGCCAACGCTATTGATCTCTACTTGCACCGACATATTGAGCTCGGCATAAAAACGATAGCTGATATTGATCAATTGGGCATCCATGACCGGACTATTATCACCGATAGTCTCAAAACCAAACTGCCAGAACTGACGCTGTCTGCCAGCCTGCGGTCTGTCATGACGGAACATTGGACTAATGTAGAACAGTTTGACTGGCTGCGGCTGATTGAGCATGCCGTGTTCGATATAGGCGCGAGCTACACCGGCGGTGCCTTCCGGCCGCAAGGAGACTTTGTCATTGCCCGGATCCTGAAAAACATACATTTCTTTGCTGACAATATCAGTCTCATTACCAATGGTACGCAAAAAAAGACTAGCCGGCTCCAAAATTGGCGTTTCGATCCTCTGAAAACCATAATCGCGAGCCAATTGATAGACTCGCTGTGTGATGAAATCCCAATATCTTTGATCGGACGGCAGAATGTCCTTCATACCTCGCAGGGTAGCGTAAGCATCTTTCTTGGCTGTAGATTTTTTGGGCATGATTTTGGAAAATAATTAATTACTTAGACTAATTATTAATGATTAGAATTAATAATTAATCCTCTTAGTATTGCGGTGTGGGAAAAAAGCTAAAACGATCTGCTGGCCAACCACGGAGCCAGACACGACCGACAATAAATTTGCGATCCACTGGTCCAAAATAACGAGAATCCAGACTATTGGTTCTGTTATCACCCAGAAGATAGTACTCTTTGTCTTTGAGCGTGAGCGGATCAGATGTCCATTCACCAAAAGAACCATTGGGAATATAGAGCTCCTCAAGTTTATCACCATTAACGTAGACTATTCCTTGCTTCATAGCCACCGTCTCTCCTGGTAAAGCAATAATACGCTTGATATAAAATTCAGAGGGATCCTTGGGATAACGAAAAACTACTACCTCACCACGTTGTGGCTCTTGTAAACGATAACTAATCTCATCAACTATCAAATATTCGCCACTCAGAAAGGTGGGCTGCATAGAGGCGCCTTCAACGTTGAAAGGCTGAATGACAAAATAACGGATAGGCAGGATGATCAGCAGTGAGACTAAAACTACTTTGACTGTCTCGAGCAGAGTATACCCAAAACTTTTGAGGGCATTATCCTCATCTCCTCGATGAGGTTGACTATTAGTCCAGGAAAAAAAAGACATATTTTGAGCTGATATTAGCAAAAAGTAATACTATTCTAACAACTCTTAATTGCTTTGGCAAGGGCCAAAAGACTTAAATTGACTTGAAGCCTCTCTTTCATTATAATGCAACTACTTTATGGCTGATTTCACACGCACATCGTTCAACTCGAACATTTCTGCCTCCCCGGTAATACCCCCAGGCGACGATCAAAACGGATTACCAAAGTCACCACAACCAGAACGTCGAGCTCACCCCAAAGCAAGCAGGTCAAAACTAAAGGTATGTTCCTGCCTGCTGATTTTTTTGATTATCATCTTTTTCTTGGCCTCGTCTGTCATTGGCGCCATCAACAAGAGTTTCTTTGGTGGCTTGCCTAATGGCTACATCATCAGACAGATTACTCATATTTTTGATACAGAGGGCAACAAACTCCGCGGTGAATCTGATGACCGTGTCAATTTCTTACTCCTCGGTATGGGCGGCCCCGGACATGAGGGACCATATCTGTCAGATACCATTATCCTAGGGAGTTTCAAACCAAGTAGCCACGAGGCGGCCGTTATTTCTTTACCGCGTGATATGGTGGTACCTTTCTCAGACGGCAGTTACCGTAAGATTAACTCAGTCTATGCTTTGTTGCGCGAACGTGGCCGGGAGTACGCCTTTGCCGAAACAAAAGAAATTATCGGTAAAGCTTTGGGACAAGAGATCCACTACATGGGCACCATCGATTTCCAAGGCTTCGTTGATATTATAGACGCTGTCGGCGGACTGACTATAGATGTCGAACGCGCTTTCTACGATCCCCTCTTCCCCACTACCGACAAGCTAACGACAACAGTCACCTTCAAAGAAGGTAAACAAAAAATGAATGGGGAAACGGCCCTGACCTTTGCTCGTTCGCGACATGGTAATAATGGCGAGGGGTCTGATTTTGCCCGCTCCAAACGACAACAGAAAATTATCTTTGCACTGAAAGATAAATTGACCTCCTTCAACACCTTGATAAACCCAATGAAGATCAACAAGATATTCAACTTGCTGACGCAATATACGGCGGTTGATATGGAAGTCTGGGAAGGCGTCAAGCTGGCGCAAATGGCCAAAGATGTAAAAACAGATGAGGTCTATAATCTGATCTTGGATGATGCTCCTGGGGGTTTCTTGGTCGGTGGTATTTCTGCTCTGGATGGCGCCTATATCCTACAACCTCGCATGGGCAGCTTTGCTGAAATTCAAGGAATGGTCAGTAGTATTTTCAGTCGCCCAGCTCTCAAAGCAGAACAATCTACGCTCATCCTGCAAAATGGCACTCCTATCCCCGGCCTAGCTACGCAGGCGGCTAATGAAATACAAAAAAGAGGTATCGCTGTCGATCGCTATGGTAATGCTGATAGTCAAAGCTTTGTCACCACCATCATTTATGACTATACCAAGGGTCAGAAACCGGCCACTAGGCAAGCGTTGGAAGACTATTTTTCAGTCCAGGCCAGCGAAAACCCACCTTTGTCACTTTTGAGCTATAATGTAGCTAAGACTTGGGACTTCACCGATGATAAGGGCGAGGTCAAAGAGCTAGACTTCTTGGTCATCGTTGGTCAGAGCTACACCGCACGCCAAGCAGAAATACGTATATTAATCCCTACCGTCACACCGACCAGTACTGCCAGCAGTACTATTCCTGAGGCTTCGGACGAGACGGACGAAACGGAATAACCAAAATCTATTTATGAAAAAACCATCAACAGTACTTATCCTGGGACGGGCCAATGTCGGTAAATCCACACTCTTTAACCGACTATCCTCTAGCCGTGATGCTTTGGTATCGACTATAGCTGGCACTACTCGTGACCGCAAAGAAGCTGTAGTCAGCTGGATAGGTCGGGAATTTATCTTGATCGACAGTGGTGGTGTAGATTTTCATAGCCGAGAATCCATGCAACAGCAAATCACTGACCAAGCCATCAAAGGCATTGATGAGGCTTCTCTCATCCTGCTGGTGCTGGATACGCGTGATGGTATCACTCCGCTTGATCAGGAAGTAGCTCGTTTCTTGCGCAAGCAAAAAAAACCTGTCCTAGTGGTAGCCAACAAAGCCGATACGATGAAACAACGGAATCAAGTAGCTGAATTTTCTCAGCTCGGCCTCGGTGAAGCTCAACCTGTTTCTGCGGCCAATGGCTCGGGTACCGGTGACCTACTTGATCTGATTGCCAAACGTGTCTCTACTGTACCGGCCAATATGACGCCTAGTATCAAGGTGGCTCTGATCGGCAAACCAAATGTAGGCAAATCATCGCTTGTCAATGCTTTACTAAATGATGAACGTGTCATCGTTTCGCCCGAAGCACACACTACTCGCGATTCCCAAGACATCCAATTAAAATATCATGACAAAGACATCACCCTGATTGATACTGCCGGTCTAGCGCGCAACCAGCGAGTCGATCAGCTGAAAAAAATTAGCATGCATCAAGCTCTAGAAACTATCAAACGGTCTGATATCGTACTATTCATGACCGAAGCTGACAAAGATCTGTCCTATCAGGACAAAAATCTGGCCGACGAAATCGTCAAGACCGGTGCCTCTGTCATCATGGTGGCCAACAAATGGGATTTAATAGGAGAAAAATCTATGCGCAGTGCCTCCGAAGCCACGCTAAGGTATCGTCGTTTTTTCCCTTGGCTATCTTGGGCCCCGATAATTTTCTTGTCAGCCAAGCATAAGACGAAACGTGCGCAACTCCTCAATCTCATCTTGGAGGTTCAGAACGAACGTCAACGCTATATCGAAGATAACGCGGCCGATAAATTCTTGAAGCAAATGCTGCGCCGTCATCTACCGACCAAAGGTAAAGGCAACAGAAATCCATACATCTACCATTTCCAGCAGACGCATACCAATCCGCCACGGTTCATTATTAAGATAAAGTTCAAAACCAGCTTGCACGAATCATACTTGCGTTTCTTGGAAAATAATCTACGCGCCAAATTTGGTTTTCTGGGTACGCCGCTCAAAATCTACGTTGAGAAAATATTTAAAGTTTAACCTATGTATCTCATTGTTGGCTTAGGCAATCCAGGGAATAATTATGCCTTGACCAGACATAACCTGGGTCGTCAGGTGCTCGATCTGCTAGCTGAACGCTGGCAAGGCAATTTCTCTGAGCAAAAAAAATTGGCAGCACAGATTGCAACCACAGAGTTTGCCGGCGAAAAGATAATTCTCTGCCGCCCAACTGTCTACATGAATGACTCTGGCCAAACTATCAAGACGGTCGCCAAATTCTATAAAATCAAGAGCAAGCATCTAATCGTACTCTATGACGATCTAGATCTAATCTTTGGCCGCATTAAATTGGCCATAAACAATTCCAGCGGTGGTCACAATGGCATCAAATCCATTATCGAACATCTAGGCTCACGTGATTTCCTGCGTCTGCGACTAGGCATAGGTCCTAGCAAGGGTCAGGCCGAGAAATATGTGTTACAAAAATTCAGCGCTTTAGAAAAAAAGAAGCTTCCGGAGATAGCTGGACGCGGAGCTGATTGCCTAACCATGTATCTGACGGAAGGTTTAGCCAAGGCGGCTACCCTATATAATAGCTAAAATGTAATTCGGCCCCGACGTGTATCGTCGGGGCCGATTTTCTTGAGACTCAGCGAGGCACAGGATGTTGCACTTCGATCTGATGCTCGGCAGCGAACTCCTCGATCTTTCGGCGAAGTATGTCAAACTGATCTTGATGAATCACAATAGAAAACGAAGTCCCCTTACCTCCCGATGTTTGTCTGGCGCGCGGAAACTCCTGAGCCAGGAGCGCCGCCAACATTTCTTGGTCTGCCGTATCGCAGTCAATATCGACCACCAGCATTGGCCGAGATATCTCCAGCCGCATCTTTCTACCAGACATCGATCCTCCTAGAGCTACGTCGTACGCAGCTGAATGCTAGATCACCTTGAAATCATTGAGATCGGCGCAACGGTTGACTGTGCTCCAGAAGCCGTCTACCTGATCCTGACGAATTCTGATGATGAGCTTCTTGCCAACTTCACCAACCAGTACCTCTGCCTCTGGAAATCGCTCCCTGAGCAATGCTTGCAATTCCGGGCCATCACTAGCACGACCGCAGGTCACAGTCTGGGTAACCATAGGTTCGGAACTGTGGACAGTGACAGTCGCGACTTCGGTTGTTGAGTTCATCGTACCTCCGTTGAGAGTTGTGATTGTGTGTACAAAAGCTTGAAAGCTATTCTGAACTATACTACTGATCAAAGCTGTTATTGTCAAACCAGTCATCTAGTGTTAGATTATTGTTGCTTCGGCTTTGATTGCATTGACATATGGGAACATAGCTCAGCTGGTTAGAGCGTTCGATTCACATTCGAAAGGTCACAGGTTCGATTCCTGTTGTTCCCACCATTTCTTAAGGCAAGTTCAGCGAGTATAGAGCGCTGCATTCACACCTGCCCCGTAATTGAGCGAAGCGAATGGTGCGGGGTTGCAGAGGTCTCTGGTTCTCCCGCCTCGATGGCGGGATCCCGCAACCTTTCGAATTTCAAAATAATAGTGCGGGAGAATCCAGTAAACCCATCATCCTGAAAGAATAATCAAAAAATGGTAAAATAATTCTATGAAAGAATATCTTGAATTTTCAAAAGAACTGGCCAGAGAGGCTGAAAAAATAGCTCTGAAATATTTTAGTTTTGAAGTTGAAAATATATATAAAGAAGACGACACTCCATTAACAAAAGCTGATACTGAGATAAATGATTTGGTAATCCGAAGAGTAAACGAAGCCTATCCAGAACACAGTATTTACGGAGAAGAAAAGAGCGATCGGAAGGAAAATTCAAAATACGTCTGGGTTTGTGATCCAATAGATGGAACAATGGCTTTTGCGTGTGGTTTACCTATGTTTGTTTTTTCCATTGCCTTAGTCGACCAATCAAATGGCTTACCAGTTTTAGGGTTAGTAAATGATCCGGTAATGAAAAATATGTATTGGGCCTATACAGGCAGCGGAGCGTACAGAAATGGCAAAAAAATATCGGTGCTGAATAGCACTACGTTAAAAAATACATATGTGAATACTGGCGCTTCGGGCAGAGATCTGGGTTTTTCAAACCTACCGCTTATTAAAACACTGAGTGAAAGAAAATGTGCTGTGATGAAACTTCCTTCTTTTATTTATGGCGGCATCCAAATAGCCAACGGAAAATATATCGGGGCGGTATTTTATAAGGGAGCCGGTCACGACGTAGCGGCTTTGAAGATAATTACTGAAGAAGCTGGTGGAAAAGTTACTGATTTAAACGGAGACGAGAGAAGATATGACGAAGACGGCGTTGGATGTATCGTTTCTAATGGAATCTTACATGAAGATTTATTAGAAATTGTTCAGTCTGGTAAACTATAGATTGTGCGAGCGGATACCTCCTCCAAACAACTTTTATTTTCCTTTTTTCACCAATCCAAACCAGACCAGCAACAAAGTCAAAACTGAATGAAGAATATTATCAGCTAATGATAGAGAAAAGAGATTAAAGAAACTTCCCTGAATCCAACCAATAATTGCCATCAAAGCATACAAACCAGCGAATATACGACAATATAACTTTGCTTCAGCCGCTGTGGTGAAACCCCAGAGCGCGGCCAAGCCCGATAGTAAATAAACAATACTGTGCAATGGTGCTACTTCAAATAAACCAAACATTTTTCCGCTGATTATTCCTAACGGTATTAATTCCAGCGTACCGAAAATTAAGAAAAAAGCCGCCAAGAGAATAACTAACTTCTGTCTTTTCATGACATAAGTATAGCAGATCATGGCGAACTCGTCAGATAAAATGAAGAACCCCGGCGTCTCAGTGAGACATTCCGGGGTTCTGTTGGCGCGTGACGCGTTACTAGTTGGTGGCCGACCGACTGCGACCATCACGATCGATGGTCAGCAGTTCAGAAGAACTTGGAGTCGGATTAACGACGACGTAGTCGCCGTACTGGACCAGGGTGGAGTCCAGAGGAACCAGCTCTCCGTCCCCATTGATAGCCGCAAAAATCTGCGGCTCTCTTCCCTGGACTTGACGCAGAGAGATGTTGTTCCTCTCCAGATAATAGTACAGGTCAAACCCATCAGGCGGCAGCATGCCGTCCATCTGGGCGGTGCAGGCCGCGATGTGCCGATGCAAATCGCTACTGTTGACCCGAATCACGTTTTCAGGATTCATGGCCTGCATGACAGTAACGACACCGATGAGGACAAACGCTACAGGAATGATCAGAAAAAACCGAATGCGAGACATCTTACCTCCGCCCTGTTAAGTGTTGTGTCTTGCTGTTGTTTTGAAGAACTTGAGATATTGTACCCCCAAAGCTGCTTATCAGGAACCGTCATTATAACGGGGACATATAGGAGGGAGAATGTCCAAAACCTGACAAGCAGATTTCGAGGTAAAACTAGCCAAAAAATGAGCAAATCAGAGCAATATAGTAATATACTATATATCATGAATATTGTCAATACTCTTCCTTTCTGAACACTTTTCAGCTACAGTAGTCTAGCCAGATGAAAATACGAGGAATACTTCATGAGAATGCATTGGGCTACTGGCTCTCTACCACCACCCTGGTCAATGATTATGGGGTGATTTTATGTTTGTCAGAATCAGAAAAGGAGATAAAAAATCTCTATGATTCATTAACTGTTTGGCAAACATTAGACAATGCCCCAAAAAGAAAAATACAAACCTGGACCTCCGGCAGTGATCTGACACCGCTACTGACAGCCATCAGCGGTAAAGAGTCCGCCATCATCGTTGCACATGCTTCATTGTTAGATCAGAAACTACCTGAGAAAAAAACCTGGATGCTCGGCCGTCTGATCCTTAAACTTAACGAGGTAACTACTCCTCGATCTCTAGTTGATCAACTAATACAAAAAGGTTACGAGGCCAGCTCGGCGACTTATGAAAACTATCAAGTTGCTATGCGAGGCAATATCGTGGATGTCGGTCTAGATGACAAAATTTTACGCTTAGAATGTGACGGCAATATCATTAGCCATATCTGGCAGCTTGACCGTACAACTCAAAATATTGAATCATCACTGACGGAAATAAAATTGCCGCAAAGACATTGGATCCAAAAATCCTCCCCTGTTGCAGACTATTTGTCAGACAACGTCTGCTTGGTAAGCCGGATATCTGTAGAACATGACCATGAATTTATTTTGGATGATTTTGTAGCCAACCCTGACATCCGCCTACACCAAAGTTGGCCCGACTTATCGAGCACACTGGCTCCGGCTGTAAATCTAGAGCGATTAAAACAACAACCCCCCTCAGCGATATTTTGGCTGACCAAAAATCTGCCAGCGGCACAAAAATTAGCAGAACAAAATAGTCAAAATATAACCTGCCTACCGCTGGCTACCACTACGTGGCAGCCGCCAGCTGCCTTCGTTGACCGCGATGATAACCTGCTGGTTATTAATGATAGTTATTTCTGGCCCGCAGAGCGCAAGGTGTCATCTTCGACGCGCGTCTTTCTGCCGGAAATACAGATTGGCGATCTGGTGGTGCATCGAGATCATGGTGTTGGGCGTCTGAAAGAATTTAGCACGATCGATCTTGATGGAATAAAGAGGGATTACTTGATCCTAGAATATGCTGACAATGATAAGATTTATCTACCGACAGAAAGCTCAGCTAAAATTAGCAAATACATCGGTCCAGCCAATCCCAAGATATCCCGATTATCAACAGACCAGGGCTGGCTCCTGACTATCCAGAAAATTAAAGCCGAAACATTGCAGCTAGCTCTATCGCTCTTGAATACAGAAGCTCGTCGTCGCCTGATTCACTGTCAGCCATTACAGCCAGACGAACAAGAAGCACTCGTAGCGGCAGACTTTCCTTACGAAGAAACCCTATCTCAGCGTCGTGCCATGGAAGAAATCCTGGATGATCTGGCCAAAGATTATCCCACAGATCGTCTGCTCTGTGGTGATGTCGGCTTTGGCAAAACTGAAGTAGCTCTGCGTGCCGCCTGGAGAACAGTGCTCAATGGCGGACAGGTCGCCATCCTCTGTCCTACTACTATTCTGGCGCAGCAACATTATGATTTATTTCAACAACGTTTAAGCCGACACGGGACTAGCATTGGCCTGCTGTCACGCTGGCAAAGCAAAAAGGAAGTAGCCAAAGTAATACAAGGCTTGACAGACGGTTCCGTCAATATTGTAATCGGGACACATCGTGCCCTATCATCAGATGTCCGTTTCGCTTCCTTACGTCTGCTTATAATCGATGAGGAGCAAAATTTTGGGGTTAAAGATAAAGAAAAATTAAAACAATTGTCT